>JAAYKC010000086.1 GCA_012522645.1 Thermoplasmatales archaeon
GCCGCAGGCTCATCCGCTTTGGGCTCTGCCTTAGGCTTCGCCTTGGGCTTGGCCTTGGGCTTCTCCTCTTTGGGCTCCTCTGCCGCAGGTTCCTCCTCAACGGGTTTCTCTTCCAGGAGGTTCTTATCCACTATGGGGGCCGGCGTCTCATCGAGAAGCTCAGGGAATACCTGGGCAACCTCCGTCTTGGTGAGCACTTTGATCTCGTCCGGGAGCCTGGAATCCGATTCCATGATGTCCACGGTCACGCCGATTATGCCCATCTTGAGCTTGGCGGTCGCATATCCGCGTTCCATGAACTGCAGCTTCGGCTCTCCGCAGAACTTGATGTAGCCCTCTTTGAATTTCTCTCTCCTGTGCCTCTGGCCTGTGAGCTTGCCCGCAAGCATTATGTGGCATCCCTTGGCGCCGGAATCCATGATCCTGCGCACCGTGGAGTGCCCCGCCCTGCGGAAGTGCCATCCTCTCTCCAGAGAGAAGGCCAGCTTCTCAGCCATTATCTGCGCGTTGAGGTTGGGATCCGCGACCTCGAGAACCTCGATCTTCGGATTCTCGAAGTTGAACTTGTCCTCCACTGCAACAGTCAGGTTCTTTATCGTCTGTCCTTTCTTGCCGATCACCAGACCGGGGCGCTCCGTGGTCAGTATAATACTGGTTCCCATGGGCGTCCTCTGAACGTCCAGTCCGCCGAAGCCAGCACGGCTGACCTCTTTCATGAGGTACTCCCTGAGGAGGACCCTGCGTATATTCTCGGCTATGAATTTCCTTTCGGATGCCATATTCACTCTGCCTCCTCTAATATTACCTCGAGGTTGACCGTCTCCTGGTTCCACTGGGTGGCTCTCCCGTGCGCCCTGGGCATGCGGCCGTGCATGGTCTGTCCCCTGGATGCGGATATGGTCGATACGAACATATTGTCCGCATCGAGCCCTTTGTACTCCGCATTGGAGACGGCGCTCTCGATCACACTCAGTATCGCCTCGGCGGCCTTCACCGGGTATCTTCCGGGTCCGGTCCCCTTCTTGTGGGAGACGCGCTTGTTGTACCTCTTCAGAGGTACTGCCTTCCTGAGGGATATGACATCCCCGAGGGCGTTGACCGCCTCCTCTACTTTCATGCCGCGGATCATCCCGCATATCTCGCGGGAGAACTTGGGGGATATGGGCAAGTCCCTTCCGATCGCTTTCGCGGACGTATCGGGATCAGATTCCATTGTGTATCCTGCCATACATTTCACCTCACTTCAGCGGCATGAACTTGGACGACCTCGTAGCACCGACACCGGGGCCGGAGTGCTGCGGAACCTTCCTTGTCAATACGAATTCTCCTACGAAGTGGCCGATCATCTCGGGCTTCACCTCTATGTCCTTGAATTCCTTCCCGTTGTACACGCTTATTGTCTTCCCGACGAACTGGGGGACTATAGGGAGGTCCTTGCGGTGTGTCCTCACCTTCTCTCCCTCCTCTGCCGCCACCACTTTGTCGAAGAGCATCTGCTGCTCGTAGTTAAGCCCGCGCAGATACGTCCTTCTGGACCTGGCAGGCATGAGCATCAGGACCTCGTCGAAGGGCATCTCTAGAAGCTCCTCCATTGTGTATCCACGATAGAGGAACTCCTTCTTCCTCCTTGCCTGGATCGCGCTGGCCTTCTTCCTCGACTTTCTCCTGGAAGCCTTCGCCGAGCCTGGTATTATCTTTGCTTTTGCCATTCAACTCACCTCTTCTTTTTCTTCTTCTGGGGGGACAGACGTCCTACCTTCTGTCCGGGCCAGGCGTTCCTGCTGACTGTGCTGGGGCCTCCGACGTGCGGGTGGCTGCCTCCTCCGTGCGGGTGATCGACGGGGTTCATCGAAACTCCGCTTACATGGAAGTTGTCCTTGGCGATCGACCTGTGGGTGTGGTGCTTCTTACCCGCTTTGGCAAGGGGCTTGTCGGTCCTTCCGCCTCCGGCGACCACGCCTACCACAGCGCGGCATTCGGGGTGGAAGTCCTTCATCTCGCCTGACGGCATCTGAAGAACGACTATGCTGCCTCTGCTTACCACCTGAGCCGATGCGCCCGCCGCTTTGACGAACTTGCCTCCGTCTCCGGGGATCTTCTCGATGTTGTGAACTGCCGTTCCCTCGGGTATTGCGGACAGCCTCATGATGTTGCCGACCGCTATCTCTCCGGGGCCGACGCTTATCCTCTGTCCCACGCTCATCCCTTCAGCAGCCAGCTGATAGTCGGCAGTGCCGTTGAAATCTACGACGGCCAACGGGCTGGATCTTCCGGGTGCGTGTATGAGGTCCGTGATGGTCCCCGCACCCTCATTGAATGCCGGAAGTCTCACGTCATCCACATGCCTGTGGCTGGGGGAGCGGTACCTGGGGGTTCCGCGGCCTCTTCTCTGGGGTCTCAATCTTTTTCCCATTTCAACACACCTCAGAATACTCCGACTCTCATTCCGACATCCTCCGCAGAGTAGCCGTCGGCGAGTTTGATGATCGCATGCTTACCGTCCTTCTGGATCCTGGTCCATATCCTCTCGACCTTGACCTCGAAGCTCTCCTCGAAGACATCCTTGATCAGGGCCTTATCCGCATCCCTGTGGACTATGAACTCGATCCTGTTGCCGTCAGTGAAGTTCTGCGTCGGGGTTCCCGACGTGTGATTCATGGACTTCTCTGTGACGAAGGGTCTTATGAGAACGTCACTGCGCCTCATTGGGTCCACCCCCCGATCTTCTCGAAGGCGGATCTGGTGAACACTGTCAGCCTGCCTGCGTCCCCTCCGGGAGCCAGAGTGGATGTGTTCAGGTTGCTGACGGCTTCGACCTCCACTCCCGGGAGGTTGTTGGCGCCCTTGGCGACCGGTGAATCCCTGCTTTCCACCACAATGAGTATGGACACGGGTGTGCGGTATCTCCTGTTCCTCATCTTGCCCTTCCCCGCACGGATCTTCGTACCGTACTTGGCGCGGTCCACATCATATCCGATTCCGAGGCTGTTAAGCGCCTCGTAGACCTCAGAAGTGGTCTGTATGTCCTGGAAGGCATCGTCCACCACAAGGGGGAACGTCAGTGTATCCTCGAACTGGTGTCCGCGCTGTTTGACGCAGTCCTTGCTGCCGGTTGCGGCCAGCGCAGATCTGCGGGCGAGCGCCAGCTCCTTGGCGTTGACCTTCTGGGCCCATTTCCTCTCCGGGACCGGCGGGTGCGCTCTGCGGCCGGACACGTTGTTGGGCGACTCGGCACCCTTGCTGCCGGATTTCAAACGCTGGACACGGGCCACTCCGCGGCCCTTGCCCCATGTGCTGACGGAGTGCCTCATACCGGCCTTGGGTGAGGGCCCGTAGGGCTGCCTCCCGTTGGCCGCAGCGGCCAGAACTGCCTTCTTTATGACATCAGGCCTGTAAGGTGTGCTGAACGCCTCCGGCACATCGATGTTACCGGAGACCTCTCCGTTGACGGAATAAACATTAGTCTTATTCATTTAGAATCACGCTCCCTGCTTCGACTCGGTCGAGACATACGTGACGCTGACCTCTTTGATCGCTTTCTTCGGGAGCCTCACGGGGTCCCTGAGCCTTATGAGCCTCTTGGTGGGTCCCGGGACGGATCCGTGCACCAGGATGTACTGGTTGGATACGACTCCGTAATTGAGGAAACCGCCCTTCGGGGTTATCTCAGCGCCTTCTGCGCCGATCTTCATAAGCTGCTTGTTGCACTCGGTCCTCTGGTGGTATCCGAGCTGTCCGGCCATGGGTACTGAGCCTCTCACGTATCCGGGCCTCTTGGGTCCCATGTTGGCTGCTCCGCGGCGGTGCTTGCTGTTCTTGTGAGAGAGCAGCTTCAGACCGAAACGCTTCGTGGAGCCCTGGAACCCCTTACCTTTGGTGACTGCGATGACATCTACGAAATCGCCTTCCTCGGCGAAGTCGGATATGCCGACCTCTGTCCCGAGAATTCCCTTGGCATAGGCGATCCTCTCATCGATCGTACCGCCTCCGATCCTGAGCTCCATCAGATCAGGGACCTTCTTGGGCACCCCTTTGACCATCTTGGGCTGGGTGTATGCCAGAACGCGGACGTCCTCGACCTCTACTCCGTCGTACTTGGAGAAGGAGGCCTCTGTGTGCGCCTTGGGAACGGAAAGACGCTTGGAGAGAAGCGGGTCCAGATCCTGGGCCCAAACCTCGCCGGCGGTCTTCAGTCCGTCCAGTCCGGACGCATAGAACCTTACTGCCGCTACCTTCATCGGAGGGACCTCCACAACCGTCACCGGTACCTGGAGCTCCATTCCGGAGGTCGTGCTCTTCACACGTTTGTCTATAGAGAATGCATGAGTCATACCGGCCTTGTAACCGGCGAATCCCTGGATCTTAGGGGCTCCGCTGCCCTCTGCCCAGGAATCCAGTCTCGGGGTCTGTGACTGCGCTCTTTTCCTCGGACCGTATCCCAAGGAACCCCTTCTCGGACGTCTTTTCTGTGCCATTTTACGCATCCTGCGAGAGTATCTTCGCTAATCTCGCGTTCTTCATCCGATTCTCACGCCCTGACCTCTGACCGTGACGCCGTATCTCACCCAGAACATTTTGTGCGGGTGAGAGCATGGGTTGCAACCGCATTGCCCGATGCGTCTGGTCAAACGCTGCGCGCGTTAATCTGTGCCGTCGTATGAACGACCTGTATATAAGAGTTCCCTCTTCCCTTTATACAGTATGAACGGGGCGGGTCACAGGCCCTTCTTGGCCTTGTCCTGTGCCCTCTTCTTACGGGCCTTGACATCGAACCCGGTAGCCTCTTCCACGAAAACATTGAGCTTCCTCTTGGCATCCAGGATCGCCTCGTCGGTCAGACCGTCCTTCGCGGATTCCGTGACCAGTTCCATTGAGGCCTTTGAGAGGATCTCCACCTCGATACGGGTCAGTATCCCGTATTCCGAGACGATTTTTTTACCCTCGGCTTTCGCATTGCCGAAGGTTTTCTTCATCATCTCCCTGAGGTTGTCCCCTTCGATTTTGCTGTACCATCCCTTCTTGATATCGTACTCTACCATGATTACCTACCTGCCAACATGAGTTCGTCCCTGATGCCGCGATCGATGTCCGCCGCCGTTCCCAGCATCCTCTCCGACTCGAGATACCTTCTCCATCTCGTTTCACATTCACAATGAACATCCATGCATCCGGTGTCCTGTGTGATGGAGAATTCATGAACTGCATCTAAAACCTTGCTGTCGCATGCTCCACAATTGTGGACCCCCCTTTGGGATCCGCCTCCCGAAGGAGAGGACATTATCCTTGCCTTGGTAACGGGGGCCGCCTTTGTTATCACTTCGGTCAGAGACCATATCCAGGGCGGACGGTAACTGCCTCTGCGCCACAGATGCTCGAGGTATGTTCCGCGCTGCACGTTCACGGGATTGACGGATATCTCATCCGAGAACGTATCGGCGAACGCTATCGATCTGAGCACATCCTCTATCGCATCGGATTCGGTCATGAACAGAGGCTTCAGAAGAAGATATGTCCTGACGCACAGTCCCGCATCCTTGGCGCATTCTCCCGCTCTGCGGGAATCCTCCGGCGTGAAACCTTTCCTCACGGACTTGGACAGCACGTCGGGATCCGAGGATTCAAGGCCTAGTGCCAGCGTGACGGTCTTAGGGACCTGTGAAAGAGACTCCCTGGTCACGTACTCCGGGCGGCTCTCGAAGAGTATGCGGGAGCATTCGGAGAACTCGGAGAATATCCTCTCCCTGACCTCCGGCGGGATCTCGTTGTCATCGAGGAAGCTGCCGGAAGTATAGATCTTCACGAACTTCTCCCCGCCGTACTTCCTCATGACCTCGTCGATCTGGCTCATCAGATCTTCTGTTGTCACTTCTGAAAGAGATGCCGAGCTGTAACCGCACATGGTGCAGCCGCCCTTCTTGGCCCAGGAGCATCCGCTGGTACGGAATATCGCCACCATGGCGTCCTCCTCCTGCCCCGACACAAGGTCCTTCTCCTTCCAGACGGCCTCGGGCCGGGATGCGGATCTCCTTTTCTCCATGAGAGTCCGATAACCGTTCCCGTTATATCTTTTGCCTCTCGGCCCTGAGCATGATTCTGAAAATCGTTTAATAGTGTAACCGACCATCAACCGATTCAGAGTCCAATGGTCAGAAGAATCGTTATCATAGGATCAGGAGCGGCAGGGCTTACCGCCGCTTCC
>JAAYKC010000008.1 GCA_012522645.1 Thermoplasmatales archaeon
AATCCATAGACAAGTGTGCATTCTATCTCTGTGCCAATTTAGTTTCCGTAATAATCCCCGACAGTGTCAACTCAATAGGTGACAGTGCGTTCCAGGTCTGCTTTTCTTTAGACAACATTAGATTCCTGGGTGATGCTCCGGCCGTCGGGAGTACGTGGACACATGCGGGAATGACCATTTATTACTATGAAGGGACGGCGGGATTTGACCAAAGTGCACCGGGCTGGAATGACCTGGCCCTCAGGGAGCTGACGATTCTCGACGTGACCGGGGCTGATGTCTCTGATATATCAGACCATATTTACACAAGCAAGAGCATAAGACCCGGTTTCACGGTCACTCTTGAGGAGACCATAGACTCGGTTCTTCACGTCATAACTCTTGTGAATGGCGTCGATTACGCCGTGCTCTATTCCGACAACATTAATGTCGGAACGGCAACAGTAACCATAACCGGAATAGGCAACTACTCAGGGTCGGTGATCGGGAACTTCGAGATCACTAAAAAGGAGATTATGGTTACGCCTGATGACGGGCAATCCAAGGTCTACGGCGAGGCGGACCCTGAACTCACCTACACCCTTTCCGATGAGACTGCGAGGGCCAGTCTCTCCGGAGCCCTTGGAAGGATAACCGACGATGGTGCCGGCACCTATGCCATAACCCTCGGCAACCTGTCTGCAGGCAATAACTACAAGTTGATCCTGGTTGACGCGGACTTCACGATAACCAAGGCTCCGCTGACGGTCACCGCAGAGGATAAGAGCGTGACGTTCCCTAACCCCTTCACGGCATACACTGTGATGTACTCCGGATTCGTCGGCACGGATAGCGAGTCTGATCTCGGAGGGATTCTGAATTTTGAGTGCGCCTACAACGGGAGCGCTTTTGCGGCGACCTTCACGATAGGGCCGTCAGGCCTCACCTCCGCCAATTATGAGATAACCTTCACGGCAGGGACTTTGAATGTGAACAAGGCCAACGTGGCGACGCCAAAAGGAATCTCCAATATCACCTATGACGGAACTCCGCAGATCGGCGTACTCGGCGATGCAGGATACACCTTGACAGGCCGCACCGCGATCAATGCCGGCAACTACACGGCAACGGCAACCCTCAACGACGGGTACATATGGTCCGGCGGTTCCATTGATCCGGCGGAGATCTCGTGGTCCATAGCCCCCATGACGGTAACCGTTATCCCGAATGCGCTGAGCAAGGTCTACGGCGGAGGGGACCCCGTTCTCACATACACTTTGTCCAAGGAACTTAACGTGGCCGTCACCGGAACATTGCAAAGAGATGCAGGCGAGGACGTCGGATCCTACCTTATAAAATTCAGCAAGATGTCCGCAGGCTCCAACTACAGTTTGGTCATGGTAACCCCCGCCGTCTGCTTCGAGATAACGGAGAGGGATCTGTCCGCGGCCGCCGTCAATGCGGCGGACCAGATCTACAACGGATCCCCGATGGAGCCCGATACCGTTGTCACCCTGGGCGGCATCACCCTCGATGAGGGCACCGACTACACGATATCCTACACGGACAACATGATCGCCGGGACCGCAACGGTGACCGTCACCGGAGCCGGGAACTACGAAGGAGAAGCGGTCGGCACATTCCTGATCGCCCGCAAGACAGTCACAGTGACACCTGACGCAGGCCAGTCCAAGATATTCGGCAGTGGCGATCCTGTCTTGACCTACACTCTGTCCGAGACGGTCAGCATGACGGGGGCCCTCTCCAGAGAGGGCGACGACAACATCGGCACTTATCTCATAATCCTCGGCACTCTGTCCGCAGGCGACAACTACGATCTGATCCTGGAAACGGCGGACTTTTTGATAAACAAGGCGAACCAGATTGTGTCCTCCGAAGGATACACGGGAATCTACGACGGTGCGTCCCACGGCATAGCAGTGACCCATAACGGCACTATTTCTTACAGCACCGACGGAATGACGTACGGCACGGATCCCCTGACCTACATTAATGCCGGCACCTACACCGTATACTTCAAGGTCATCAAGGCCAACCACACAGACTACATCGGGTCTGAAACAGTGCTCATAACGAAGGCCACCCTCTCCGCCACCTACGGAGGCGGGACGGCGGTCTTCGGCAGTTCGCCTGCGCTTACAGTCAGCGTTACCGGCTTCGTCAACGGCGAGACCGCACTGACCGCTGCAGGTTACACCGCACCGACGGTCACGAACGCCAACGTCAACGCTGGCACCTATATGCTGACTCCTTCCGGCGGAGCGGCCGCCAATTACGTCTTCTCCTGCGTCGCAGGGAATCTGATCGTAGTTCCTCAGGAGCTCACGATCACACCTGCCGCGGGTCAGACCATGACCTATACCGGGTCCGCGCCTGTCAGCCTGACTTTCGCAGAAACACTCCCCGACGGAGTGGCCGCCGCCGGAGCCCTGACCATCGGCACGGTCTGCGATGCAGGCACATACAAGATACTGAAGGGGACCCTGGCCTCCGGCAGCCCCAACTATGTGTTCGCGGTGGACGAGACCGTCGATTATGTCATATCTCCGAAGGATGTCACCGTCACCCCGGACGCCCTGAGCAAGGCTTATAACCAGGCGGATCCGGTCCTCACCTATGCCCTGTCCGAAGCGATTGACGTAACAGGGTCCCTGTCCAGAGACTCAGGCGATGACATAGGTACGTATGTCATATTGATGGATACTCTGGAACCCGTCAGCGGCAACTATGTGCTGGCGATGGTCGTCCCATCTGTTACCTTTGAAATAAAAGGCATCTACATCATATCCTTCGACTCTGACGAGGGGACGGATGTCGATGACATAATTGAAGTGCATGGGGCCGCTGTGACCGCACCGTCAAACCCGACAAAAACAGGATGCACGTTCAAGGAGTGGACCCTCAGCGGATCCCCATACACTTTCAGCACTATGCCTGCAGAGAACATCGAGCTCAAAGCTGTATGGACGGTCGTTCAGTATACCATAACCTTCGATCCTGGCGAGGGGACAGCCGTTGATGCCATAACCGGATGCTATGAATCGACGGTCACTCCCCCGGCGGACCCGACCAGGGCGGGACACCGCTTCGGAGGATGGTCTCCGGCCGTACCTGCGACCATGCCTGCTGAGGACGTGACCGTCACGGCCGTCTGGAAGACCATAGTGGATGCTCCCGCTCCCGTGACCGACCTTACATACGACGGGTCGGCGCAGACCGGCGTCCTGTCCGGAACCGGATATACACTGTCTGGCTACATTGCGACCAGTGCCCGCACACACACGGCAACGGCGACCCTTTCCTCGGGATACATATGGTCTGACGGTACGGATGAGATCAAGGATGTCTACTGGACGATATCTCAGAAGGAGATCATCGTCACCCCTGTCGTCCTGAGCAAGGTCTACGGCGAGGCGGACCCTGAACTCACCTACACCCTGTCCGAGCCCATCCCCGTGACCGGTTCCTTATCCAGAACCGCAGGTGAAGGCGCAGGCACGTACGCCATGACACTGGGGTCGCTGGAACCGGTCCTCGGCAACTACATCCTTACCCTGGCCCCCTCGGACTTCGAGATCGTGGCTGAGGGCACAGAGGACGCAGGTAGCACAGAGGTCGGGATCACCGAAAGCAACGCAATGATACTCCTGGAGATAGGAGCGGCAGTCCTTGCTGTTGTCATAGCTGCGATGGTTCTGAGGAGGCAGTGAGGAACGGATTCCCGAAACCGGAGGAGGGTCTGCCGCATCCGTGCGGCGGGACCCTTTCATACCTGCTGCCTTCGAGCCTGCCCGAATAAGCGTTGTGAGGTCCGTTATGCAGCTGCCCGAATCTGATGAATGGCGGGCACACCGGGATTCGAACCCGGGTCCAAGGCTCCGGAGGCCCTGATAATGTCCTGGCTATAACATATGCCCCGAGAATGAAGAGGGTTGGGAAAGGATTTTCAGCTCCGGATCATCACAGAGAGGATCTGATCTTACTCTTTCTTGAACTCTGTGTAACCGCACTTCCCGCAGGAGACGCGGTCCTTGTGAGCGGCCATGAATACGCCGGGGCCGCACTTGGGGCACACCGGTTTCGTCCTCTCAACCTTCCCGTCGGAGACGCTGTATGAGCTTGCCTTCTTCACGGACGCCTTCGCCTTCTTCTTGTCTGCCATCAGGATCACTCCGCAGGCTGCTCCTCGGCAGGTTTGTACTCGGGCTTGCTTATGCCGTTCCTCTTGAGGAAGTGCTCGGACTCATACTCGAGCGCGGCTTCCTCCGACTCATAGACCTTGGCGTATCCCTCGGAGATCCCTCCGCCGTACCTGGTCTCGATCTTCTCGATGACAACGGCGCCTTTCTTGGATTTCATGTTCTTGACGATCTCCTCGGAGACCGCAGTGAGCTTCGGCGTTGCCTCTCCCTTGTGGTCTATGGTGAAACGCACTTCCGTCCTCTTGAGGACTGCGTTCTCTTTCTTTTCTGTTATATCCATCTTCATTCGAATTCCTCCATTCTGTTCCAGAGCTTTCTTATCTTTCCTTTGACGGCATCGTCCGTGGTGACCGCCATCATCCCTTTCCCGGGCCATCCGTAGACGATGACCGTGCCGACAGGCGCGAAGAGGATGCAGGGCATGAGTGCCAGATCCTCCTCTCCTTCGACCCGTATTATCGCCGGGACCTCCCTCTTCAAAGCGTTTCTCACGGCTTCGGCCATATTCCGGGTTATCGTCCCCGGAGGGTTGGCCACCACCGTCTCATCCAGCTCCCCGTCCCTGACGAGGCTGGCGAAGCCGGTCATCTCCTTCCTCTCCGTCCTTCCGTCATAGACGGAGAGGCGGGGGGTTATGCCGGCCTTCCTCGCCGCCAGCGATACCACGTCGCCGACGACGATGGGTGATTCGTACGTTCTTAAATCGTTTTCGTCTATCAGGCTGCCTATCGGGGCTTTGAACTCATCCCTTATGCTCTCCGGGACAGCCCAGCCGCCTGATGCCATGTTCAGCGCACCCTCAGAGCATATTTCCCGTTGGAGGTTATGCCCATCTTCTTCGCTATCTCGGATTTGGTGTGATCCAGGACCACGAGGTATCCCTGCCATTCCCTGGACATCTGTCCGGTGCAGCGGGGGCACGTATCCTCCGTGGATATGAAGCTGCATACCTTGCAGGCCTTCTGCACAGGTCCCGCCATTATGCATCACCTTTCTTGGTGTTGTCCTCGGCGATCCATTCCAATTTGCCGAGCCCGGGCTGGCGCATGGTCAGCCCGATCTTACTGTCCTGAGGGTTCTTCTCGTTCAGCTCCATGCTGACGATCCTCGCTCTCACGACGTCTCCTATGCCAAGGGACCTTCCGGTGTCCTTCCCGATCAGCCTCTGGTTGTCCAGATCGTAATCCACGCGATCGTCCATCACCTGGCTGATGTGAAGGAGCCCGTCCAGCGGACCGAACCTTACGAAGGCTCCGAACTTGACTATCTCCACGACCACGCCCTCCACGACCTCGTTGTCCTTGGGCCTGAATACGAGCTGGTCGAATCTCACTGTCTGGTACACCGCTCCGTCACCGTGGACGATGCGCCCGGGACCGACGGCCTCCACGTTGTTTATCAGAACGGTCATGGATTTATCGGCGCCCAGTCTTCCCTCGTAGGAATCCCACGTGAGGGCGTCGATAACGTTGTCTATATCCTCCTTCAGTTCCGAAGGTGGAATGCGGACTACCCTCTCTGCCTTTGTCATCATGTACATTATAGGGTCCTCTTGAGTATCGAAGGGATTAAAGCACTCCTATATAAATCTCATCCACACGCACGCGTACGTTGGATTGGAAAAATAAAAGGGGGGCTTGGCCCCCCGTTTCCTGAGGGTTTCAGAGAGGCACGTACAGGACGGCCGTCACCAGGCATATGGTCGCCAACAGCTTCACGAGAACGTGTATCGAAGGTCCTGCGGTGTCCTTGAAGGGATCCCCGACGGTGTCTCCGACAACTGCTGCCGCATGCGCGGGGGAACCTTTGCCGCCGTGCTCGCCGCTCTCTATGAACTTCTTGGCGTTGTCCCAGGCTCCTCCTCCGTTGTTGAGGAAGTTCGCCATGAGGATGCCCACGATCGTTCCGACCATTATCAGTGCACCGACCGCGCTGGGGGTGTGGTGAACCAGCTCCGCCGGCAGGGCGAGCCTGTATATCAGACCGAACACAACGGGCACCACTATGGGCAGCAGGGCCGGAGCCACCATCGCCTTCAGGGAGCCCTGTGTGGCTATGTCCACGCACTGGGCGTAATCAGGATCGGATGTGCCGGCCATTATGCCGGGGTCCTCCCTGAACTGCCTGCGTACCTCCTCGATCATATCCCCGGCAGCCGTACCGACGGCCTTTATGGCCAGGCTGGCGAAGAAGAACACGAGGACGCCTCCCACGAGACCTCCTGCGAATATCAGGGGGTTGCCCAGGTTGACGACCATGACGTCGACTATGCCCTTGCCCTGTATCTCCCCGACTATCTCGAAGTATGCCGCGAACAGCAGGAAAGCGGCGAGAGCCGCGGATCCCATGGCGTATCCCTTCGTGACGGCCTTGGTCGTGTTGCCCACGGAGTCCAGCTTGTCGGTCCTGTCGCGGATCTCCTCAGGCTGGTTGCTCATCTCGACTATGCCGCCGGCATTGTCGGTGATGGGCCCGAAGGTGTCCTCGGCCAGGATGAACGCGGAGGAGCCGAGCATCGCAATGGTGCCTATCGCGGTCCCGTACAGTCCGAATATTATCTCCTGACCCGCTATGGGGGAGGCGAAGTATCCGAGAAGGAACGTACCGATTATCGCGGCCACGATCGCCACGACGGGCAGGACCGTGGATTCCATTCCCACGGATATTCCGGTGATCACGTTCGTCGCAGGCCCGGTCTCCGATGCCTCCGCTATGGACTGAACGGGCTTGTGGTCACCCGTGTAGTACTGGGTGAAGAATACGATCACGAGTCCGAGGGCTATACCGACTACCCCGCAGAGCACATAGTAGTACCATGTGTCGGGGATCAGGTCGCCCAGCAGGACGTAGGTCGATATTATAAGACCCACGATGACAAGAGCTATTGTGAGGTAGTACCCTTTGTTGAGCTCCTTGCTGATATCCGCGTTCTCATCCTTGATGCGCACGACGGATATCCCTATGAGGGAGAAGATCAGACCGAAGGCTATTATCACCAGAGGAAGGAAGATCCAGTTGTAGGAGAAGTCCATGGCTGCTTTTTCAAAGGCCTTGATCACTGCAAGACCTATGACCATGGCTCCGATTATCTCTGCGGCGGTGGACTCGAATATGTCCGCACCGCGTCCCGCACAGTCGCCGACGTTGTCACCGACGAGGTCGGCTATGACGGCGGGGTTCCTCGGGTCGTCCTCGGGTATGCCCGCTTCGACCTTTCCGACGAGGTCAGCACCGACATCGGCGGCCTTGGTGTATATGCCGCCGCCGAGCTGTGCGAAGAGGGCCGCGAAGGATGCACCGAATGCGTAACCTACGATGGAGTGCAGGGTCTGGGTCATGTTCCCGATCAATGCGTAGTACACATAGAATACGACGAACAGACCGCCCAGGCTCAGAGCGGAAACGGCTATGCCGGATATCGCTCCGCCGCGGAATGAACATTTGAAGGCCTCGCCGAGGGAATCCCTCGCTGCATTCGCGGTCCTTATGTTTGCTTTGACGGAGACCCTCATTCCGATGTAACCGGAAAGGATCGAGAAGCCAGCACCGATAAGGAATGCAATAGCCACTTTGTACCCGAGGTAGTTCTCCATGCTTTCGGAGAGCCCGCCGAGGGTCAGCAGCACCGCGATGATGATACTGATGATGCCTATCGTCTTGTACTGACGTTTCAGATATGCCATGGCGCCCGTTTCTATGGCGTCGGATATCTTCTGCATCTCCGGCGTCCCCTTATCCATAGACATTACCTTCTTATGGAAGTAGAACGCGAATAGCACAGCTATCAGAACTGCGACAGGGATCATGAATAGCAGATTTTCGGTTGTTATCTCTATCATTTAGTTAACCCCTAAACGTTAATGCCTGTATCCTCTCCCCCTATAAAAGAGTTTAACTCTTATTTTTGTGAAGGCTCAGACATATGGGTCTGTTCTCTCCCTTCCCGGGGGATACTCCTCATCCACACCGTTCTGTGTGAGCACTGGCACTTCCTCTTTCGAGAGATAGCCGCGTCCCAGGGTGATCAGGGGGTTTATGACGTGCTTCCCCGATATGCGGGAAGCGCAGGATGAGCCGGCATCGCATGTCAGTGATATCAAGACGTCCGCATCATCCACAGGCTCCTTCTCCAGTCTGGCACATACCTTGTCCTCGAGACAGGAGGCAGATACGGAGCGCACTCCGATGACGTCCGCCCCGTCGCTGCTGAGGGACTCGGCGAGCCTCTCCGCCGCTTTCGTCCCCCCGATCCCGTTGCACAGTCTGGCGCATGTGTTGCACGTCCACACGACGACCTTCTTCCCTTCCACGGAGTCGAGAAGCTCCGGGTACTCCCGGTCCCTTATTAAGATGAGCATGCTGACCGTTACACGGTACGCATATTTTTTGCTTATCCGCGCACTCGGTGATTATGACAATCCTTTTAAGAAGGTCGCCGGTAACTGAGGGACATATTCCAAGAGGCGTTAGTGATGAAGAATCTGTTGAAGGTCGAGGATATCAAAGTAAGGAAAGGGATGACGGTCAACGAGATGATCGATGCGATGGGAAGGTCCGGAGGATTCACGGCCCCCAAATTGGCGGATGCCGTTGACATAGCCGAGAAGATGATCAGGAAGGAGGGATGCCTCAGGATGCTCTCCTTCCCCGCATGCATAATGGCCACCGGCACCCGCGGCGCCATAGTCGACATGGTGAAGAACGGGATGGTCGACCTCATAATAACCACGTGCGGCACTCTGGACCACGACCTCTCCAGGACATGGGAGTCCTATTTCAGAGGGGACTTCGACATGGATGACGAGAAGCTCAGGGAAGAGGGCATAAGCAGGCTCGGCAACGTCCTGGTGCCGGACTCATGCTACGGAGAGGTCCTGGAAGAAAATCTGGCACCCATGTTCGAGGAGATATTCAAGGACACTAAATCCCTCTCAACTCACGAGATAATAGATGCGGTGGGCTCGAGACTGGATAACGAGGACAGCCTGCTGTACCAGTGCCACAAGAAAGGAGTGCCCGTATTCGTACCGGGGATAACCGACGGGTCCTTCGGGTGCCAGCTCTGGATGTACTATCAGATGCACAGGGACCTGAGAATAGATCTCTTCAAGGATGAGCAGAAGCTCAGCGAGATGACCAACGACGCGGAGTACACCGGAGCGGTGATCGTCGGCGGCGGCATATCGAAGCACCACGTTATCTGGTGGAACCAGTTCCGCGGAGGGCTGGATTACGCCATATACATGACAACGGCACAGGAATTCGACGGTTCCCTCTCGGGTGCGAAGATAAAGGAAGCGGTCTCCTGGGGCAAGGTCAAGGCGAACGCCAGCAAGATCACCGTGGAAGGGGATGCGACGATAGCGCTGCCCCTTCTGGTGGCGGCCCTGGAAGAGAGGCTCTGATCACATCCTTCTTCTCGTCCTGATGCCTATGAAGGAGAGCAGCAGGAGGAAGGCTATCGAGCCTATGCCTGCGGTGGTACCCCATTCGTTGACGTTATCGGGATCGACCAGCTCTATGCTGAAGGCCGTTGTGACCATTCCCGTGTAATTGCCTGTTCCGGCGATGGTCACTACGGCCGTTCCGGACCTGATGTTGTTCGCGTAGTATGCGGTATAGTCAACATCCTTGATGAGAACGGTATCCCCGACCCTGACTGTTATCTCAGGCGTCAGAGGGGTCCCTGTGTGGATCTGGTCCTCTATCGGGTCTATGACGGCACCGGAGATGTTCTTCGGAGATATGGTGAATGTAAATTTCACGTCCTCCTGTCCGCCGCCCATCCACTGGTAGTTCCTCTTGTCGGTTATGGAAACGGTGACGGTCTGGGATCCGACGTTCGTTCTGCCGGCATTGGTGACGGTCATCTCGTCCGTGAGCCCGGCGGGAACATATGTCTGCTCCCCGCCCGCGTATATGAACGAGCCCGTATCGGCGGCGGGCCTGATGAGCTCCGCTCTGAGTATGTCGAAGGTCACGGATCCTGAGGATCCCTCGTAGTTGCCTGCTCCCGTTACGATGACGGAACCTGCTCCCGTTCCGGCGTTGAGGTTCTCGCCGTAGGATACAGTGTAATCGACATTGAGAGCAAGAGTCACGGACCCGTCCTTAACGATAACGGTTGGAGTGATCTTCCCGCCGTCATAGGTCTCGGGCGTTACGGAATCCACAGTCAGCGTGATAACCTTGGGCTCTATCATGAAGGTCACTGTTACCTCTCCGGCGTAGTTGCCGGCTCCCTTGATGACTATGTCATAATCCTTGGCACCGGACATTCCGGTGAGATCCGTCTCCACGTCGTAGTCTGCGGCCGAGAGGTCCGTCTTAATGTCGGGTGTGAGGTCGGACCCCGTGTAGGTCTGATTGGCGATTGTGAAATCTCCGTCGACCAGTGCCTTCGGATCTATCATGAAGGTCGCGGTTGCCGTTCCGGTGTAGTTACCTTTACCGGATATCGTGGCTGTGACCTCTCCCGCATTGATGAGATCGTCATATGTCACACCGTAATCGTCCGAGGTGACGAAAGCGTCCGTGAATCTGAGGTCTGGTAAGACCTCCTCTCCCGTGTAGATGTACGTTCCGGTTATGTTGGCTCCCGCGTCGGCTATGTTCTTCGCTGCTATGACAAAGGTCGTCGCTGCGGTCCCAACGTAGTTACCGGTCCCTGAAATGGTCACCGTTGCTATTCCGGTGTTGACGTTGTTTATGTAGGCTGTCGTGTAGTCAGTGAACGCAGCACCGTCCAGGGTAACGGCAATTCCCGGCTCCATCTCGAGCCCGGTGTATGTCAGACCCGCGAGGGGATCGACAGTTATGACAGCCTCGGATATCTGCCTCGGATCTATGCGCCATCCGATCTCCTTGGAGCCTGTGGAACCGTCAGACCATATGTAGCCGTCGGCAGGAGTCGCGATCGCAACGTAGTTGCCGGCGTTGGTCGCCTCATGAACACCGGAAAGGATGACTCCCGTCACTTCCTTAACACCGGTCTGCAGACCTCCGTTGTATATGAGACCGGTCTCGGCTGCGGGTGTGGTCAGGGCTGCCTTGTTTACAGTGAGGACCCCTGCGGAGAATAAAATGGCATAGTTATCAGAGGTGTAACCCGACGGCGTTATGGCATAGGTTGCTTTGTAGACCTCTCCGTTGTAGTCGCAAGTGAAGGCCAGGCCCCCTCCGAGGACTGATTTGTCTTCCCCGTTAACGAACCCCACATACTTTACCGTAAAGCTTGGGGCATCCTGGGGGAAGGTTACGCTCTTGTTATCCGCGGAGATCATGAGCGGGGCCTTCTCTATATTCCACCCGTGGTAAGGTATCTCAGGCTCGTTATAGTTCTTCGTATCATACTTGAAGGTGGCATTCGCCTTGTATGCCTCTGCGTCCGCGGCCTCATTGCCTGTGTGTTCGAAGACTTCGACTCCGTCGGGCAGCCCTCCGATTATGGTCACAGATTTCAGGGTTCCGTCATAGACGAAATCGTCCTCGGACCATATGATGCCGCTCATGTCATAATTCGCCTTGGTTATGCTGATCAGAGCGGTTCCCAGATAATCCTCGTAGTTGGCCTTGACCACCTTGAAGTATACTCTGTATTCCCCGGCGTCGGCGAAGGCCGGTGATTCGGTCAGGTTATACTCGCCCTCTTTGGAGATGCGGTAGGTCACTTCTCCGCCTTCCGGAGAGATCACTTCTATCGCATGGGGTGCACCGTCATAGGCTCCTCCGAAGCCGCTGTAGGTCACATTCTGGCGGGCCTTAACTATGCTCCATCCGTGATATGACATCACAGGCTCGTTGTAGTTCGTCGTGTTGTAATTGAAGGTGGCGATCGCCTGATAGTCCCCGACGACAGTGGCCTCATTATCTGTGTATGCTTTGACAGTGACTCCTGCGGGCAATCCTTCGGCTATAATGGTCACGGATCTCTGGGTCCCGTTGTAGACGAATTTGTCCTCGGACCATTCAATGCCGCTCATGTCAT
>JAAYKC010000087.1 GCA_012522645.1 Thermoplasmatales archaeon
GCCCTGTCCGACGTTAGCCCGGGTATCCTGGCGTCCGGTTCCCGTCCCAGGACCTTCTCCGCCCCCTGCTCCTCCAGATAGGCGATGAGCAGTTCCATCCTCTCCTCCGTGCGGTGGAAGATGTTGACCTCTATCTTCGCACCGACGCATTTCGCCAGTTTTATCAGATTCTCCGCGTCCAGCGCGGCAGCGTTCCCGTTCACGCACACCACCGGGTTCTTCGCTCTGAGCAGATAAGCCGCCCCGGCCCTCTCCGATTCCAGGGACGGGGGGACGGACCTCTCGCCCATCAGGTAATCATAGGCTTCGCCTCTGCCGTGGGATATCATGCCGGTGGGGGTGACGAGGCCTCTGCCCACCATTTCCGCGAGCCTCTCCCTTTTCATGAGGGACTCGTACCGGGGATGATTCTTCGGGATGGTCACAATCGGATGTTATGCAGGAGCGCCTAATTAGGTTTGCCGAGAGTGTTCCTCTGCCTCATGCGGATCCGGTCTTTACAAAAGTCTTTACAATCCATACTAATTTTTGAAAAATTATAAAGACTTTTATATTACTGGCTCGTAACAACATTATGAAAATTCCTCAACGACCTCCGGAAATCAAAGATATCCCGGAAGGCCTTTTGGTTGAAATGCTCCAAAGCAGGGATGCACTGGCCATCGCAAAGGAGTTCAACAGAAGATACCTCCATTGGGAAGAAATAAGGTATCGCGACACAGGCAGTAACGACCATGCCGTTATCTGGGCTCTCATGAAGATCCTCAGGTCGGACGGACAAAGGGAGCTTATATTCGGAAAGACGCAGGTCAGATATTCATTCATCCGCGATTTCATGCGGATCGTGCATGAGATCGACACGATATCCTCGGCCGGTCTGTTCTCTGAGGAGAACATGACCAAAAAAAGCAGGATCATTTATGCGGCAAGCTCGGTCATGGAGGAGTCAATAGCTTCGAGTCAGATAGAGGGGGCCTCCACCACCCTTTCTCTGGCTAAGAAGATGTTGCGGGAGAATCGGACCCCCAGAGACAGATCGGAAAGAATGATCTTCAACAACTACAATGCGATGAACTTCATACGCCAGAGGAAGGACGAACCTCTGACCCCGGATCTGATCCTCGAGACTCACAGGATTATCACCAAAGGCACCCTGGAGGATGAGGAATACGAGGGCAGACTGCGAGATAATGATGACATCGTAGTGCAGGATGCCCTGACAGGAGATGTTTATCACACACCGATGTCCTTTGAAGACATAAGTGCCAGCATACAGTCCGTATGCGAATACGCCAATGATGATTCTGAATTCGAACACCCTATCATAAAGGGAATAATCCTACATTTCATGATGGCTTATATCCATCCGTTCATGGACGGCAACGGGAGACTGGCCCGGGCTCTGTTCTATTGGTACGCTCTGAAGAAAGGATACTGGTCTGTGGAATTCCTCTCCATATCCAAAGCAATAAAGAAGCACCGCGGGAAGTATGACATGTCATATCTGCTCTCTGAAACGGACGACAATGATCTGACATATTTCATCAAATTCAATCTGGATCAGATCAAAACTGCCTTCGACACATTCAAAAAATACGTGGAACGCAAGCTGAAAGAACAGAAGGAAATGGAACAAAGCATAGTGAACAATTTAGACTTCAATCTGAGACAGAAATCGATACTTATGGATGCCATGAAATCAGATGAGCCTTTCTCCGTGTATTCTGTTCAAAAGAAATATCAGATCTCATATCAGACCGCCCGTACGGATATTCAAAAACTGATCGCCTCGGGTTGTGTAAAAGTGTCCGGCAGAAAGGGGAACATGGCACTTTACAAATATGACAAGACGAACGACCAGAAGGTGCCTTTACAAAAGTCTTTACAATCAATACTATTTTCTGAAAAATTATAAAGACTTCAAATGTCTGGCTGTTCCGGACATGTTGCTGCCATGAGGTCCTATTCACTTCATACAAAACAATACGGAGAAAACCTTCTTCAGGATATGATTAAGTAAGGAAATGGAACTCAAGGTGCGGTATGGCGAACGTCAGGGTTGTCTTGGTGAGGCCCAAATTCGAGGGGAACGTGGGAGCGATAGCCAGGTCCATGGCCAACTTCGGCCTTGACGAGCTTTATCTTGTGGACCCCTGCGTCATAGGCGATGAAGGGGAGATCAGAGCCGTCCACGGAATAGACGTGCTGAAGAATGCAGTGACCGTCGATACATTGGAGGAGGCATTGGAAGGATGCCTCCTGTCTGCAGGCACCAGCGATACGATAACCGAGGGAGAGCACAATTACGTGCGCGTTCCCATCACCGTGAAGGAATTCGCCTCCAGACTGGAGGACTATCCTGAGAAGATTGCCGTGGTCCTCGGCAGAGAGGATACCGGTCTGCTGCAGGACGAGCTCGCCAGATGCGATCTGCTGATACACATCCCGGCGGACAAGGAATACCCGACCCTGAACCTCTCCCACGCCGCAGCGATAATCTTCTACGAGCTCTTCGGCGATGCCGTGAAGAAGCCCAGGCCCGCGAATGATTCCGACAAGGAGAGGATGTTCGCCTTCTTTGACGAACTGTTGGATGTGATAAATTACCCGGAGCACCGCCGCGAGGGAACGTCGGTGATGTTCAGGAGGATGATGGGGCGCGCCATTCCGACAAAATGGGAGTACAACACCATCCTGGGAGTATTCAAAGATTCAGTGAAGAAGATCGATCACTGATTCTTCGCCCTTGCACGGGTGTACTCCCGCACGGCATTCCTTATCGCATCATCGATGGATACGGAGTCCCCTTCCTTGACCAGATCCTCCAGTTCATTCACATTGCCCCTCGGGAGGTCCACCGTTATCTTGGCGATGTTCTCCGGCGTGAAACGTGAATTTA
>JAAYKC010000009.1 GCA_012522645.1 Thermoplasmatales archaeon
GCAAGGAACGCCACGGTGGTCTCAGGATTGTTCTTCAGGAAACTGGAGTTGACTGCGATACAGCAGCAGGTATGTCCCGGATCGTAATCATTGGTCCTGAAGACTGTCTCAGCACCACGCTGGGTCTGCTGGATGGCCTGAGAGAAGACCGGCTCCCATATGATGCCGGCGTCGATGCTTGGATCGTTCACAAAATCGGTAACGACTCCGGCAGTGGACATCTGGATCCAATAGACATTGCCCGAAGATTTGACTGTATTCTTAGAATATTGTAAGAATTTATACCCCATGTCTTCAACTATCTGTGCTATCGTCACGTGCTGGATAGTGCTTGGTCCCGGAGTCACGATCACGATCTTGTCCCATGCGGGATCGTTGAATTCGACCTCTCCGGAAGTGGTGGTTGCCAGATCAAGTCCTTCTTTCGCAAACATCCCGGAACCGTCAGTATTGACCCGGGCAACGAGCTGGATTTTAACCTCGCCTTCAGTTTCATTCTGATTCATTAAAATGATTCCCGCAGAAAGAGCTATTATCATAACAGCCACTGCGACAGCTCCGATCATTGTGGATTTTTTCATGTCAGGATTTTTGAGGAAACTTACCATATTTAATACCTCGGAATTTTACCCTTATTTTGATGTATTTGTACTTTAAGGATAAAAATTAACGGTGCTGACCCGAGAGTGTCCCGAATAACGGCACTCGAATCAAAATACGATTACAAAATCTATCCAGTATGAAGAAAAATTAAGATGTTTCGGGATCTGAGATCAGATATCCCTGTAGGCGATGGCGTATTCCATCTTCTTCGCACCGAAGTACTTCTTGGAGAAGTCCGCCGCATCCTTGGGACCGAACTCCTTGCAGGAGAATATGTTGATGAAGGCCCTGCTGGTGTCCTCTGCGAAGTGACCGGAGATCATGGAGGTCTCGATCAGCTGCACAAGGGAGTATCCTTCCACCTTGGGCTCGGAACCGAAACGGACCACGATGGGCTCGCCGTATCTTTTCATGTCAATGTGCTTGGCGAGGTCGATGGCGAAGTTCGTGATGTGCTCTTTGCTGGAAATCAGCTTAAGGTCGCATTCTCCGAGATCTACCGCGACCTCGAAACCCCACCTGTTCTCTCTGTTGTACTTATCTATGGCCTCTTTGTCTTTCAGAAGCTCGCCTGTGTAAGGGCTCATTATGTACATTGCGGATCTCTCCCGACGGAACACCGTCGTGTACGGAATATATCGATTCGGTATTTGAAACTATAACCTCCACTATGGATCTAGCAGACTCCGGAACCCAATTTATTAGAAGGAAAAGGCCGTACTGGCTCCCATGAACGGGGTAACTGGTTCCGACGTGTTCTTCTCGGACATGAACGTGAGCACGGGCGACAGCCTTCTGAAGAAGATGAGACGCGTCTGCGAAGCGGCCGGCATCGGTAAAATGGATATGAAAAAGAAGTTCGTCGCCGTCAAAATGCACTTCGGAGAATACGGCAACCTGTCATTCCTGAGACCGAATTACGCAAAGGTCGTGGCGGACATGGTCCTGGAGAGGGGCGGCGTGCCGTTCCTGACGGACTGCAGCACCCTCTACCCCGGATGCAGGAAGAATGCCGTCGAGCATCTTGACACTGCGTACGCCAACGGATTCAGCCCCCTCACCACCGGATGCCATGTCATAATAGGGGACGGCCTGAAGGGCACTGATGAGTCCCTCATACCGATAAACGGGGAATACGTCAAGGAGGCGAAGATAGGCAAGGTCATCGCCGATGCCGACATTCTGATATCCCTGAGCCATTTCAAGGGCCACGAGATCACGGGAGTGGGCGGTGCGGTGAAGAATCTGGGAATGGGCTGCGCCTCCCGCAGAGGGAAGATGGAGCAGCATTCCGATGCGAAGCCCGTCCTTGATCATGAGAGATGCAGAGGATGCAGGGAGTGCCTCAGGGCCTGCGCCCACGGTGCGATCACCTTCCCCGACAGGAAGGCGGTGATCGACTACGACGCCTGCGTCGGATGCGGCATGTGCATCTCCGCCTGCCGTTATGATGTGATTGGCGCAGGTCCCGATTCCTCCAAGGATATCCTGTGCAGGAAGATGGCCGAGTATGCGGCTGCTGTGGTGCGGGGCAAGCCCAACTTCCACATCAGCATCGTGTGCGACGTGTCCCCTCTGTGCGACTGCTACGGAGGCAACAATCCGCCGATAATACCTGATGTGGGGATATTCGCATCCTTCGACCCTGTGGCTTTGGATTCCGCATGCGCAGAGATGTCCGCGGCCCAAAGGCCCATCGGCAGGGAGGTGTGCGGAAGGGATATCTTCGCCGACGTCAACGAAGGGACGGATTGGAGGATCACCCTGGACCATGCCGAGAAACTGGGCCTGGGAACCGTATCCTACAACCTGGTGAAAGTGGATTGACCGTACCGAAAAGCGTTAATTTTAATAGAGCGCCAGTGAATTAATGCATATGGATCCGGTGAGGCTTTTCGTCTCTATAGAGGTGCCCCGTCTGGGTGCCCTCGAATCTGTTGCCGAGGATATCGGCGGTATACGCGGGGCGCGTTCCGTCCCCGACAAGCAAAGGCATCTGACCCTGGCATTCATAGGCGACCTCGGCGCTGAGTATTCTGACAGGGTCTGCGAAGCCGTTGAGAGTGCCGCAGAGGGCATCGGGCCCTTCCGCATAGATCTCAGAGGGATAGGCGCCTTCCCGAGCCCGCAGAAACCGAAAGTGATCTGGGTCGGTGCGAATGATGACGGCAGCATGGCCGCATTGGCAGAGGCCATACGCCGATCCCTGGATGCTGCCGGGGTCGGTTATGACGGCAAGGAGTTCAGGCCCCACGTCACCCTTGCCCGCATGAGCGGGGGCACCGACGTCGGAGGTCTTGTGGCCGGGAACAAGAGCGCCACCTACGGATGGTTCAACTGCGATTCGATAAATGTCATGAGCAGCACTCTGCGCCCCTCCGAGGCCGTTCATACCCTCGTCAGGAAGATCCCGCTCAAAGGCTAACTGTAACTGACCGCTTTTATCCTCCCGCTCTGCGAGACGATACTCATGAAACGCATGAGGCGGGTCCAAGGAATACGCAGGAACAGGAGCGGCGGAATCGAAGGATTGCCTCTTCAGCTCCTGATCCTGATCGTCATCGCTGCCCTCGGCACGTCGGTGATAGTCGGATGGATGAATGATATAGAGACGCCGAAGTCCATAGGGGACGTGACCGTCGACAACGACAGCCTCCCCCTGGGAAGCCCTGATGTCAGCGGCAACAGGATGGCCAAGGAGAGATTCTCCGTGTACGTCACGGATCAGGACGGCAACCCTCTCGAAGGCGCCACCGTGGTCATAACGGGACTGGGAGCCAACGACGGACGGGGCGGGACCGTCTACTCCACAACGGACGCCAACGGCAAAGCGGTGTTCGGGACGATATATGTGAAGCTGAGCTCGCCTGTCGGGCACATCGACATCAACGTGTCGAAAGCGGGATACGGCGAGAACAGGGACTGCAGGATCGCGGTGATCTCTTGAGAATGAATAAGATGGCGGTCCTGGACCTGCCCATAAGGATCGCGGTCGTGCTTGCGGTGCTGACGGTCTCCCTCCCTCTGGTGGGATCGGCTCTGGAGCACAATGAGGAGATGACCGCGGCAGCGGCCCTGGAGGAGCAGATCGGCAGGATAACGAATGCGGCCGCCGTCGTATACTTCTCCGGGAACGGCTCATGCAGGACCGTCGACCTCGACATACCTGCCGGATGCACCGTATCAGCAGGCGGCAGCGGCGGGGAAGCGTACTCGGTCAGAGGTGCAGTAGGGGACAAGACCGTTTGCACAGGCTATATGGACAGGCCCTCTGTCGGATTCTCCGCGAAGACCGTGCTGTCCGGGAAATGCACGGTCACCGTGAGATGCTCCCCCGGGGGGGACGGATATCCTGTGATAGATGTGATACTGTGATCGAATTCACCCTGTCCCGTGTCGCTCTGGGCATATGCGGCCTGCTTCTGCTGGCATCTGTCGTTCCCTTCGCAGAGAGCATACATGAGGACAGGGTCGATGACGGTCTCTCCGCCCAGGCGGACCGCATAGCCGCCCTGATCGATTCGTTCGGCTGCTCCGGGTCGGATTCGATGACCGTATGCGCCGAGGAATTGCTTCCCGCATCATCATCGACCCTGGGATTCGAAGGGCATTTCGTCATACTAGTGTGCGGTGACTCCGTCTACAGGGCGGCGATGCTCTGCGAGACGGTATCTGAGGGCACGTACTCGAATAATGATATACTCAGGATGACGAAGGCAGGGGACGTCATCATCGTAGAGGCGCTGCTCATTTAGAGAAGGCCCCGACTATCTTCTTCAGGGTGGCGAGGAACCTTTCTATGTCGCTGCTGTCGTTGTATATGTAAGTGGACGCCCTGACCGACCCCTTCAGTTTCCTGGATTCGAAGAACGGATGGGCGCAATGCATGCCGGACCTCACCAGCACCTGACCGACGCTGTCCATCATCACCGCGACATCGTGGGGATCTAGCCCTCTCACGTTGAATGACAGTATCCCCCCTCTTGAAGCGGGATCCTCGGGGCCGACAACGGAGATCTGCGGGATATCGTCTATCCCCTTCTGCATCAGCCTCTGCAGGTATGTCCCGTGGGCCTCAACTTCTCTCATGCCTATGCCCGAAAGATAATCCAGTGCGGCCGAG
This sequence comes from Thermoplasmatales archaeon, assembly GCA_012522645.1. Classification (GTDB taxonomy): domain Archaea; phylum Thermoplasmatota; class Thermoplasmata; order Methanomassiliicoccales; family Methanomethylophilaceae; genus RumEn-M2. The sequence goes on from JAAYKC010000009.1 coordinate 4,727, forward strand.
GTGGCTATTATCCCCGAGTAATTGAGAAGGCCCGCCTCGAATTTCTCCGGGGCAGGGGAGGTCTTCACCGATTCATAGGTTGTGAGGCCGACTGTCCCGCCGCCGTACATCAGGGGTCTGAGGGCCCTGAGGGCCTCCTCTTTGCCGTAGAGCATGCCGACGCCCGTAGGTGCCAGCATCTTATGCATTGATGCGGAGTAGAAATCCACATCCAGATCGATCACATCGACCGGCATATGAGGCGCAGCCTGGGCTCCGTCCACGGATATCACCGCACCGGCATCATGGGCGATCTCCGCCATCTCCTTTATCGGGAATGTCACGCCGGTTACGTTGCTCGTCTGGGTTACGGAAACAGCCTTCACATCCCGGGTGACGGCCTCTTTGTACGCCTCCATATCGAACTCCCCCCTCTCAGAGGTTCTGAAGAACCTGCGCTTAACTCCCCGGTCCCGGACCCTGAACCATTGGACGTGATTCGAATTGTGCTCCGCATCCGAAGTCAGAACAACGTCACCGGGCTTCAGATCCAGACCCAGCGCCACGGTGTTGAGGGATTCGGTTGCGTTCTTCGTGAATACGAAGGATGCCGGATCGTCGGAACCGACGAAGCACGCCATCTTCTCCCTGGTCTCATCCACTTCGGTGGAGACGCGCGTGGCCATGGAGTGGACGCTCCTGCCTCCGCATGACGGGTACTCCTCGTAGTACTCCACCATCTTCCTGATCACCTGATCGGGCTTCAGGCTCTGGCATGCATTGTCAAGATAGACGGAACTGTTGTTCCTGAGAGACGGGAAATCCGCTCTTATCCCGGATACGTCCATGTGACCGCCTATCGCCAACTGCATTATTCATTCTTTCCGTCCCGGCCTGCGAACTATAATTATAATAGTCTCGGATTCCAATCAGCTGATATGGACCTCAGAACATCCGTTGGGAGCCTCGTGCTCGACAACCCCTGCATACTGGCATCCGGGATAATGGATGAGACCGGCGAGGGCATGGCCCGCATCCTCAGGTCCGGTGCCGCGGCCGCGGTGTCCAAATCCGTGGGCACGAACCCGAATCCGGGGCATGCCAATCCTAATTTCATTGAAGAGGAGGGCTTCTGCCTCAATGCCATGGGCCTTCCGAACCCCGGGATAGAAGAATACGCCGGGGAGATGAGGACCGCCGCAGCCTGCGGCAAGGTGATAGGCTCCGTTTACGCATCATCGCCCGAGGAGTTCGCCGATCTCGCCGGCCGCATGGAGGATTACGGTGCATGTGCCGTTGAGCTGAATCTCTCATGTCCCCATGCCGCCGGTTTCGGCATGGAGGTGGGAACGGACCCCCTGATGGTGAAGAGGATTGTCTCCGCGGTCAAGGACGCCGTCAGTATCCCGGTCTGGTCGAAGCTCACGCCGAACACGCACATCCTGAAGGACATCGGGAAGGCCGTGGAGGATGCGGGAGGGGATGCGATAGTCGCGATCAACACGCTGAGGGCGATGAAGATCATACCGGAGTTCGGCAGGCCGTTCCTCAGCAACCGCTTCGGCGGACTGTCGGGGAGCGCCGTAAGGCCCGTCGGCGTAAGGGCGGTCTACGACCTCTACAGCACAGTGAGCATACCGATCATAGGGGTGGGAGGGATCTGCGGATACCGGGACGCCCTTGAATACATCATGGCGGGAGCCTGCGCGGTGCAGATCGGCACAGCAGTGCTGAGCGGCACGGACATCTTCCGGAAGGTGAACGGGGGCCTGACGGACTTCATGAGAGAATACGGGTATCCCACGATCGGGGAAATGGTTGGTGTGGCACATGAATAGTATCGTAACCGTGACCGGCAAGAGCGATTTCGGCGATATATGCTCCCTCTCCTTCAACTGGGACATTACCGTCGGGCCGGGACAGTTCGTCATGGTATGGGCGCCCGGGATGGAGGAGATCCCGCTGTCGCTGTCGTCCGTCGGTGACGTGAAGAGCGTGACATTCCGCATCGTCGGCAGGGACACCGAAGCCCTGAGGAAGAAGGGGATCGGGGACAGTCTCAGTATCAGAGGGCCTTACGGGAACGGATACAGGACCGATGGGAGCAGGAGGGTGCTGGTGGTGGGAGGCGGCATAGGCATAGCACCGATACTGCCTCTGATGGCGGACGGCTTCGACACTGCGCTCGCCGCGAGAAACGCAGGGGAACTGGATTTCGCTCTGCCGGCGATCGGGAAAGCGGCAGGGAAGACCTGGATCTCCACGGACGACGGCAGTCGGGGATTCTGCGGGAATGCCGTTCAGCTGGTGCAGGAGATCCTCAAAGAACAGGAGTACGATGAGATCCTTGCCTGCGGACCTGAGGTGATGCTGTTCTTCCTTCACAAGTTCTGTGTCGATAACGGTATGAAGTGCCAGATGTCCCTGGAGAGGCACATGAAATGCGGAGCCGGGCTCTGCGGATCCTGCATGATAGACGACAAGAGGGTATGCGCCGACGGGCCCGTGTTCACCTGCGATGAGATATCGGGGATGAAGGACTTCGGGCATTCGAAGAGGGATCCCTGCGGCACACGGGTCCTTTTCAGGTGAAGCATGGATGATATGCTGGAGATAATGCACGGGAGCCTGGCGGTCCGGGTCCCTTCAGGTTTATTCTCAGGATGCGACGGCATCATGGACACAGCGGCCGCGGAGAGATTCAGGGAGATCCTGGCCAGCAGGTACCCCTGGCTCAGCGTCAACTCCCTGGACGTTCTGATGGAAACGGCCAGGAAGAAGTACATCGATACCCTGGATGAGGAGACGAAGGGGCTCTCCAAAGCGGAGAGGCTGCGCAGACAGGGCAGGCCCGATTCAGCAGAGCGGCAGTTAAGGGAGAGCCTTGAGAAGCATCCGGACAATCCGGACGCATGGTATGCGCTTGGGAAGATGCTGTGCGATGCAGGGAAGACCGAGGAAGGTTACGAGGCTTTCAACAGAGGAAGATCACTCTTCCGCAAATAATGCGTTGATGGCCTCAGCCACCTCCGGGATCGTTGCCCCCCACGGGACTGATGCGAGGTCGCCTTCTATGCGGTGGCCGTTCTTGATCTTGCAGCATTTCGTTATGGTCTTCACGCCGTCGTCGATCGCGTAATCCGCGGGGCATACGTTGATGAACCTGGGCTCGAACTTGTACAGGGATTCGAATATCCTCTTGGAGAGATGGCATCCCACCAGCGTGACGTCCTCATCCGTCTCCGGTGCAGAATCCAGATATGATACCGGCACAGAGGCCTTGAGACCTGATACCGCGCACGGGAACATGATCGTCCCGGATGTGACGTCCTTCGCGAGAACGGCCATGTCCACATCCACGCACTCCTGTATTATGGGGTGCTCCACGAATCCGGAGTCGAGGGCCTTCTGGACGAGCACGGACAGTTTGGAAGGTGCCGGGGGGATGCTGTCTATGACCCTCAGTCTCACCGGCTTCAGGTCGAAGACGAAGCTCATGTGATCGAACATCCCCTTCACCACGACCGCTCTGCCGGGGTGCCTCTCCTGTATCCTTACCATAGCCGGTTCATTGAGAACATCCAGGGAAGGATCCTCGAAATAGTCGGTGTTCTCCGGAAGGGATATTATCTCGAAGGACACCACCGGTCTGAACAGCCCCGTGCCCTTCTCCTTCTCTATGCACACTGTGGCATATTCGCTGCCGTTGATCAGGACCATGTCCTCCGTCCTGGTGTAGGCCGTCCATGATCTGAACATACGCACTATGTTCTCCTCCGTGAGCGGGAAGTCGACCTCTCTGACGGATACGTCCTTGCAATGCATATTCCGTGATGCTTCCGGAAGTATAAATCTGATGTCAGAGGGAGAGGGGATGTGATAAAGTTGAAATAGGAACATAGGATTGGTGGAATCTGAGTGTCGGGGTAACATAGGGGCCATGTGGTGGACTGCAGATCCTCATACGGGAGTTCAAATCTCCCTCCCGACCCCACTCATTGCATCCTGAGAAGCGGCTTTCAGCTCCTCGGGCAAGATTTATCACTGCCCCCGTGTATGATATTCTCATGAGAGTTCGCATCCTCGGTGTTGAGAACGGCATCCTGGACGACAGATTCGGTTCAAAAGGCTCTGAGTTCAGGGAGGATATGCCGACCAGGTCCTTCGGTTTCCTTGCAGAGGACGTTCCGCCTGATACTGTATGCCTTGCAGGGATATTCGACGACCCGGATGCCGTTCCCGTAGGCGGGTTCATCTGGATACACTGGTGCTTCACCAACCTTAAGGATCACGGCATGAATGAGAATGCCAGCCTTCAGGGGGGTGACTTCATCCAGGGGGTCAACAGCTGGCACGGTCCCGGGGACTTCACAAGGAAAGAGGCCACCGGATACGGCGGTCCCGCGCCCCCGGACAGGGAGCACGAGTACAGATTCAGGGTGTTCGCTCTGTCCGCTCCGTTGGAACTGGAGGAAGGATTCTACCTCAACGACCTCATGAAGGAGATGAGGGGCAAGATGCTGGCACATGCTTCCGCATACGCTGTGTACTCTCCGAGGGTCTGATCAGATCTCCCTGCGTCTCATGGCCAGGAATGATATCGCCAGAGTCACGATGCCCCATACTGCGGCAACTCCTGTCGCCCTGAGCGGGTCATAGCCCGGGAGGATTATGCTTAAGTTCTCCGTCAAGGGGTAGTATTTGGGTTCTATCACGATCATGCCGTTCGTGATGGCGTTCGATATGTGGGAATGAACATAATCGATTATGTACCAGGCTTCGATTTTGAAACCTGCGAGAGTGGCGTACACTATATTCGTTATCAGGAACAGGAAGAAGAACGTCAGGATCGCCGACGTACCGCTCTTCTTGACCAGGGAACTGAACATCATGGCCACGCCCGTGGCCGCGAATATATAGAGTATCGCAAATGCCAGGGACAGCAGGACGTTCGGAGGTATCGTCTGCGTGTAGATGAATACGGCGATTATTGACAGCAAATAGTAGAACGTTATCGCCGCTATGCCGAGTGCCAGTGCCGAGAACAGCTTTCCTATGAATATGGGCCATTTCTTTATGGGCCTGGTGAATACGTTCAGTGCCGTGCGCTCCTCATATTCGGAGGATATGGCACCGGAGGCGAACAGGGCCGCGATTATAACTACCAGCAGATAGACGAAGGACACGTATGTGGAGAAATGTTCCTTTGCCGTCAGGCTCTGATTGAACAGAATGGGCAGTACGGTAATGAGGCCCCATACC
>JAAYKC010000088.1 GCA_012522645.1 Thermoplasmatales archaeon
ATCCGATTCGTTCTTTATCGTTATCATAGTTCCCTCATGCGCGGTATCATGGCCGCCTTGACCGACTGCTCCGTGAGCTCTTTACTGTCGATGAGACCTTTGCTCAATATCCCGACGGCACCTTCCGACCGCCCTTTGTTCTCACCGAATATCCTCTTCATCGCCTCTCCCACGGTGAGGCCTCCCCTGACCAGCTGTGCCACATCATCCGGGTATCTGAAGCCTGAGCCCATGCCGATGGTTACATTCCCGTCCCGGGTCATCACGGCGCAGTGCTGCACATCGTAGAGGCCGTCATGGATCTCGAAGACCCCCGCCTCTATGCCGACAGCCATCCAATGCTTCCCGAGAGCACCTCTGGCTCTGTTGACGGCTCCCGTCACGGTGTCATCCCCGAAGGGCTGTTCCGGGACGCCGCTGTCGACTTCCACCGCAGTTATGGTCACGTCCCCGAATACGTTCTCCATAACGCATCTCACCGCTTCCACCTTCACAGGATTCACGGACCCGACAGCGATATCCTTTCCTTTCCTGCCGCTTCGGCCGTACGATCCTCTGCGTATGCCGGTGGAGCTTATCCTCTCCCCCGTCTCATTCGTGACCAGCGGTACGATCGAGAATTCCAGGGGGCCTACGCCCCTGCTTCTGCGTTCCTCATTGAGAAGCCTGCTGTTCCCAAGGGTCTCCTCTGAGATCACCAGGGTACCGATCCCGTCCATGAGCTCCCTGGGGCCGTAGATGTCCTCTATCTCGAACATCTCCCATTTCCCTTCTTTGGTCGAAAGATACTCTTCCAGTATCCTCCGCCTTATCCAGAGCGGATTGACGTTATCCCTGCCGACAGAGGCCATGGAATCGCTGGTTATCCCTATCAATACGTTATCTGATATCTCGAATGCCCTGTCGATCAGAGCCTTATGACCCGCATGGAGGACATCGAATGTCCCCGCTACCGCAACCTTCATGAACTCCACACAATGACGACGAGCATGAGAACCACCGCAACTGCCCATATCATGAGGAGTTTACGCTTCTGCTTGCCGAGCTCCTTCTTCTTCTCCTCTTTGCAGCTGTCACTGCAGTACCGGTCATCGCCTATGAATGCCCTGCTGCATTTCAGGCAGTGCCTGTGTTGCGGTATTTGCTCAGCTTCGGCCATGGCCGGTTAATCGCGTCCGTATAATATAAGCATCGTACGGCTAGGTCCTGCGATCCATCTCATTGAGGACCACGATCATGCAGTGATCCGCATGGAGGCTCAGAGGCCCCAGTTTTATCAGGTCATAATCATAGGAGGACATGATCTCTTCCTCCTCTTCGGTCAGATCCCTGTCGTCTCCGAGTATGAAGCACGGGTTCTCAGGGAATTCGAATCCCCTGACATCCCCGCCGTCCTCTCTCAGATACACGAAGTTCGATGTTTCAGAGAGCTCCTTCATAAGGTCGGCGAAGGACGTCCTTGAGACGTACACCCCCGGCGAGGCTCTTATTTCCGTATCCCCGACCTTCTTCAGCAGGGCATTCCTGATCAGAGAAGCGGTGCTCCTCTCGTCCGGGTTCAGGTACCTGACCTCCCTGCCGGAGAACCTGACGGTCTTCGGTGCATCCTCTCCGCCGGTGAGCACCAGATGGATCTCGGCGTCCTTGCGTATATCGTGACTCAGGAAGAATGCGGAATTGACGCATCTGACGAGCACATCGAGCCGCCCCGCCCCGCCCGCTATATCGTCCAATTTGAAATCTGCGGTGGTGTGGGCCCGGTGCCCGATCACGACGAACCTGATCAAGGGATCACTCCAGGGAGTCAAGGTCAGCGCCGCCCATCTGCTTCATCATCTGCTTCCGCATCTTGCGGTTGCCCATGAAGGTCCTGACGGTCTTCTTGCTCTGATTGTACTGCTTGAGGAGCTCCCTCACGTCCTGAACGGAGGTGCCCGAGCCTCTGGAGATCCTCTGTACCCGGGAGGATTTGATCACAGAAGGGTCATCCTTCTCCTCAGAGGTCATGGAATCCATTATATAACGGTACTTAAGAAGCCTGGCCTGGGTCTCTTCATAATTTATCTTGTCCTCTATCTTGCTCATGCCCGGTATCATGGACATGACCTTCTGCAGAGGCCCCATCTTGCCGATCGCGAGCATCTGCTTGTACATGTCATTGAGGGTGAACTTCCCCGACATCATGCGGGAGCTGACATCTTCCAGCTCATCATCGCCCTGCAGTTCCTCCTTGGCTATCTCCATCAGTGCGGAGAGGTCCCCCATGCCCAGGAGACGCGATATGAAACGGTTGGCATCGAAGGGCTCCAGATCGCGTATGTGCTCACCGGTACCTATGCAGACTATCCTCGCGGACGTCTTATTGACCGCACTTATGGCACCGCCGCCTTTGGCGCTTCCGTCCATCTTCGTGAGCACGACACCTGTGACTCCCACCGCCTTATGGAACGCCTCGGCCTGAGGGCCTGCCTGCTGACCCACCTGGGAATCCAATACCAGGAACCGCTCATCGGGCTTCGCCACTGCCGATATGTCCTTGAGCTCCTTTATCAGGTCCGCCTCCAGACCGTGCCTTCCGGACGTATCGATTATGATGATCTTCTTGTCCTTGAAGTGCTTCATCCCGTTCTTCACGATCTCAGCGGCATCCTTCTTACCCGGCTCCCCGTAGACATCGACACCGACCTTCTCGCCCAACTGACTCAGCTGCTCATACGCGGCAGGCCTGTAGATGTCGGCGGCGATGAGGCCCACTTTGAATCCTTTCTTGCTGAAGAGATGGGCAAGCTTCCCCGTGGTGGTGGTCTTCCCCTGGCCGTACAGTCCCACCATCATTATGGTCTGGGGCTCCATCCTCAGGCCTTCGTCGCTCTTCACCAGCTCCACGAGCTCCTGATAGATGATGTTGACAACGTGCTCCTTGGGGCTCTTGCCTGCGGGGGGCTTCTCCCCGGTGGCCCGCTCCTCGATCCTCTTGGTGAGCTCCAGCACCAGCTGGACGTTCACATCTGCCTGCAGAAGGGCCCGCTGCAGGTCCTTGATCACATCCTTTATGAGCTGTTCGTCCACGGATGTGGCACCCGTCACCCTGGCGACGGCGTTCCTCAAAGATTTCCCTAGCCCTTCCAGAACCATGGATGAGGCTATCGGATGTGCCAGTAATAAAGATTTCCGGTAGAAGTTACGGGAAGAGGCTAGCCAGTCAGAAGGGATGGGATGCACTCTACAGGACTAGCCTTTTTTCCCATTCTCTCCATTATCAAGTCTCTATTTAAAGTTGTTGTTATTGTGCTCCATAAGGGCAGATTCGTCTGCAATTCAATGCCGTTATGTGTGCAGAAAGACAGCACGGGGGACGGGGATCCGTCCGCCCGTGCCTGGAAAATGGTTGTTTCAGAGGTAGCCGGACTTCTGAAGGATCATCAGGTCCTCTGTATCCAGGACCTTCCCTTCTTTGAAGCGGGCGAAGAGCTCGTTGGCGGCCTTCTTGGTGTCGGCGTCGCTCTTCTTCTTGCGGGCAGCTCTCTGCTTGCTCTTGATGTTGTAGACATCCCTGTCGGTCTCGTGGAAGCTCTTGCTCTCCTCGATGAAGAGCCTGTGCTCCTCGTCAGCTGCCTTCTTAGACTCTACGAATTTAGCCTGGGCCTCGTCAGCCTCTTTCCTGACGGCGTCGGCCTTCTCATAGAACTGGATCATCGCGTCATGCTCTGCCTGGGCCTTGTCCGCGTACTCGGACACCAGCCTGTGGTGGGTCTCCGCCTGGATCTTAGCGTCCCGGAGGGCATTGGACTTGTCGCGCAGGTCCTCGTTCTGCTCGCTGCTCTTCTCTATCTCGCGGATCTGGTCGTCCAGCTCTTTAAGCCTCTTGACCAGAGCCTCTTCTTCCTTCTTCTTGAGAACATCAGTCTGCTGCTTTATCTCAAGGTTCGAGAATTCATTCTTAAGTTGCCTAAGTGATGGCTGATTCTTATCTGTCTGAGGACGGTCTTTCCTCATCTCATGGAGTTCATCGCTCAGTTTGGATACCAGCTTGTTGCACTCGTCCCTCAGCTCCTTCTCCTGTTGGACGTTAAGGTTCAGAGAATCCCGTTCTTCCCTGTGCTTGCCGGCCTCATCGATGTAGTTGCGCACCTGGGCGTTGAGCTCATCCCTCTTGGCGACCCATTCCCGGGTCTGCTTGTTGAGCTCATCCCTCTTGCGCATATGCCTTTCCGCGGCATTGTTGGTGACGCTGCGCTGCTGCTCCAGTTCCTCGAGGCGTTCCTCGGTCTCCGGAGTGATCTCTTCGTCCGCCTCCATATCGACCTGTTCGGTCTCAGGGACGGTCTCTTCCTCGCCAGTCTTCTCCACATCGACCTGTTCGGTCTCCTCGGATGATTCCAGTCTATCAATATCCTCCTTAAAATCTGCCATGTATAATCTCCATGCTTTCATAGTCACCGAAGTCTGAGTCTCGGCACACTCAATAAAAACACCCATGGTTGACTCCTTTATAAAAGTTACGTGTAAATGCCCGTGTGCGGGCCCGTGTTATCCTCCATGTGGAAATTGCTTTATAATCGCAATGGATGGCAAGGACGTCATGAACAACATATGCCCGTTGGACTACAGATACGGCAGAGAGGAGATGAGAGCCGTGTTCGGAGAGACCAGCCGCCTGCAGCATCAGATGGATGTGGAAGCGGCGTTGGCAAGGGCCCATGCCTTCGTGGGGACGATTCCTCAGGCCGATGCGGACGAGATAACCCGGGTCGCGAATCTGGACGTCGTCAGCATAGACCGTGTCAAGGAGATCGAGAAGGAGACCAGGCACGATGTGATGGCCATGGTGAAGGCGATGACGGAGAAATGCCGCGGGGATGCGGGGAGATTCGTGCATTACGGGGCAACGTCCAACGATATCGTCGATACGGCCACGGCCCTTCAGATCAGAGAGGCCCTGGACCTTATCGAGGGCGGCGTCGACAACCTGATGCTCACCTTTGCGAAACTGGCGAAGAGGGAGAGGGACACCCTGGAGATCGGAAGGACCCATGCCCAGTTCGCCATACCCATCACATTCGGATTCAAGATTGCGGGATATGCCCAGGAGATGCTCAGGCACAAGAAGAGGATACAGGAGCTGAGGCCCAGGGTATGCGTCGGCAAGATGTCCGGCGCAGTGGGCACCGGCGCCGCACTCGGAAACAGGTTCTTCAAGGTGCAGGAGGCCGTGATGAAGGATCTCGGCCTCAGTTTCGAACCGGCAGCGACCCAGGTCGTGGGAAGGGACCGCTACACGGAGCTGATATGCCTTCTGGGGAACATAGCAACGTCCATGGAGAGATACGGTACTGAGGTGAGGAACCTCCAGAGGTCCGAGATAGCCGAGGCTGCGGAGCCCTTCGATCAGGAGAAGCAGGTCGGCAGTTCCACCATGGCCCATAAGAGGAACCCTATGATGTCGGAGAATGTCTGCGGGCTTGCCAGGATAGTGAGGTCCATGATAATGCCCACTTTCGAGAGCCAGGTCCTCTGGCACGAGAGGGACCTGTCCAATTCAAGCACGGAGAGGTTCGCCCTGCCTCATGCATTCGTCCTGTTGGATGAGATGCTGTACAAGACGGACTGGGTCTTCTCCGGACTTACCGTTAACAGGGAGAGGATGATCAGGAACATCGAATCATCCCAGGGGCTTGTCATGGCCGAGGCGCTCATGATGAGGATGACCGATAAGGGGATGGGCAGGCAGGACGCTCACGAGCTGATACGGGAAGCGTCCATGACCGCCATGGACGACGGGAGGCAGCTCAGGGACGTGGTCATAGAGATGACCGCTTCGAACAATATCACGATCATGACGGAAGCGGAGATAAGGGATGCGATGGACCCGGCGAAGTACACCGGCGGGGCCGCAGAGATAGTCAATATGACCGTTTCCGAGGTGGAAGCGGTGCTGAACAGGAAGGTATGATCATGAAACCGGATAAGAAAGCGAAAGTGATAGCCGCCTCTGTCATAGGCGGGGTCCTGGGAGCGGCCATGGCGATATTCCTGCATTACACGGCGAGCATGTCAGCCGCCATAGCCCTGATACCGCTGGGTGTGATCATGGGCGCTGCCCAGGTCTATATGATGCCTGAGAAGGACTAGAGGAGCTTCTCGCCGGCTCTCTCGCCGGGCTTTACGGAGTAGACCTCTCTGATCTTGAGCTTTATGAGCCTCTTTGCAGGGTACGTTTCCTTCTTGGCATGGGCGATCTTCACGGCCTTCTCATAATCGGCTCCCGAATCCTCTACCTTCGCGTCGCACTTTATCTGAATGGGTATGCCGGATTCGCTGAGGCAGGAGAAGGACACCTGAGGGTTCTCCATGATGTTCCTGATCGTCTTGTTCAGATAGTTATCGATCATCCAGAAGGTCTCCTTATCGTCCTGCAGGGACAGCATCCCTATCGGCACCACATTGGGCACTCCGGATTTCGATGCGGTCGCCACCATGAATATCTTGGTCTCGGACAGAACGCTGATCATGTCATCTGTTAGTTTTACCATCTTTATCCCTGCGCCCGTAACGTCCTGCAGAGTATAATTAGATGTCCTTCATGCCGAGCACCCTGGCCGAATTGGCCAATGCCATGATGGAGACCCCCACATCTGCGAATACGGCCGCCCACATGCCGGCTATGCCGAACATAGCAAGTGCCAGTACGGAGAATTTCACGGCGAGTATGAATACCACGTTCCCTCTGACGATGCGCATGGTCTTCCTCGATATCCTGACAGAGGACGCTATCTTACGGGGGTTGTCGTCCATTATCACGACGTCTGCGGCCTCGACGGCCGCCGCGGCCCCTCCCGCGCCCATGGCGATGCCCGCATCGGCTCTCATGAGGGACGGCGCATCATTTATCCCGTCCCCGATGAAGACGGTACCTCCGGCGCTGCCGCCCATTACAGCCTCCAATTCCCGCACCTTGCCGTCTGGCAGCAGTCCTGCGCGGACATCCTCTATGCCGACGGCGTCCCCCACTGCTCTGCCTACGGCGGGGTTGTCCCCGGTGAGCATCGTTATCCTGTTGATCCCTGCCGCTCTCAGCTCGGAGACGGCCTCTGCCGATCCGCTCCTGACAGTATCGGTGACGATCATGTACCCTGCGTACCTGCGGTCTGCTGCCACATGCACATAGGTGCCTTCTGCGCCCTCTCGGATGGTATCGATGCCTATGCCGCTCATCAGGGAGCTGTTCCCGACATAGACGGTGATGCCGTTGACATCAGCGATGATCCCCTTGCCTGAGATGTCCTCCATGTGCCTCACCTCATCAGGGTCGATCCGTTTGCCGTACGCCGTTCTGACGGCTTCGGAGATGGGATGGTCCGAATAGAGCTCAGCCTTGGCGGCCATCTCGAGGATGTACTCCTCATCCGCGCCCGCTGCGTATACTGAGTCCACTGAGAACCTTCCCTCTGTCAATGTCCCGGTCTTATCGAAGACCGCCGTATCCGCCTGTGCCAGCACCTCTATGTAATTGCCTCCCTTGATCATGATTCCGGCCCGGGAGGCTCTTCCTATGCCGCCGAAGAACGCCATGGGGACCGATAGGACGAGGGCACAGGGACACGAGACGACAAGGAATGTCAGAGCTCTGTACAACCACACCTCCCATTGTCCGGTTATGAGGGTCGGGACGACTGCCAGCATGACTGCGGAGACCACCACCGCAGGAGTGTAGTATCTTGAGAACCTGGTTATGAATCTCTCCGTGTGCGCCTTCTTGGATGCGGCCTCTTCCACGAGGTCCATGACCTTCATGGCCGTGGACTCGGAATGTATGGCGGTGACCCTGACCCTCATCATCCCGGTGAGGTTGACGGAGCCGCTCAGAACAGTGTTCCACGGACCTGTGCCCCGGGGTGCAGACTCGCCGGTCAGGGCGCTCATGTCAAGGGAGGTCCATCCCTCAATCACTTCGCCGTCCAGGGGTATGCGCTCCCCGGGCTTGACGACGATGATATCCCCTACAGACACAGTCTCCGGCCTTACGGATACGACATCCCCGTCCGTCTCCAGATTGGCATAGTCCTGCTGAAGGTCCATGAGATCATATATGGATGCTCTGGCTCTTTCCACGGCCCGGGTCTCGAACACCTCACCTATAACATAGAAGATCATGACGGCGGAGCCCTCGGGATACGCCCCTATGATCATGGCACCCGCACTGGCGACGGTCATGAGGAACCTCTCATCAAGGAGTCTGAGCCTGGCTATGTTGAAGAAGGCCCCGAGGATGACATCATATCCCACGATCAGATACGATATCAGGAGCAATACGATGAACAACCGGGGAGGGGACCATCCCAGATAGCGCCCGGAGACGCCGGCTGCGAAAAGAGGCAGGGACGCGGCGAGCCTCAGGACATTCCGGTCCATGTCTCACATCCTTCTGACAGAGGCCTTGGGCTCTATCCTTCTGATCACGCGCCCGATCTCGCCGGAGATCCTGCCCATATCATCCTCGGGAGCCTCCAGGGTGAGCCTTCCTGTCATGAATGCCATGCTCACATCCCCGCACCCTTCTATCCTGCTCACGGCCTCCTCTATCCTTGCGGCGCATCCTGCGCAGCACAGCCCGTTCACGATGAATCTGTGCACCATTTCATCCCTCCCGGATATGCTCCGTGGCGGCACGGATGACGGTCTCTATGTGATCATCACTGAGGGAGTACACTACGGACTTCCCGTCCCTCCGGGCCCTTACAAGGTCCCCGCCCCTCAGTACCCGCAGCTGATGGGAAACGGCCGACTGGGTCATTCCCAGGGCTTCACTGATGTCGCACACGCACATGCTGCCGGTGCCAAGGGCCGTGAGTATCTTTATCCGGGTGCTGTCACTGAAGAGCCTGAAGAAATCGGATATGGCCTGCATCTCATTCTCGTCCGCCACGGCAGCCCTCGCTCTCTTTATGTCATCAGGATGAGGCGGGCAGCTCTCAGCCTCAGTCTGTTGTGCTTCGTTTTCATCAAACATATGAACATATGTTCAATTGTTTGATTGTATATATTATTTTTTACGGATGCATGCCCTGTCCCTGTGCCGGAATCAGTGATCGCTGCGGCATCCCCTGTTCTGCTCATTCAGAGAGAATACGGGCGATGTCTATCCCGGGGATTGAAACCTTTATATTCTACGCTGGAATGTTCGGGTGATAATGGGCGAGTAGATCAGCCCGGTAGATCGCTGCCTTCGCAAGGCAGAAGTCGCGTGTTCGAATCACGCCTCGTCCACCATTACTCATCTCGATCGATGTTGAAAATGCCGTTTCCGGAACTCCTAAACTTTTACCTGAAACAGAGGGGCATTCAGACAAGGAAAAGGAACGGGAAGACGGTTCATTGAAAGGGACCATTCAACGATTCACAACGATCATCCGCCTATCGGTCATATATACTGGATCTGCGTCCGATCTCCAGAACAAGGATTACAAGGCGCTCCTTCTCGATTTTGGCTATAAGGCGGTAATCTCCTATCCTGTATCTCCATAATCCTTTGAGACTCCCTTTCAGAGCATGACCGGAGGAGTAAGGGTCGTCGGAACCTTCTAAATGCTTATGGAGCCAATTATACATCATCCTGCGGGTGTACTCGTCGAGTTTCTTTATTTGTTTGACCGCATCCTCAGAGAATTCGACAGAGTAACTCAATACTCCTCCTCCATAAGATCTTTCAGAGCACGCGTCTTCGGATTGCTGAGATATTTTTCATATGCCGCTTCGCCGACGGTGACATCATATTCATCCTCGATTTTTTCAAACAGCGCTTGTTTGAATGCCTCACCCAGAGATATGCCGTTCAGTGCGGCATACCTCTTGGCCAATGTTTCCTCCTCCTCAGTCATTCTGACAGAAAATGCCATGTTTTGATCCTCTGTCTTTTGTAGTACACTGTACTATTTATATATTTTTTCTCGGGTCACGGCGACAGGATCACCGTTTTCTCGGTAAGGTACTGCTCCAGGGAATCGAGACCGTTCTCACGGCCGGTGCCGCTGCCCTTTACGCCTCCGAAGGGCACCTCAGGGGGGATCCTCAGATGGCGGTTGATCCATATGATACCGGAGTCTATCCTCTCAACGGCCTCCCGGGCATCATCCAGATTCTTAGTCCATATCGATGCACCGAGCCCGAATCCGGAATCGTTCGCCATGCCGATGGCCTCATCAAGGTCCCCGAACCTCACGATCGGGAGCACCGGGCCGAACACCTCCTCGGTAAGCAGTCTGCTCTCCGACCCCGGGTCCAGGATCAGCGTAGGCCGGTAGAAGTTGCCCGGGCCCTTGAGGCGGGAGCCCCCGGTGATCACGCATCCGTCACTGCCGATGCTTTCCACGAAGCTCTCCATGTCCCTGAGCCCGGAAGCGCTGTTCAGCGGGCCCATGCTCGTACCTTCCGCGGCACCGTCCCCTACTCTGAGGGCTTCCGTGCTCTTCTTCAGTTTGGATATGAACTCATCCGCGATGCTGTCGGCTATGAAGAGCCTCTTGACCGCCGCGCATGTCTGACCGCAGTTGAAGAATCTCCCGGATACCGCACCTGCGACAGCTCTGTCGACATCTGCATCCCCGCAGACTATCATGGGATCGCTTCCTCCGAGCTCGAGTGTGAGGCGCGTCCTTCCGGGATTGACCATCCTCGCGATCTCGTTACCGGTATCAACGGACCCGGTGAAGGAGAGGTGCCTGATCCTCTCATCCTTCGCCACGGCGGCGCCCGCTGTGCTGCCCTTCCCTGTGACCACAGCGAGAGTGTCCTTCGGGAGCCCTGCTCTGCAGAGGATATCCGTCATTTCGATGTTCGTGAGCGGTGTGGCGGAAGCCGTCTTCAGAACCACTGTATTGCCGGTGATCAGAGCAGGGCAGACCTTCCACGCCATAATCAGCGCCGGCATGTTCCACGGGATTATCGCACCGCATACCCCCAACGGGGTCTTCCTTGTGAATGCATAACCGTAATCTGCCTTGGGCAGGGTTCGGCCGCTGACCGTCCCCGCCACGGAAGCATAGAATTCCATCACCGCTGCGGCACCCAGTATCTCGTTCCTCGCCTCATGGAGCGGTTTGCCCTGCTCCGCCGTCAGCACGGATGCGAGCCGGTCCTTCTCGGATCTCATGATCTCGGCGGCCCTGAACATGATCCTGCTGCGCACCGCAGCACCGGATCGGGACCATTCCGCGAATCCCTTCTCAAGTGTCCCGACGGTCTCGTGCACCATCTCTTCGGTGAAGTCCTGCACCTCTCCTATTTTCTTGTTGGTGGCGGGGTTGATGACGTCCATGGTGATTCCTCATCTCAGCCTGTTGATCAATGCATCTGTGAATGATACCGTATCCGCCGTTCCTCTCAGGTCCGGTGTGCTTATACCGGACGATATGGTCCCGGCTATGGCATTCTCGATCTCGTCGCGGCAGGCTATCCCGTTATGCTCGAGAAGCATGCCCGCGCTCCTTATGGCCGCGACCGGGTTGGCGATGCCCTTCCCTGCGATGTCGGGGGCGCTGCCGTGAACGGGCTCGAAGAGCGAATGCTCGTCGCCTATGTTGGCACTGGGGAGCATTCCCAATCCGCCCACCAGGTGTCCCAGAGCATCGCTCAGTATGTCGCCGAAGATGTTCGTGGTCACTATCACCCCGTACCGTTGAGGGTTCTGTATGGTATCGAAGGTCAGAGCGTCTATGTACGACGTTCTGTAGGGGATCCCCATCTCATCGGCCACGTTTATGCACGTGTCGCGGAAGAGCACGTCCGACTTCATGACGTTGGCCTTGTTCCCTATGGTCAGGGTGCTGTTCCTGAAATCCTTCAGCAAGATGCTGCATGCGCATCTTGCGATCCTCTCGCTCGCCTTCTTCGTGACCACGCGGAGCGTCGTGGACATCTCCGCGCCTATCTCCTCTATGCCGGAGTACAGGCCCTCGGAGTTCTCCCGCACCACCATTATGCTGAAGCCGTCCCCGTGCACCGGTCTGAGGTTCGCATAGAGGCCGAGATCCTTCCTTATCTTCAGCATCACGCTCTTGTAGTTCGGGTCCGGAGGCGTGGTTATGGCGCCGAACAGGATCGAGTCCGCCTCACGCAGGGCTTCGATGTCGCTGTCGTCGCATCCGGTCCCGCATCTCTTCCATTTGCCGTATCCGATCTCCGTTTCGAAGAATTCAGCGCCGGGTGCGTAATGGTCAAGGACTCTGACGGCCTGAGGTATCACCTCTTTCCCTATGCCGTCCCCCCTGACCACCGCTACCCTCATATCCCCTTTCTCCTCAGCTCGATGATGCCGCCGGCATCTATTATCTCCATCATCTTGTCCGACAGCCTCAGTGCCCTGTATCTTTCTCCATTGATCTCCACCCAGGACCCCTCCAGAGATATGCGAACCTCGTCCCCGTCGCTGCATGTGCAGCCGCCGGGCACCTCGAAGAGGGGTATCCCCCTGTTGACGGCATTCCTGAAGAATATCCTGGCGAAGCTCTCTGCGACCACGGCCACCACTCCCGCCTCCTTCAGTGCCACGGCTGCCTGCTCGCGGGATGATCCGCACCCCATGTTCTTCCCTGCGACGATCACGCTTCCCTTAAGGCGGGACGACAGGTTCGGGTCCAGGTCCTCGAACGCATGCTCCGCCCAGACCGATTTATCCGTGGTCCTGAGGTATCTGCCGGCGATTATCTGGTCTGTATTGATGTCGTCGCCCAGTCTTACCGCGGTACCTTTCATGGGAAATCCTCCGGTGATGCTATCTCCCCTTTCAGTGCGGAGAATGCCGCGGTCGTGGGTGATGACAGGTAGTACTTCGCGCCCACTCCCATACGGTTCTTGAAATTCCTGTTGGCTGTGGAGAGCCCGATCTCATCTTCTCCCAATACGCCCTGGTGCGCGCCGAGACACGGGCCGCATCCCGGGTTGCCCACAACG
Organism: Thermoplasmatales archaeon; assembly: GCA_012522645.1. Taxonomy (GTDB): domain Archaea; phylum Thermoplasmatota; class Thermoplasmata; order Methanomassiliicoccales; family Methanomethylophilaceae; genus RumEn-M2. Next base: position 12,949 of record JAAYKC010000088.1, read on the forward strand.
GCGCCGGATTCGACGATGTCCCTCAGGACGCCGGTCTCGATGGCTCTGAGGAGGACGGCCCGTGATGCGGGGACGACTACGGTCCTCACCCTGACCTTCTTCCCCTTCACGATGTCAGCGAAGCGCTTCAGGTCCCCGTACCTGCCGTTGGTGCAAGTGCCGACGAATACCTGATCCAGCGGGGTCCCTTCGAAATCGGAGACGGGCCTGACGTCATCCACCTTATGCGGCACTGCAAGCAAAGGCTCCAGATCATCAAGTCTGATGGTCTCCTCTCTCACGTAGCTGCAGTCCTCGGCCTTCTGCGGGACCGCGTCCCTTCCGTGACCGCGGAGGTATCTGCATGTGACGTCGTCAGCGTAGAACAGACCGGCCTTCGCACCGGATTCAACGGACATGTTGGAGATGGTGAGCCTGTCATCCAACTCCAGGCTGTTATCGCCGGTGAACTCTATCGCCTTGTAGGTCGCGCCTCCGGCCCCAAGCAGCCCTACATACCGGAGGGCTATGTCCTTCGCCTCAACGTATTCGGGAAGCTTCCCCTCAAGTCTGATGTTTATCGTCTCCGGGACCTTGAACCAGGTCTCCCCTGTGGCCCAGATCGATGCCATGTCGGATGCCCCGACCCCGGTGGCGAATGCTCCGAAGGCTCCCATCGTGCATGTGTGGGAATCAGCGCCCACGACCACCTCGCCCGGGATGACGACGCCCTCGCTCATCACCTGGTGGCATATCCCTTCTCCGATGTCACAGAAGTGGACGCCGTTGCTGACGGCGAATCTTCTCAGGTCCGCCTGCAGGTCCGCAGTGACTGAATTGTTGGCCGGCACTATATGATCATAGACTACGGATGTCCTGTCGGGCCTGGCTATCCTGCTCAGCCCCATCTCCCTGAATGCCGTCAGAGCCTGGACCCCTGTCCCGTCATGAGATAATGCGCGGTCAACGGGCACATCGACGAAGCTCCCCGCTTCGCCTCTCAGTATCCTCTCGGATAAAGTGCTCATCTACACCGTTTCCCGGGCATTGCGTATGATGCCCTTGAGGACCTTGGAGGTTATGGCGCACTTCCCCTCGCTCCTCTCCTTGATGTCATACAGGACCTTCTCCATCTGAGCTTCAGTGAGCTCGAAGCCGAAGGTTCTGGCTATGTGCTCAAGAGCCTTCCGTCCCGTGTGCTTTCCCAGTACGAACCTCTGCTCTCCGCCCACCATGTCCGGCGGGAAGTACTCGTACGTGTTGCTGTCGGTCAGCAAGGCTGCGATGTGTATGCCGCTCTCATGGGAGAACGCATTCTCCCCCACCACGGCCTTGGTCCTGGAGACGCAGAGGCCCGCATACTTCGAGACCATCCTGGAAAGATCGGTGAGGTGCGTCAGATCGTATCTGTCCACCCCGCCCCTCATCCTGAGGGCCACCAGCAGCTCCTCGAGGCTGGCATTGCCCGCACGTTCCCCTATCCCGTTGACGGTGGTATGGAGCTGGAACGCACCGCATTCCGCCGCGGTGAACGCATTGGCGGTGGCCATGCCCATATCATTGTGGAAGTGCACACACAGCCTGTTCTTCAGGTCCTTGGTCAGTTCCCTGACTATATCGGCCGTCTGTAACGGTGTGAGGCAGCCCACGGTATCCGCAAGGCTGCTGTATGTGGTCTTGTGCTCACATCCCTGCCTGAACATCTCCTTAAGGAAGGATATATCGGTCCTGGAGCCGTCCTCGGCCGAGAACCTCACCTGCAGTCCGTGATCCACGGCGTGATCGACCGTCTCCAACGCCTGTGCCAGCATCTCCTCTCTCGTTTTCTTGTATTTGACACGTATATGAAGATCGGATGTGGCGAAGAATATGCTCACGAGATCCACATCGCAGTCTATGGCCGCATCCACGTCGGACTTAATCGATCTGGACAGACAGCATACTCGGGCGTTCAGTCCGGCCCCGGCGATCCTCTTTATGCACTCCTTCTCGCTCTCGCTCACGCTGGGGAATCCCGCCTCGATGACCTCGACGCCTACCGCGTCAAGGCAGTGGGCGATGTCAAGCTTCTCCTGGCACGTGAAGGATATTCCCGGAGTCTGCTCTCCATCCCTGAGCGTTACATCACAAATCTCAATATCTAATGGTCTCATGTTTCTCACCCTCCGGACAATCCGCTTCAAAAATGAACGTCTTAGGTTCGACGACGGATTCTTTAAGGACGCTCATATCATTAAATACCTGCGGGTTCGCCCACCCTATGTATTTCGTGATATCGGCTGTATCCCCTCCCGTCATCCCCATCCTGTTGTTCTTCAGCACCACAGTGATCAGCGGCAGCCTCTTCTCATACACGTCCGCCAGGGCGTTCATGCCCGAATGCAGCAGTGCGTAATCCCCCGTTATCGCGATTCCCGCTGAACGTGCGGCAACGGCAACGGACGATCCCAAGCCGTAATTGGCCAGGCCTATGTTGTAAGGGTCCTTCATAGCCAGCAGGGCACAGCCCGTGTCCAGGATGACATCTATCCCTTCTTCGGATATGTACTCGAACAGAGGCTTGAAGGGACAGTTCTTACAAAGGGTCTTGGTGCATCCCCTGCTCTGAACGGTCTCGGGTTCAACGTTCTCTCCTTTGAACAGATTATCCGCCCGTTCGGCACGGCCCTTCATGGTAAGGTATCTGCCGGCCAGCTCGCCGTGCTTACGATCCCCGGGTGCTGCGGGGATGCATTGACCCTTTATCCCGGTCTTAAGCTGGATATCGGTCACTCTCATCAGGGCCACTCTGGAACATCTTTCGGATTCTCTGAATGCCCTCTCAAGGCTGCCGTATACGTCAGATGCATCCAATTCGATCAGCGGGATCGATGCCACCTGCGAGTAAGGCCTGGTATCCTGGCGGTTCTGTGAGCCCTCAGCCTCGGTATCGTCTCCTGAGATCAGGACCACGCCGCCGATCAGCCCCTGAGTGGTCGCATTCACAAGCGGATCCGCAAGGGCGTTGACCCCTACGTTCTTCACGATCACGACTGATCTCCTGCCCATCAGGGAATCCCCCAATGCGTATTCCATGGCCGTTTTCTCATTGACGGCAAGAATCGAGCCTGAGAACCCGGCGAGCTCGGTTATGGGATAGCCAGGCACTGTGTACGATGTGTCGCTCAGCGCTCTTATGCTGTCGGTCAGTAATCTCATCATGACTGATCGGCTCCCCTGTCAGACGGTCGCACATCAGTGTATCTGTATATTGAGTTTTATATCCCGGCGCTGTCCCGGTTCATGCGGCCTTTGCCGTTCTGTCATCTGAGATCTTCAGCATGAGCACCATGACGAAAGCTGCAGCGCATGCGATCGCCGATATAATGAATGCAGGGGTCAGATCCGTGTCCGAGATCATGGTCGATATGAAGGGGAACAGCAGCGCCGAGGCTCCGAAGCCGATAGTGACCAGGCCGTAGTTCGTACCCATATGCTTCGTCCCGAAATGATCCGCGGTCACTGCGGCCAATGTTCCGGCGGCTCCCCCGAATGCCATGGCTATGAGCGCAACGCATACCAGGAACAGGGCTCCGCGGGCGAATATCATCATCAGCACTCCTGCAGCGGTCATGAATATTATCAGGAAGAGGGCCTGTGTGCGCCCTATCCTGTCCGAGAGCCACGTGATCAGCAGACGCCCTGAGGCGCTGAACAGCCCCGTTATTATGACTCCCGATACGGCATATCCGGCAAGCCCCCTCTCAGCGGCCAGCGTAACCAGGTGAGGGTTGAGCACGAAGAACGCCGGGAGGGTGAAGAACATCGTGAGCATGATGAAATAGAAAGCGGGTGTTCTCAGCACCTCCTTCGGAGTGTACTGCTTCTGCTCCATGTTCTTCTTGGCAACAGTCCCCGGAACGGCATATCCCGCAGAGGGATTGCTCAGCACCACGGAGGCGCCCAGGCAGATGATCATAAAGGATATGCCGAAGATCATGAACGTCCTCGGCACACCCACACTGTTCAGGAGGGAGGTCGCCAGAGGCGAGAAGATCACAAGAGAGAAGCCGAAGGATCCGACCATGGCGCCGGTTGCGAACCCGCGTCTGTCGGGGAACCACTTCTGGACGCAGGCCACCGTGCAGGAGTACACTATGCCGAC
>JAAYKC010000010.1 GCA_012522645.1 Thermoplasmatales archaeon
AGACCTACGTCCCCGGCGGCACGAATGACAAGATGACCGTCACAGGCGATAAGAGGACGAATGCAGGACCCCATATCGTCACAGTCTCCATAATTGACAAGGCGAACTACCAGTGGACCGACGGCACTCAGACCGACGTCACCTTCACATTCACCATAGCGGCGAAGGACATGTCCGATGCCGTCATAGATCCGATAGAGGATCAGACTCCTACAGGAGACTCTGTGATGCCCGAGGTAACGGTCAGGGTCGGAGATGCCGTTCTTATCGAGGGTGTTGACTATACTGTGCACTACGAGAACAACACCGAGGTCGGAACGGCCACGGTGACCATCATAGGGATAGGCAATTACGCAGGAACAGTCACAACGACCTTCAGCATAAAGATAACCGATCTCGGTAACGCCTGTGCATGGGGCACATTCCTGATCCTGATCTTAATGATCCTCTGCCTGTATCTTATCTCTACGTTCATGATGTCGAGAGGCAGGATGTGATCGGAGCCTCTCCGGAATCGCCGTCACAGATGGTGCCCCGGTTCGCGATAACAATGCCGTTCCCGGCGATCCCTGCAGCCTCTGCAGTCGAGGGAACTGGATACACCTCCCGATATCGGAGGGCGGCGCAGCCGGGGCGATCAGGAAGGTCGGAACTCACAATCGTCCGTACCTTCTGCATCATCAGAACGTCTCAAAAGTCATAATGTGTCAGGGATGCTCATTCAAAGACAGATGGAAAAGAATGGTGGGCCCGCCCAGATTTGAACTGGAGTGTCATGCACCCCAAGCATGGAGGATACCAAGCTACCCCACGGGCCCATGCAGAATTCCTCTGCATATACCGCACGAATATGAAGGCTTAATATAAACCTGCCGTTGCGCCAGATGTTGTAACGTATTTCGGGAAGTGAAAAAGAAAATATGTCGGGGGGCCTCACAGCCCCCCGTTCAGGTTTGAAGGTTCATCCCAGAGGGGACACTTCTTTGATAAGGTCCGCGTGAGAGACGACCATCCTGCGGCAGCAGTATCTTTCGAGCCCGAGGTCATCCAGGACCTTCTCCGGGTTCTCTCCCATGCTGACACGTTTCACATACTCAGCGTAGGCAGAGCCCACGACCTTCCCGCACGTGAAACACCTTACAGGTATGATCATTCCCGCTCACCTCACCTGTACGACTTCTGCTTCTTGGCGCGAGCACCGTGCCCGAGGGGCTTCTTCGGCAGCTTCCTGCGATCGTCATTGATCATCAGGGTCCTGTCGTATGCTCTGTATGTGGCCTCCAGATCATCGTCCTTGAAGAAGTCCACAAGGCCTCTGGCTATCGCAGTCCTTATGGCTGCAGCCTGCCCCATGACCCCTCCTCCGACGACGTTGACGGAGATATCCACTTCCTTCGCTTTGGTGCCGGCCATTCCGATGGGCTCCTGGATCTTGAGCTTTGCGAGCTCAGGGGAATAGATCTCTATCGGGGTCTTGTTGATGGTAACCTTCCCGGTCCCTTCCTTGACCACTGCCCTGGCGACAGCCGTCTTCCTCTTTCCGCTTGTATTGACTGCGCTCATTGGATCACCTTATGTTGGACCCCAGATATTTGGATACGGCACCAAGGGTCGTGTATTTGCCGCTGATCTTTCTCATTGCGAGCTCAGGCCTCTCCTTCTCCGCCTGGGAGAATTCCTCGGGTATGCCGACGAATGCATGGAGGTTCCTGTAGGACTCCCTCCCGGTCGTGGTGTCCCTGCGTATCATCCCTTTCACGGTTCTCTTGAAGAGGAGATCCGCTCTGCGGGGGTAGAAAGGTCCCTTCCTGCGTGTAATGTCTCCCAGTTCCAGCCTGTGCTTGTACTTGGCGAAGACGACCTCTTTGGTCCCCGTGACAACGACCTTCTCGGCGTTGACCACGACTATCTCCTCACCGTCCATTATCCTCTCGGCGACGATGCTCGCGAGTCTTCCGAGGATCGCATCCTGTCCGTCTATGACTGTGACCATCGAAATCACCTCATTATCCTGACGCCGGTGCCCTTAGGATTCTTCTCCATGAGCTCGGGTATGCAGAGCGCATTCCCGCCGGACGCCAAAATGGCCGCTCTCGCAGCTTCAGAGAAGCTGTAGGCCGCCACAGTAACCGTCTTGCTTATCTTTCCAGCCGCCAGCACCTTTCCGGGCACGATGATGACATCTCCCTCTTTGGCATATCTGTCGAGCTTGCTGAGGTTTGTCTCCGCCCAGTTCTTCCTGGGTTTCTCCAATCTCTTCGCAATGTCTCGCCAGATGGCAGCTCCTGTCTCCCTCTCCTTCGCTTTCAGATCATCGATCAGCGCGATGAGGGCCGGATCTGTTTTATTGTTCTTCATTTCTGACTCCCCCGACATTGGGTGGAAGGCACCAATGGGGACTTCGCTTATAAAGATATCCTGTCTCGCGCGATATGGTAACGCATGCGTGACAGAGATTAATATAATCGAAGGCTCTAACCTCTTGCCAACGGTGAGAGATTAAAAATGATAAGATTCGGTCCTGCCGGCATACCTCTGTCCTGTA
>JAAYKC010000011.1 GCA_012522645.1 Thermoplasmatales archaeon
ATTTCCCCGACAGGGAACTGGAGGTCGCCGTGATCGTGGGGATACCTTATGCGTTCATGAGCGTGAAGCAGAAGGCGCTGGTGCGGTACACGGACCTGAGGCTGGGGAACGGATGGGAGAGGATCGTGGGAGCTCCCGCGGTCAGGAAGATCAGGCAGGCCCGGGGCAGGCTGATTCGCTCCGATGCAGACAGAGGGTTCTGTGCTGTGCTGGACAGGCGGACAGCGGCACTGAAGGGATTCGATGCCGTGCCCTCCGGAGACCCTGCTTCGGACGCGGCGGCCTTCTTCTCCGGCAAAAACAATTAAACCGTTGCCGTACCTTCCTCAGGTAAGGCAAAACATGACCGCATGGGATATAGCATTGACAGTTCTGATAGGCATCTGGGTTTTCGTACCTGCGCTCCTCCCAAATCCCGCCGCAGTGTTGTTCGGCGGCGGCAGGCCAATCGATTCCGGCAGGACCTGGAACGGGAAGCGGATATTGGGGGACGGCAAGACCTGGCGGGGCTTCTTCGGAGGAGGGTTCGCAGGAGTCGCCATAGGTCTGATACAGATCGGGATCGCATATCTGATCGGTTCTTCGGATCTGTGGGGATTCGGTCCGTTCTGGTCCAATGTGGGGATCCTGTTCACGCTGTCCTTCGGTGCGGTCCTCGGGGACATGGGCGGATCCCTGATCAAGAGGCGCATGGGCAAGGAGAGAGGGGCCGAGGTACCGATACTGGATCAATATGACTTCCTCATAGGTGCATTCCTTCTCACGGCGCTGTTCTATCCGAATTGGATATATTCGACCTACATAGGCGGATGGAGCATACTGGCACTTGTTGTCCTGCTGCTGGTCACGTACATCCTTCACAGAGTGGTCAACATAATAGGGTACAAGGCAGGTGTCAAGAATGAGCCATGGTGAGGGAAGGCTGCCCAGGGCACTGAAGGAATGCGGTGCCCTGCAGTTCGGGGATTTCGTCCTGGCCTCCGGGGCCGGGAGCGAGTATTACATTGACATAAAGAAAGCGTCCACGGACCCGGCGGTCCTGAGGATAATCGCAGAGAACATGGCCGTCAGGATGGAGGAGGACGGCATCAGACCGGACAGGCTCGCGGGAGTGGTCCTGGGGTCGGTGCCTCTGGCGGCCGCTCTGTCGCTCGAGACAGGGATCCCTTACGTCATGGTCCGGAAGGAGAAGAAGGACCACGGGACGGGGAAGCTCATCGAAGGGGACCTTCGTGAAGGGGAGACGGTGCTCGTGATCGAGGATGTTGTCACATCCGCGGGATCCAGTATCTCGGCGATAGGCACTCTCAGGAAGGCCGGTGCGAATGTGACCGATATAATATCAGTGATAGACAGGGAGGCCGGCGGCAGAGAGGCGCTGGCGGACATAGGCGTCATCCTCCACCCGCTGATCACGGCATCCTTCATATTAGGCCGGGGGAGATGATGAGACCGGACCCGGACTGCAGGCTCTGCGGTCTGTGGGAGAACAGGATGAACATGGTCATGCCGTCAGGGGACCCGGATTCGAGGGTGGCACTCGTCGGGGAAGGTCCCGGGTCCGCAGAGGATGAGGCGGGCATCCCCTTCGTGGGAAGGTCGGGGAAGACCCTGATGCGGATACTCGCCGAAGCGGGAGTGGACCGCAGCGAGCTTCTGATAACGAACGCGGTCAAATGCAGGCCGCCCGGCAACAGGGATCCGAAGACATCGGAGATGGAGGCATGCAGGCCGTTCCTGGAGCACGAACTGTCCAAATGCGAGATCGTCGTCGGTCTCGGGAGGTCGGCATGCAGGGATCTGCTGGGATTCTCCGTCAATATGTCCGAGGTGGCCAACAGGGACATGACCCTCAGGATAGGGAACAGGGATGTCATATTCATACCGACATTCCATCCTGCCGCATGCGCCTACGGGAAGGCCGCACAGGACGGGCTGAGGATCACGGCAGAGCGGATAGCCAGGGAGCTGAGGCGATGATAGCCTTCGCTTTGGACATGGACGGAACCGTCTACAAAGGGGAGAAGGCGATCCCGGGAGCGGCGGATTTCATATCATTCCTCAGGGAGAGAGGGATCCCCTTCGTCTTCCTGACCAACAATTCGGCCCACGGCAGGGATTTCTATTTCAGGAGACTGAAGCGGATGGGATTCGACGTATCCCCGGACAATGTCCTGACGTCCGCCATAGCGACCGCAAGGTATCTGAGATCAGTCCATCCCGGGAAGAGCGTCTACCCTGTGGGAGTCGAGGATTTCGTGAAGGAGATCTCCGAGGCGGGCATAGAGATCAGCGAGGACGACCCGGACATAGTCCTGCTTGCCTTCGACACGTCGATAACATATGAGAAGATCAACAAAGCATACCGGTTCCTGAAAGGCGGGGCGGCCTTCGTGGCAACGCATCCCGACGACCTGTGCCCGACCGAGGACGGCTACGACATAGACATCGGGCCGTTCATAAGGATGTTCGAGTCCATGACCGGGACCGATGCCGAGGTGGTGGGAAAGCCCAACCGCCGAATGCTTGAGATGGCGGCGGAGGAGATGGGCGTCAGCCCCGGTGACGTGATAATGGTGGGCGACCGCCTCTACACGGATATGATGATGGCGGAGAACGCCGGTACGAGGGCCGTTCTCGTCCTTTCGGGCGAGGCAACGAGAGAGGATCTCAGAGCCTCGGGCCTGGCACCTGTCGCCGTAGTGGACTCGGTGGCAGAAATACCCTGTTTGATAGAGAAATCGGTCCTTCGCTAGAGCCAGCACGGGCACTTCTTCAAAAATCTATTTATACCGTTTTTTGCGATAGCATATCGTCTGTGCGAGCAGGCAATGGGATGCAAAAGGAGCCGGGCTCCGAGCCGTCCCCCAAAAGGGGTGAACGAGTGTACTTAAAGCAGATTGAGCTGGAGAACTTCAAATCCTTCGGGGGTAAGATGACGATACCCCTGGTCGAGGGATACATAGCTGTGACCGGACCGAACGGATCGGGGAAGTCTAACATAACCGATGCGATCCTCTTCGTCCTGGGGCCGAAGAGCTCCAAGGCCATCAGGGCCGGCAGGCTCACCGACCTGATCTTCGACGGAGGCAAGAGCAAGAACAGGGCCGAGTACACCAAGGTCTCCCTCGTATTCGACAATACCGACCGGATGATATCCTGGGATTCCGACACTGTGAAGCTGACCAGGCTGGTCAGGTTCGCCTCCGACGGCGAGAATTACAATTCATACTTCTATGTCAATGACCAGAAATCATCCATGGGCGAGTTCGACAGCCTCCTTACCCGGGCCAGGATAAGCGCTGACGGGTACAACATGGTGCAGCAGGGGGACGTCACAAGGATCGTCTCCATGGGCAATATAGAGAGAAGACGTGTCGTGGATTCGATATCGGGGATAGCCAGTTACGATGAGGACATCTCCAAGGCCGCCGGCGAGAAGCAGGAGGCGGAGATGAACCTTGACCGCATAAGCATAGTGATAGGCGAGCTGGAGAAGCAGCTGGATCAGCTCGAGAAGGACAAGGAGTCCGCCAGGAAGTATCTGGAGGCCCAGCGCCGCATGGAGATGGCGAAAGGCCAGTCCGTTTACAGGCAGCTGGAGACGGCGGAGGCAGATCTCGAGTACACGAAAGAGCAGATATCCGCTCACGAGAACGAGATATCCGGGCTCAGGGAAAAGAGAGAAGGGCTCCGGAACCGCATAACCGAACTGGAGGGCGAGATCCGGGACAAGGAGGCCGAGATCGAGGCTCAGGTCGGTCCGGAGTACAAGACCCTCAAGGATAACATAGAATCCGTCAAGATATCGATGGCCACATTCGCCGACCGAATGGACAGGGCATCCGACGACAAGGCTGAGCAGGAGGAGGCGCTGAGCACGGCCGGGCAGATGCTGAGCGAGGCTGAGAGCAGTGCGCAGTCCTGCAGCAGGGAGACAGAGGACAATGAGATCGCCCTCAGGGCCAAAAGCGGGGAGCTTGAGGAAGCCAGGGCCGAGGCGGCCCGCATAAGCGAGGAGATGAGCAGCAAGGGCGGGGAGCACACCGAGCTCCAGGAGCGGCTGGTCAGGGTAGAGAGGGACATCGATGAGAAGGGAGCCGCAGAGCACAAGGCCAGCATAGAGGCGTCGAAGGCCGCGGCGGCAGAGGAGGACGCATCACGGGCACTCGCATCCCTGGAGGAGCAGGCCAACAGCGCGGGCTTCGAGATAAAGGACTGCGAATGGAGCATCAGGAAGGCGAAGGAGGAAGCGGGCCCCGTCTCCGACGTCAGGACCATGACCGAGAAGATATTGGCCGCCAAGAGGCAGGAGGCGGAGCTGGAGAAGCAGGAGGGTGAGATCAACAGCGCCATACGCAGGATAAGCGATGAGTACAACAGCCTGCTGGCGGAGAAGAAGGTCACCGAGCGCGCATCCAGAGGCGCCAATGCAGTGACGGCGGTCCTGGAGATGAGGGACAAGGGCGCACTGAGGGGAATACACGGGACGATAATGGAGCTGGGGACCGTGGACCCGGAGTACGAGACGGCACTGTCCACGGCCGCAGGCGGCAGGATGCAGGCCATCGTGGTCGATGACGATCAGGTGGCCGCGGATGCGATAGCGGCTCTGAAGAAGGGCAATCTGGGGAGGGCGACGTTCCTCCCCCTCAACAAGATGATGGACGGCAAGCCCAGGGCCAAGGCGATAATGGCAGTCAAGGATTCAGAGGGGTACGCCATAGACCTGGTGAGCTTCGATGAGAAGTACAGGTCCGCATTCTGGTATGTCTTCGGGGACACGCTGGTGGTCAAGAGCATGGATCAGGGAAGGCACCTCATGGGCGGCATAAGGATAGTCACCATGGACGGGGACCTGATAGAGGCCTCCGGAGCCATGGTCGGCGGTGCCGTCAGCAAGCAGAACGCCCTGAGGTTCGGAAGCTCGTCACAATCACGGCTGGACACGGTATCGGCGGAGCTGAGGGCAGCCAACGACACCCTGGATGCGCTCCGCATCAAACTGAGGGAGCTGCGGGACTCTATTCGGGAAATGGACAATCAGATGAGGTCCGTCAGCGCAGGCAGCCTGGAGCTGCAGAGCAAGCTCGGGAAGCTGGAGGCTCAGCTGAAGGAGCTCAATGATAACAGGAAGCGTCTTACGGCCGAGGCCGGGATGAAGAAGGAGATTCTCACCGGGGCCGAGAGGGCCAACTCCGAAGCGGCATCGGAGCTTGCGAGGCTGTCATCGGAATTGGAAGGTCTCAGGGCAGAGCGCACCGCCATAAGGGACCGCATAGCGGAGATAGCCCCTGCCGAGATGCAGGAAAGGATCCAGAGGGTGAGGGATTCCGTATACGAGCTCACGAATCAGGTATCGGATCTCACCACGGAGAAGGCCACCCTGGCAGCGGAGAAGTCCGGCCACGACAGCCGCATCTCTTCGGTTAAGGCCGAGATCATCAAGATCGGCAAGAAGATAGATCTGGATATTGAGGCGATACAGAACGCATCGGCGGAGAGGGATAAGAAGAGACTGGAGCTGGATGCCCTCAGGATAATCGAGGCGGAGATGGAGAGTGGCATAAAGGACCTGCGCGAAGCCAAGGAGAGCCTTCTGGAGAGCAAGATCAAGGCGGAAGGGCAGAGGGACAACGTCTCGGAGAAGATAGAGACGAAAACGTCCTTCAAGATGAGCCTGGAGGCCAAGATCGCCATAACCGAGGAGAATATCCGTCAGCTGAGAGAGGACGTCTCTCAGATAGGGTTCGAAGTGGAGCGTCCGATACCGTCAGAGGAGGAGCTGCGCCGCACGATAAGGTCCTGTGAGACCATCATGTCCAGGATGGGACAGGTCAATCTGCGCGCCATAGAGGATTACGAGGAGAAGAAGATCAGATATGACGATCTGACGGCGGACATAGGGAAGCTCAATTCCCAGATCAGGGAACTGGATGAACTTGTCGCATCCCTCAATTCCAAGAAGAAAGGTCTCTTCATGGAGTCATACGGGGGAATAGACAGCAATTTCAGGAAGATCTATGCGGAGCTCTCCGGGGGAGGGGAGGCGTTCATGAAACTGGAGGACGAGGAGGACCCGTTCCGGGGCGGACTGGAGATAAACGCCAAGCCTAAGAACGGGAAGCTGCTGAGACTCGAGTCGCTGTCGGGAGGGGAGAAGACCCTGACCGCACTGGCGTTCATATTCGCAATACAGGAGCATCAGCCGTCGCCGTTCTACGTCCTTGATGAAGTGGACATGTTCCTGGATTCGGTCAATGCCGAGATGGTCGCCAACCGCATAAGGAAGAGCTCGGAGACGGCGCAGTTCCTGCAGGTCTCCTTAAGGAAGGTCACCCTGGCGTTGGCACAGCACCTGATCGGGGTGACGAGGCAGCCGAACGGATACAGCAAGATCATAATACAGCCGGACTTCGAAGAAGTATCCAAGTACGAGAGCGAAGCACTGGCGCAAAAACAGGAAACGAAGGAAGAGGTGGGATGAGAAATGAATGGGGATGCACAGACGAGTGACGTGATGCAACAGCACCTTATCTATCACAAGGCGCTGATCGATGACAACGTCGGGAACGAGAGAGTGAACAAATACATCAGGATCCTGGGGGAAAGCGACAGTCTTAAGCTTGAGGACCCCACGGACGAGGCCATAAGATCGATATTCAGCCTCGTTTTCGAGAATCATCTGGACCCATGGGAGATAGACCTCCATGAGTTCGTCAGGCTCTACTCATCCAAGGTCGAGAAGAATGATTATGACATGATCGTCGCCGGGAAGCTGGTGCTCATGGCATGGAAGATCCTCAGGATGCAGTCCGACAGGACCAGGGAGGCATCCGAATCCGCAGAGGAGGAGGACGGTTTCCTCTTCGGCATGGATGCGGACTTCTTCGCCGACGAGCTCTATATTCCCTCGGTGCCATCCGTAAGCTTCGCACCCGTCGTCCGCAGGGAATCCGTCAGGCCGGTGACCATGATGGAGCTCCTGAACGCCTTCGAGGACGCCCGCGAGGAGATGGAGGTCCATGCGGAGAGGGAGCGTCTGAAACTGGAACTCAAGGCCAAGGCGCCCAGGAAGTTCGACAACAAGGCCCACGATGAGGATGACGAGAGGGATGTGGAGTTCGTATATGAGAAGATACAGAAGCTGGGCGCAGGGGAGATGCTGCTCAGTGATCTGTACACGACGGATACGCTGATGAACATCAAGATCTTCCTGGCGGTGCTGCACCTGGTAAGGGACGGCAAGCTGTCCGTAAGGCAGGAGGAGCTTCCCTACGGGGAAGTGTACATCGAGCTCAAGGTCGAATGGGCCGCAGGCACGGTCGAGGACGCATCTCCGGAAGCGGTGGTACACGAGGCGGTGATCTGAGATGGACTCGAAGGGCGCTGTGGAAGCGGCACTCTTCTCGTCCTCTCAGCCCCTCAGGGTAAGGGAGATCGCGGATAAGACGAGTCTGTCCGACGTCACCGTCAGGAAGGCCCTGGCGGAGCTGTCCGAGGATTACGATTCCGTGAATTCCGCAGTGATGGTATCCAAGATCAACTCGATGTATTCTCTGCGCCTGAGGGATGAGTACAGCCACTTCAATCTCAGGTTCTCGGACATCGAGATACCGCCCGCCACCATGAGAACCCTGTCCGCCATAGCGTACAATCAGCCGGTCCTTCAGTCCGAGCTGTTCCGGGCCAGGGGCGTCAGGACCTACGAGGATGTGAGGTCACTGATCAACATGGGCCTTGTGGCCGGCAAGAAATCCGGTCAGACCCTGGAGCTGACCACCACCAAGAGATTCGCGGAGTACTTCGGGATTGAGGGCGGCAGGATCCAGGACATCAAGGCCTGGATAGAGAAGAACATGGATAAGTGATCCCGCCGCTGAACAGGGATTGAAGGGGGCGACTGATGCTGAGACATCCGTCGCAGATCCGCTCGGCGGCCCATACTGCCACAGAGCACAGCACGGTCTCTGATGAAAGGATCCTGATCGTCTGCATCGTAACAGCGATAATCCCGGCATATGCGGCGGTAACCCTCAAAAAGAGGATAGACAGAAGTTAGAGCCTCTGAGAGAAAGGTCATGGGGATGCCGTGATGTATTCGTGCATCCGGTCCGATTGATGGAACAGGCTCACGACAGGATTATCGAATGCGGTTCCTCTTTGGAAACCTTTAAATCATACACCGAAGGTAGCTGAGCCGATACATATGGTCATGCCGCTCGCATTATTGGAGAAATCATTGGACAAAAAAGTATCCCTGCTTCTGAAGGACGGAAGGGTCCTTGAGGGGAAGCTCACAGGTTATGACGAGTTCATGAACATGGTAATAGATGACACCGTGGAGAGCTTCCAGGAAGGAGAGGGCAGGCGTCTGGGAGTGGTCGTGCTTCGCGGAAACAATGTCGTCAGCATCTCGATAGTCTGACGGCCGAAGTCACAGAGGTGCCATAACTATTTACCCGTGGAGGAGGTCCTGCGACTGATGGCCGTGTCTTTAACAGATAGGCTTGACGAAGCATCCAGTAAACGAGGGGTCAGAAAGCTCTGGCTTATATTCATAGTTCTAATCTTCTTAATTCTCATCCTGATTCCCTCGATATACGTCCTCTTCGAAGTGATCCCGGAGTGGGATGCGATAGGGGATATCACTTCGAACTCCGGGAAGATGTCCGTGATATGGGGTGCGATAGGCAACTCATTCAGTATCGCATTCATAGTCACGATCATCGATATCATCGTGGGGATTCCCATGGCCTGGCTGATGGTCAGGAAGGACTTCCGGGGCAAGAAGTTCGTGGATACCCTGATCGATATGCCGCTGGCATTCCCCACCGCCGCCCTCGGATTCTCGGTGGCCATCTTCTGGGGGATCCCCCACGGCTTGAGCATCCCCGGCCTGGGGATCGTGGTAAGCCCTTATGTTCTCGTCATCCTCCTTCATCTCATCTTCACGTACCCTTACATGGTCCGGACGCTGTCCGGCATATTGGAGCAGCTTGACCAGAGTTATGAGACAGCGGGCATGACCCTGGGAGCATCCAGATTCACTGCCGTCAGGACGATCACGCTGCCTCTGTTCAGAGCTGGCCTTATAACAGGGTTCATACTGTGCTTCGCCAGGTCCCTGAGCGAGACCGGGGGCACGTACATAGCGCTGAGCCTCATAGGTAAGCAGAACTCCTTCTTCACAGGACCGACGTTCATCAACGATCTGATGAAACAGACAAGCATCGATTCGGCCATGCCGGAGCTCATCCTCATCAGCGTCCTTCTCATCATATTCGCACTGCTCATGCTCATTGCCGCCAAGGTGCTGATGAACAGGATCAAGATACCGTGGTCCAAGGTATGGCCCAAATTCGAGAGACGCATAAGCCGCGGCCCTGCGGTGAAGCTCAGGAACGGCTTCTCCTTCTTCTTCCTTGCTCTTTTCATCATAATCCCTTCCTTCTTCTTATTCTCCTTCCTTCTCATCAAAGGGCCACTGCCTGATATGACGGGGCTGTTCAAGGCCATAGGCATATCCTTCCTGGTGGCGGGTGCGGCCACGATATTCGACATAATATTCGGGATACCCATGGCCCTTTACATAGCCAGGAACAAGGACAAAGCTCTCGGGAGGGCACTGGACACGCTTGTGAACGTCCCCCTGATAATACCCACGACGGCATTGGGTCTCTCCCTTGCATTGTTCTGGTCCGGCACACCCCTGCCGGGGCTGGTGCTCGTGATATTGGGCCACATAGCCTTCACGTACCCGTTGGTGGTCAGGAACGTCCTCGGCGCGGTGGAGGAGGTGGATCCGGCCTA
>JAAYKC010000089.1 GCA_012522645.1 Thermoplasmatales archaeon
GCAGAGCAGGATGGGATCTGCACCTGTTCTCGGCCAGCTCCCAGAGCCTGCCCTCGGAGAGATACCTCTTGACGGTGTTCATCTCATTTCTTATCTGGTACAGGTTGTGACGTGCTATCGTCTTCTCCCTTTCCTTCTTGTTCATCGCTTTCAGCGATTCAAGGGTGTGGCCTCTGCACGCGGGGCAGTCGCAGTTCAGGTACTTCATGTCCCCGAGGCGGTGCGTACCGTCGATGAACATCAGCCTGTCATCCCTGGCGAATTTGGCGTATGAGGCGGAATCGAAAAGATCGCATCCCATGAGGACCGAAAGAGCCAGCACCATGGGATGGCCCGCACCGAACAGATGCACCGGCCGATTGGGGTTGAGACCTTTCTTGGAGGATATGACCACATCCACCAGCTCGGAGAACCTGTACTGCTCCATGAGAGGCACAACACCTCCCACGGGGTGAACGTCAACATCCATTGACGCCATCGCTCTGGCACATTCAGTTCTCAGATCATTGTAGACGGATCCCTGCACGACCCCGTTGATCATCATGTCCCCCTTCATGGAGACGGCCTCGGCGGTTCTCTTGAGGGTCTCGTCAACGGCCTCTCTGGTCCTCTCCTCGCTCCATGACGGCTCTGTGAAGATGTCAAGGACGGTGCCTATGTCCGTGCCGATGGCCTTCTGGAACTCTATGATCTCCTCATTGGTGACCTCGACCTCCCCGTACATATAGCTCTGGAAGGTCCCGGAGTCCGTCATGATGATGCCGTCGTAATCGAGCATCTTGTGCAGACCCTCGGACAAAGCCCTCTCTTTGAGGTCCTCGTTGTTCCTGATGATATATGAATTCGTGATCAGGGCCCTGAACCCGAATTCCTCGTAGAGTTCCCTGGGCGTGACAGTGAATATCTTGGGGTTGACCACCGGCAGCAGGGCAGGGGTCTCTATCTTCCCGGACCTTGTGGTGAGCACGCCCATCCTGGCGAGCCCGTCTCTTCCTGTTATCTCGAACATCGGACTGCCATCAGCTATCCGATTTAAAGGATTCCGCCCTTCCCAGGTCCGCATAGGCCTTCGCTATGGCGTTCTTCATCAGTATATCAGGGATGTCCTCGATGTGATTGTCGTTCCAGTCATTCCCCCGATCGATCGTTATGACGGCGGGGCGTTCGTCACATCCGCAATTGCTTTCGTCAGGATCGGGAGTCTTTATCTCCAGGCCGTCCAGGATCTCCGGCACGCTCCTTCCGTTGATATAGACCATGTTCATCTCACCCTTGGTGGCGAATCCGGAGATGTAATTTGCGGGGATGTCAGCGCTCTGCATCTCGAGGACCAGGTTCCTGACGTAATCCTCCATCTCCCTCACGTTCTTCCTCCTGAGGCCCTTCGTCCCGATGGCCTCACCGGAGTACCTGTATTCTATGTCCAACATGACCATGCCGCATGTATCAGAAAACGTGTTCATATAATGACCGCAGGGGCAGTTTCCCGTTGCAGCCCTGATAACATATAAATCAAGTGATGGCGAATCGGGAACATGGAAGGCGAGGGAGAGTTCAAGCTCGTTATACTCATGAGGTCCGACCTCAAGATGTCCAAGGGCAAGACAGCCGCACAGGCCGCCCACGCCGCGGTCACCTGCGCTCTGGCATCGAAGAAGAACGACAGCAGGACATTCGACAGATGGATATCGGAGGGTCAGAGGAAGGTCGTTCTCAAGATCACCTCGCTGAAGGAGCTCTATGAGTTCAAGGCAATCGCCGATGCCCAGGGACTCACCAATTCCCTGATATCGGATCAGGGGAGGACCGAGATCCCGGCAGGTTCCGTGACCTGCCTGGGCATAGGCCCCTCAACGAACGCCGTTCTGGACAAGATCACCGGCGGGCTTTCGATGCTGTGATGATCGCTTTGAGGTCCCCGGAGGCCTGAACCACATCCTCTTTGGACACCACTGCGGAGACGAAGGCGGCGCCTTCTGCTCCCGCTTCTATGACCGAGGCCGCATTCTCCCTGTTCATCCCGCCTATTGCGACCACCGGCACATCAACGGCGAGGAGGATCCTCCTGAGGAGATCCAGTCCTCCGGCGGGGTCCGCATCCGCTTTCGTCTTCGTCTCGAACAGGGTCACGCCGAGATAATCCGCTCTGTCTTCCGCCGCCTTAACGGCCTCTTCCGCGCTCTTGACCGATGCTCCGATGATGAAGTCGGAGGGGACGATCTTCCTGGCCTCCGCCACAGGTATATCGCTTTGACCCAGATGCACTCCGTGGGCCCCGGACAGGATCGCTATGTCCAGTCTGTCATTGACAATGAAAAGCTTCCCGTGCTTATCGGCCAGTTCCTTCATTCCCGTGGCCCATTCCAGGAGCTGTCTGCCGTCGGCGTGCTTATCCCTCAGCTGCACGACGTCCGCTCCGCCCTCATATGCCAGTGCCGCGATCTCAACAGGGGACCTGCCCAGTGAGAGATCGGGATCCGTTACTACATAGAGGTCGTACATGGCTTGATTTTCCTCATGCGGTCGGCAGCCTTCCCGTCCATGTTGTACAGGGCGTCGAACAGGAGCGGTTTGAACGTGCCGGGCCCTCCGGCGTCTCTCCCGGCGATCTCGCCTGCGATGCCGAATGCGGATATCGCCGCGGCCACCGCATCAACGGAGGCCCCTTTCGTTCCGACGTAGCATCCTGTGACCGAGGACAGCATGCACCCGGTACCGGAGATCCGGCCCATGGTCTCATGTCCGTTCGAGAGAATGTATGTCTTATTGCCGTCAGAGACGTAATCCACGGGCCCGGACATGCCCACGACGGTGCCTGTCATCTTCGCAAGGGCCTCGGCGGCCGTTGCCCCGGAGCCTCCTGCGGAGTCGACTCCGCGGACCTTGCCCGCTTCTCCCGCCATTATGCTGATCTCCCCGGCGTTGCCCTTTATCACGCCGACCTCCACCTTCTTCAGTATGAGGTCCACGGCGGATGTCCTGAACTCGGTGGCACCGACCCCTACGGGATCCAGGACCACGATCGCACCGGCATCATTGGCGGCCTTCCCGCAGGCGATCATGGTGTCCACGACCCTTGCGTTGGCTGTACCTATGTTCAGTACGAGCGCGGATGCGAAGCCCGTCATCGCAGGGGCGTCGCCTATCTCGTCGGTCATGACGGGGGACCCTCCCGCGCAAATGGTGGCGTTGGCACAGTCGTTGACCGTGACGTAATTGGTTATCTGGTGAACCAGGGGCACCTTCTTGCGAACGGCCTCCAATAAGCCTGATATACCTTCCACGATCCCACCTCAGAAGTCGCAGCGCTTGCTGAGCTCCGCGGGCAGGTAGAGAGGTCTGAAGGGCTTTCCCTCAGATTCCTTCTTTATGCGCTCCACGAGCTCATCGACGTTCATCTCGATGTCCTTGATCTCGGATCTGACGAAGACCTTCTTCCTGCAGGATTTCGCTTCCTCGTCGCCTTTCACTGCGGCATAGGAGCACCAGTCC
>JAAYKC010000170.1 GCA_012522645.1 Thermoplasmatales archaeon
CCGCAACAACTTCGAATCCGGTTTTCGGACGCCGGTTCGGTTCCAAAAACGGGAATCGAATTGGCCTATGCCTGCCCGCCAAAAACCGTGCTGATCAGGTAGGCCGTATAGCCCACGTAACAGACCAACAGCACCGCGCCCTCGATGCGGTTGATACGTCCTGGTCCCCGGAATCCATAGCCGATCACGAATAGCGACAGGGTCAGTGCGGCCATCACCAGCATGTCCCGGTTGAAGACTTCCGGCCCAACGGCCAGCGGGTGAATCGTACCGGCGATCCCCACCACCGCCAGGGTGGTGAACAGGTTGGAGCCGAGGATATTGCCGAGAGCGATATCGTGTTCGCCCTTCCTGGCTGCAATGATTGATGAGGCCAGTTCCGGCAGCGAGGTGCCGACCGCGACGATGGTCAGGCCGATGATCAGATCGCTGACCCCAAACCCATGAGCGATCTCCACCGCGCCCCAGACCAGAATGCGGGAACTGACAATCAAAAGAGCCAGACCGACCACCAACCAGAAGACCGCACGGCGAATGGGTATGGCGCGAACGTCCAGCTCCTGCTCCATCTCGCTTCCCAACGCATCCTCTTTTTTCCGCAGCCCTTGCCAGATCGTCCAGGCCATCAGGCCGCCGAACACGGCAAGCAGCACGATGGCATCAAGCCGGGTGATCTCGCCATCCCAGAGTTGCCATGCCGCCAGCGCCGTGACCACCGCGAGGATGGGCAGTTCCTTGCGCAGCACCTGCGAATGTACGGCGATGGGGCTGATCAGGGCCGTGATCCCCAGGATCAGGGCGATGTTGGTGATGTTCGAGCCGTAGGCGTTCCCCAGCGCGATGCCCGGGTTGCCCTGCGAAGCGGCCAGGGCCGACACCACCATCTCCGGCGCGGAGGTACCGAAGCCGACAATCACCATGCCAATCAGCAGCGGCGGCATGCCGAAATGGCGTGCGGTGGATGCCGATCCCTCCACAAAACGGTCGGCGCTCCAAACGAGGAGCGCCAAGCCAAAAATTACAGCGATGAAGGCCAGTGTCATACGAAATATTAGCCCCTCAAGCGAGTTCCCAGCGATCAATCAGAACTTCAAGCAGGTCCTTTTGCCGTTGATCGACAACAGATGGTGTCCATTCAGCGGTTTTAAGAACCTGCGTCGTCAGAACGTATGACGACACTCCTCGCTTCCCGCCAAAGTACGCTGTCTTCTTGGTGTCGAAATCGAAGTTTTGTGCTTTCGAGTTCCGCTTCTGTGTAAGGGGCACAAGATTCGCTATGCGATGAACCCAGCTCTTCCGTCCGTCTGGATCGGGCCATAACCTCTCCCATTCGCTCCCGTCGCTGACGGTTTGCGGAAGAACGTGCTCGATAGTCAGTAGGGTTGGATCATAGGTTGCGGCCCCATCTGACAGGAATGAATCCAAGCGCAGGATAAGGTAATTTCGGCGGCGAGCCGTCAACTCATAGATCTTGCCATCAAGGGCTTCTTTCATCTCATCGATTTCAGCCTTGGTCAGTTCGACGCTGACGGCAGGTGCATCCTTTGAATGCGGCGCTTGCAGGGAAGCAATAACCTCTGCATAACGTTCGATGCGTTGATTCACGTTTTTTGCGCAAATATGCAGATAGGCCGCCAGGCGCTCCAACTTTGTAAAGAACCACAGAACGTATTCCGGGTGATCTTTCTTCTGTGAAAGGAAGAGGATCGCTGGCGGCAGCCAATCGGAGTTATCGATGCGATTCAGCCATTTCAGAAGACGATTCACGTCCTCAGCATTTTTCGTGGACACATATTGCTGTGATTTTGCGATGAGG
>JAAYKC010000090.1 GCA_012522645.1 Thermoplasmatales archaeon
ATGCCCTGGAACGGAAACCTTTCTTCTTAGCGAGCCTGTAGTAATGCTCCTGCTGCCTCTCGTTCAACCAGCGTTCGTGCATCGTTCGCCGATAACGGTGCGTCATTATAACTTCTTTCGCGGGGGGAGAAATATAAACGGGTCCTGCGATTAGGGAGCCGGGAAGTATCATGGCAGAGGGTTGGACTTATGCGAGGGCCGGCGTCAACATTGACAGGAAGTCCGGTGCCATAGACTCACTTGTGAAGGAGCTGAAATACAGAAGGGACGGAAGAGGCACCATGGTGGAGGCCAAGGGCCTGTTCGCCAGCCTGATTGACTTCGGCGATGTCTATCTGACCCTGGCCACCGACGGGGTCGGCACCAAGCTGCTGGTCGCCGAGGAACTGGGTAAGTGGGACACCATCGGCATAGACTGCGTAGCCATGAACGTCAACGACACCATATGCGTGGGCGCAGAGCCGGTATCCTTTGTGGATTACGTCGCACTCCAGAATCCGGACGACCGGATATGCAGGCAGATAGGCATAGGCCTCAACAGGGGAGCGGAGCTCTCCAACATGGAGATCGTCGGCGGGGAGATCGCCGTACTGCCGGAGATGGTCAACGGCATAGACATCTCAGGTACCTGCCTCGGATACGTTGAGAAGGGGAAGGTGATAACAGGCGAGAGATGCGAGAACGGCGATCTCATAGTCGCATTGCGGTCATCCGGCGTACATTCCAACGGACTCACCCTTGCCAGGAAGGTATTCGAGAATGCAGGGTACAGAATGAAGGATAAGGTTCCGGGGCTCGATCGGACCGTTGGCGAGGAACTGCTGACACCCACTGAGATCTACGTCAGGGATGTCCTCAGGATACGTGACGAATACGACCCTCACGGTCTGATAAACATGACCGGGGGAGGCCTCAGGAACCTGCTCCGCATGAGGAAGGGACTCAGATACATCATAGACGACCCTGTCGAACCGCAGCCGCTGTTCAAAATGATGGCCGAACTGGGAGAGGTCAGCGAGCGGGAGATGTACCAGACGTTCAACATGGGCATGGGATTCATGATCGTGGCCTCGGAGGACGACGCTGAGGGCATCATATCCGATATCGGGGATGCGGAGATCGTAGGAAGGGTCGAGAAGGGCGAAGGAGTGCTCTACGAACCCGGTAACCTGCTCTACGAGAATTACTGAATGAGAGCTGATATTGCTCCCGCCACCGCCCCGAGGGCCGTGCATGTCTCCAATGAGAATCCCCCTCCGGTTATGTCCAGATTGTGACGGGGTATTGAGGACGGGGCCCTGGGTATGCCGTGGGGCCCTATCCCGAAGACCAGGAGAACGCTGTTCCCGCCGATGATCATCGCCGACAGCTCCTCTTTGGTGACGGCTTTCTTGGGATCCGGCTTGCTGGTGGTCAATATCGCATCGCCCAGCTGCGGCGGAAATCCCCTGTCGGGATAACCGAAGCTCAGGAAACGCCCCTTCTTCGCCAATTCCGTGAAGTATCCGCCGTCAGATCCTATGCTCGTCGTACCGGCGACCCATTCTGCCAGTTCCATAGGCTGTTTTATATCCTCCGGGAAGGGGAACCCGAAGAGAGCCAGATTCATATCGAATGCAAGGGCGAGACCCCCCGCCCTTGCCAGGACGCGCCTGTGAGGCTCGCGGAACTTCTTCGGGTCGTACGAATTGTACAGCCCTATCGTCACTCTGCCTCTGCCCATCTCAGCGCTCCAGTGCCCTTTGCACGATACGGGGCCTTCCCACTATGGCCTTTTTATCGCCGTCCAGGAAGATCTCCGTATCTGGATTCTCATCCTGGATCTTCTCCACGAGACGGAGCACCTCCGTCAGCGTCAAATCCTGCGAGCCGACGTCCATAAAGACCCTGTCCATGAGAATCCCCTGAATCATTAGTTCTATTGCTTATATATTCGTTCACAAAATAAGAGGGATGGTGCCGTGAGCCGGGCTCGAACCAGCGACTTCAAGATCTTCAGTCTTGCACTCTCCCAACTGAGTTACCACGGCGTGAGTTTTCCCTATTGCGGTTTCCGTTATAAATGTTCGCTGTCCCCGTCATCTCGGGATTTTGCCTCTGGGAGGCTTACCGCCACCTGTAACAGGGCCGGATACCATCCTCAGGAACGCTTCCTCCCTGCATCTGATCTTGGCCCTGCCGTACTTCCTCAGAGAGGATGACAGCACGGCGGCGGTCATGCCTGCGGAAAAAGCAGCAACTGCCCATACGTAGGCGCCGGTGTCAGGCCAGGACAGATATGCCAGACAGGCGGATGCTGCCGCCGCGGCCAACAGCAGCGGCGGCAGTGCCTTCGCATAACGGGGGATGTCGGATCTAGTCATCTTCCAGGAAACCTTCCTCCTCATCATGCTCAACGGGCTGCAGAGCGATGACCTTGTCATCGTTGCGCAGGTCCATTATCCTTACGCCTGCGGCATTGCGGCCCGTCACACGTATCTGATCCACCTTTATGCGTATGACCTTGCCCTGAGTGCTCACGACCACCAGCTCATCGGTCTCCAGGACCTTCCTGACGGCGATGACGCCGCCGTTCCTCTCGGTGGTCTTCAGGGTGATGACGCCTTTCCCGCCCCTGTTGGTCTTACGGTAATCGTCCACCCCGGATATCTTCCCGTAACCGTTCTCGGATACGGTCAGGAGCATGTCGCCGGGCTTGACCACTGACATGGAGACGACACGGTCACCCTCGTTCAGGGTCACTCCCTTGACTCCCATGGTGTCCCTGCCCTTGGACCCGACCCTGTCCTCATGGAATCTGACCGCAAGCCCGTTGTAGGTCGCGATGATTATCTCATCCTCCCCGTCGGTTATGTGGGTCTCCACCAGCTCATCGTCATCCCTCAGCTTTATGGCCTTGATGCCCCTGCGCCGGACGTTCTTGTATGCGCTCAGCACGGTCTTCTTTATTATCCCGTGCCTGGTGCAGAACACCAGGTACCTGTCCTCGGGGAATTCGCTGGCACAGATGGTGCTGCCGACGCTCTCCCCCTCTTCCAGATCGGAAATCATGTTGACGATCGGCTTGCCCTTGGAATACCTTCCGCCCTCCGGGATCCTGTATCCCTTGAGCCAGTGCAGACGCCCGTGGTTGGTCACGAACATCACGTAGTCGTGAGTCGACGTGACGAACATATTGGTCACGAAATCCTCTTCCTTGGTCTCCATGCCTATGAGCCCCACGCCTCCTCTCCTCTGCTGACGGTATGTCTTCAGAGGTATGCGCTTGATGTAGTTGTCACCGGTTATGGTGATGACGACCTCCTCCCTGGGGATGAGATCCTCCTCATCCGTATCGATGGGATTCGGATCTATCCTCGTGCGGCGCTCATCGCCGTACGTCTCCTTCATCTCGGAGAGCTCGTCCTTTATGATCTGGCGCACCCTCCCTTCATCTGCGAGGATGTCACGCAGATCGGCCATCAGGACGATGAGCTCCTGGTGCTCCGTCTTTATGGAATCCAATTCCAGGCCCGTGAGCTTCTGGAGCCTCATGTCCAATATCGCCTTCGCCTGGTCCGCATCTATCTCCAGAAGGGCCTGCAGACCTTCCGAGGCGGTCTCCCCGTCCGGGGATGCGCGGATGAGAGCTATTGCCTCATCCAGCCTGCCTATGGCCTTCATCAGGCCTTCCAGTATGTGGTGCCTCTTCACGGCCGCATCAAGATCGAACTGGGTCCTGCGGATGACGACGCTCTTCCTGTGGATCACGTACTGCTGGATGAGCTCCTTCAGCGTCAGAAGCACGGGCTTCTTGTCCACGAGAGCCAGATTGATCACTCCGAAGGTCTGCTCCATGGCGGTCTGCTTGAACAGGTTCTCCAGGACGACGTTGTCGATGGCGTCCTTGTGCAGTTCTATGACTATGCGCATCCCGTCCCTGTCGGATTCGTCGCGCAGGTCGGTGATCCCCTCGAGGGTCTTCTCCTTGACCTTGTCGGCTATCTGCTCGATGAGCCTGGCCTTGTTGACCTGGTACGGGATCTCATCCACGATGATCATGGTCTTCCCGTTGCTCTTCTCCTCGAAATGGGTATTCGCCCTTACTTTGATCTTGCCCCTGCCGGTGGTGTATGCCGAATATATCCCCGAGAGGCCGTAGATCGTCCCTCCCGTAGGGAAGTCAGGACCTTTTACGTACTCCATCAGGTCATCGACCGTAGCGTCCGGATCGTCAAGGATATGGGCTATAGCATCCGCCACCTCGCACAGATTGTGAGGGGGCATCTTGGTGGCCATGCCGACAGCTATGCCGTCCGACCCGTTCACCAGGAGATTGGGGAACTTGGACGGCAGCACCGTAGGCTCCTTCAGGGACCCGTCGTAGTTGTCCATGAAGTCCACCGTATTCTTGTCTATGTCAGTCAGAAGGTCCGAGGACATCTTGGCGAGACGCGCTTCGGTGTAACGCATGGCCGCCGCGGGATCCCCGTCCAGGGAACCGAAGTTACCCTGCCCGTCCACCAGCGGATATCTCAATGAGAACGGCTGTGCCATCCTGACCATCGCATCATATGCGGCGGTATCCCCGTGGGGATGATACTTGGCAAGGACCTCACCGACCACCTTGGCAGATTTCTTGTAGCCTCTGTTGTGCCACATGCCCATGTCCGCCATGGCATAGAGGATCTTCCTGTGAACGGGCTTCAGCCCGTCCCTGGCATCCGGCAGGGCACGGCCGACTATCACGCTCATCGAATAATCGATGTACGAGCGCTTCATCTCCTCCTCAATGGTCTGATCTATGATGGCGGGTACTTTCGGTTCGTTGTGATCTTCACTCATGATATCACACATCCAGGTTGACTACCTCGTGGGCATGTTCGATTATGTATTCCCTTCTCGGCTCAACAGCATCGCCCATGAGCGTGGAGAACAGCTGATCCGCCAGCATCGCATCCTCCACCCTCACCTTCTTCATCACCCTGTTGGCCGGGTCCATGGTGGTCTCCCACAGCTGGTGGGGGTTCATCTCTCCCAGACCTTTGTATCTCGTCACATTGCTGCCCGGTCCCATCTCGGCCAGAGCCTCCGTCATCTCCTCTTCGGTGTAGGCATACTTCTCCTTCTTGCCCTTGGACACCCTGTAGAGAGGCGGCATCGCCAGGTAGACGTGCCCGTTGTCTATCAGCGGCCTCATCTTCCTGTAGAACAGAGTCAGGAGCAGCGTGTCTATGTGGGCGCCGTCCACATCGGCATCGGTCATTATCACGATGTTGTGGTAACGTATCTTGGAGACATCGAACTCCTCTCCGAGTCCGCCGCCTATCGCTATCGTCAGATTCTTTATCTCATCGCTCTGAAGGACCTTGTCCGGCCTTACCTTCTCCACATTCAGGATCTTACCGCGTATCGGCAGTATGGCCTGGAACATCCTGTCCCTTCCCTGTTTGGCGCTGCCTCCTGCCGAATCCCCCTCCACGATGTAGAGCTCGGTCTTGCTCGGGTCCCGTTCAGCGCAGTCCGCCAGCTTGCCCGGGAGGGATCCCGACTCGAAGACGCTCTTCCTGCGGGCCGTATCCCTTGCCTTCCTTGCATCCTCACGGGCCACGAAGGCGGAGATGCATTTCTTGACTATGGTCTCGGCCACCTTCGGATTCTCCAGGAAGTACTCGGCCAGTTTCTCGTTCATAAGGGTCTGCACAACGGTCTTCGCTACGCTGTTCCCGAGTTTCGACTTCGTCTGCCCCTCGAACTGTGGCTCAGGCATCTTCACGCTCAGGACCGCTGTCAGGCCCTCACGGGTGTCCTCCCCTTCGAAGGATTCGCCTTTGGTGAGGTTGTTCGCCTTGGCGTAATCATTTATCGTCTTGGTGAGAGCCCCCCTGAACCCGACCACGTGGGTCCCTCCCTCTGTCGTATGAATGGTGTTGACGAAGGGGACCACCAGCTCACTGTAACCGTCGGTCCACTGCAGTGCCACCTCCACCATAATGTCATCCGTTGTACCGGATATGTATATCGGCGGGGAATGTATGGCCGTCTTCGTCTTGTTAAGGTACTCAACGAACTCCGAGACACCGCCCTCATAATGGAATATCTCCGACATGCCTGTCCTCTTGTCCTCGAACTTTATGGCCACGTTCCTGTTCAGGAACGCCTGGTTCCGGAACCTCTTCTGCAGTTCCTCATACTGGAAATCCACCGTCTCGAAGATCTCGGGGTCCGGATAGAACCTGATCTCCGTGCCGGTCTTGTCGCTGTCCCCCAGGATCTCCACGTTTCCGTCAGGTATCCCGATCTTGTAGCTCTGTCTGAAGATCTTGCCGTCCCTGTGTATGGTGGCCGTGAGCTTCGAGGAAAGAGCGTTCACAACGGCAACTCCCACTCCGTGAAGGCCGCCGGATACCTTGTAGCTGTTCTTATCGAACTTGCCGCCTGCGTGCAGGCTCGTGAGTGCCAGCTCAAGAGCTGACTTGCCCTTGTCATGTTGTATGCCTGTAGGGATCCCCCTGCCGTCATCCTTGACCGTGCAGGAGCCGTCCTCGTTTATCGTCACACGTATCTTGCTGGCATAGCCTGCCATCGCCTCGTCCACGCTGTTGTCCACTACTTCATAAACCAAATGATGAAGTCCGCGGGTATCTGTGCTGCCTATGTACATCCCGGGCCTCTTCCTTACCGGGTCGAGTCCTTCAAGGACCACTATGCTGTCCGCACCGTAGCCGTCCTGCTGTGCCGCACGGTCGCTGAAGGGCTCATTCTCATTACCATCCATGACAATCAAATCCTGCGCACTGCGCAATATCTCACCCTATGCGCTCACCATATATATTATATACGCACGCATGCGCGCGCGTGTGAAAATCAGGCCGTCGAATCCGGGCATCCTGCACTGATACGGCAGAATCCGTTATGCAATACGATTAATACGGCCATTCGATATTCAAGGCTGAGATGACCACAATAATGGAAGATGCCCGCAAAGGCGTCACACCCCTCATACAGGCTGTTGCTGCGAAGGAAGGAGTCAATGAGGAGTTCATGAGAAGAGGGGTCGCTTCCGGCAGGATAGTCATACCCTGCAATCCCCTTCACAACCCTGTCCCCGCCGCCATAGGCGAGGGGATGGGCATCAAGGTGAACGTCAACCTGGGAACCTCCAGGGACATGCCCGAAATGGAGCCGGAGATCGAGAAGCTCCGCATAGCCCTGAAATACGGCACTGATGCCGTCATGGACCTCAGCACCGGAGGGGATATCGACGCCATAAGGGCCCGTATCCTGAAAGAATGCCCTGTCATGGTCGGCACGGTTCCCATCTACCAAACAGGGTTGGTGGCTGCCAGAAGGGATGCGGTCGTGGAGATGAGCGAGGATGATATCTTCAACGGCATAGAGAGGCATGCGAAGGACGGGGTCGACTTCATGACCGTGCACTGCGGCATAACGAAAGAGAGCGTAGAATGGCTCAAGACCTCCGGACGGACCATGGACGTCGTCTCCAGGGGAGGATCCTTCCTCACGGCCTGGATCCTTCACAATGAGGAGGAGAACCCCCTCTACAGCAATTTCGATTATCTCCTGGACTTGGCCCGGGAGTATGAGTTCTCCCTGTCCCTGGGGGACGGCTTCAGACCAGGATGCATAGATGATGCCACGGATCCTGCGCAGATATCGGAGCTCATGGTCCTGAGCAAGCTTGTCAGAAGATGCAGGGAGGCCGGAGTGCAGTCGATGGTGGAAGGGCCGGGGCACGTGCCTCTGGATATGGTGGAGACCAATGTCTCCCTGGAGAAAAGCATGTGTGACGGTGCGCCTTTCTACGTGCTCGGGCCGCTGGTCACTGACATAGCACCGGGATATGATCACATTGTGGGCGCGATAGGAGGCGCCGTCGCTGCGAAGGCGGGTGCCGATTTCCTGTGCTATCTGACACCGGCCGAACATCTGGCTCTGCCGGATGCGAACGATGTGAGAGAAGGGCTGATAGCATCGAAGATCGCCGCCCATGTGGGGAATATGATGCGCGGGAAGGACAGGGATCTCGATACCGCCATGGCCATGGCCAGGAAGGCTCTGGACTGGGAATCTATGTTCGGGCTCTGCATAGACGAGGACATGGCCAGGAAGTACCGTTCCCGCGGATGCACTGAGATGGGCGACGGATGCAGCATGTGCGGAGACATGTGCGCCATAAAGATAGTGGACAAGTACCTGAAGAAATAACGGGACTGGCACTTTAATAATATGTGGAGCCACTGGAGGGAATCGAACCCCCGACCAACTGATTACGAATCAGTCGCTCTACCTCTGAGCCACAGTGGCGGATGGTCAGCGGAATGAGGATGTGGCTTTAAACCTTTACTGTCACACCACGCACCCGATGAGCTCAAAATGCTCATTAAGACCGGATCAGATTTGCCTCTGACAAAGGTGACCGGGAGGATATTCCGAAGATCCGGCATATTCAGAGTCCGAAACCGCTTTGTATGTTACGGAATGATTGAGACGGGAATATGAGAATAGAGTTGTCTGTAGATCTGGATGCCACTCTCGGATGCGGTCAGGCCCACCGCTGGCTCAAGAAGAACGGTCGATGGGAAGGGGTTCTCGGTGACGAGATCGTCACTCTCTCGCAGAGAGAGGACGGCTTCGAATGCGAAGGGACATCCGATAAAGAGGCCGTGCTCTCCTATTTCCGTGCGGAGGACGACCTGGATGAGATATATGCAGACATCTCGGAGACGGACGGGTATATGGCAAGACTTGCCGAGGCCGTTCCCGGGCTCCGCTTACTGAGACAGGACCCGTGGGAATGCACCGCAACGTATCTTCTGGCCGTTAATGCGAACGTCAAACGCATAGGCTCCATGGTGGAGGCCGTCTGCGAAGAATTCGGAAAGAACCTTGGAAGGAGATTCTCGTTCCCCGAACCGGAGGAGATCGATGAGGGCTGTGGCGATATATGCCGCTGCAGGCTCGGATACCGGGAAGGCAGATTCATGAAGCTGGCTAATTCCGTCAGAACAGGGGAGCACGACCCTCTTTCGCTGACGAACCTGGATTATCAGAGCTGCCGTGATAAGCTGATGGAAGTGGATGGGATAGGGCCCAAGGTGGCTGATTGCATCTCCCTGTTCGCCTACGGGCACATGGAATCGTTCCCGGTGGATGCCCGGATAAGCAGACTGATGCGGGACATCTACGGTGTGACGGGCAGCTACTCGAAGGTGGCGGAAGAGGGCAGACGGAGGTTCGGGAAGTATCCCGGATATGCCCAGGAGCTCCTCTATCACAGCACGGTTATATCCACGTCGCAGGCGCAGGCCGGCGGTTTGCATCCGGTCTGAACCTCGTATATGCGGGCCAGCATACCGGTCCTTTTTACGACCATGCATATCCTGCAGATCTCGGTCGCGAACTCGGATTCCTCGTTGCATATCCTGTCTGCGGCCGCACGTATCTCCTCTTCGAACTGAGGGTAACTGGGGCTCTCCTCTATCAGCGGATTATTGCCCCTTTTCTTCCGCAGGTACTGTGATATCGCTGCATCAGTGACCCCGAATTTACGAGCGACTTGGGCCTGGGTCATGCCGTGTGTTTTCACCAGCTCCTTGGCGACCTCCCGACGTATTGTCGGCAGGACGTACCATACTACGAGCTCGCAGGGAATCTTCATGCGTTTGACAGGCCTTTAACTATATTTAACACCGACAGAAAAATCGTTCGGCCCGGGCTCATAACTGCTTCTTGGCCCCGGGGTTCATCCTCAGATAGAACTCGGAAGGATCCCAATGCTTGTCATCATCCTCTTCCTTCTCCCCGCTGTCGACCTTCACTCCCATTGATGCGGCAGTGCTCTTCAGGAAGGCGAGCGCTTCGTCGGTGCCCTCGAAATCCTCGATCTTGGCGTCATCATATGTGATCCTGCCCTTGAACCTGCCGACTGGCTCGGTTCCCTTGAAAACTGCGCTGAGAGAGGTCTCTGTCCTCTTCATGTGCCTAAGATAGACGTGCAGATTGTCCTGGGTGTTCACTATGGCGAATCCTGATGCTTTCGGCACTTCCTTCCCGGAATCTGATGCGATCATCCAGTAGACCGTCGGACTGTCCTTCTCGAAGAATCCTTTGGAGAGATACCCCTCATCCTCCAGCTCCGCCAGGACTTCTCTGACCGAATACATCTTCCTCTGCTGCAGGAAATATGCGAGGATCTCCGCTGAGAATATGCCGAACTCGCTGAATATCATCTTGGTGACCTCTTTCAGGGCCGCTCCGTGATCCAGACCCGGGTCTGGCACTTCTACATAGGCACCGGATGCATCCTGCGCGACCGCAGTGGCTTTCGACAGCCTGTTCAGTCCGTCAACGGTCCTCTCCGCAGAGAGGGGGGAAGCATTGACCACGGACTTCCTGGTCACCGGCTGCCTGTCCCTTATGATCGCCTGGACCGTTCTCATGTCATCGTCGAGCTCCTCTCCCTTGGCCGCCCTGTACAGCGATGCGTTCTCCCGCGTCGTATAGCCCACGTACGCAGGGATTAGCGAGGCTCTCACGAGTCTCAGGACCTCCGCCTGCTTCTTGATCGCGGTCCTCTCCCCCACC
Organism: Thermoplasmatales archaeon; assembly: GCA_012522645.1. Classification (GTDB taxonomy): domain Archaea; phylum Thermoplasmatota; class Thermoplasmata; order Methanomassiliicoccales; family Methanomethylophilaceae; genus RumEn-M2. The sequence goes on from JAAYKC010000090.1 coordinate 10,588, forward strand.
CGTGAGAATATTTCCGAGTCGTTCCTCAGGTAACCGCGCACCGACACCGCCTCTGCGGCCGTTGCGAACTTCTTGTCCTTCAGGACATTCTGTTTCGACAGCACGTAGGAGAATATCTCATCGGGTTCGAATGTCCTCGGGACGAACCTCCCCTTGGCATAGAATCCGTTCACGAGCACGTAGCCGGAGGCGGTCATGATCTCATCTGTGCCAGTGCCGCATTCTGCCGCATCCTTCGACAGGATCTCCCTTACCCTGACGAGATCCGTGCCCTTCATTGTGAAGAATTCCATCAGTTTATCCAGCGCTCCGAGGGCGGCGGGCAGGTCATCCGGGTCATCCAGATCGACGGCACGGACCTCTATGCACCCGGACATCTCCCATATCTCCATCGCGCCTATCACCGCATTGCCGCGGACCAGGGGGTATATCCACCGGTCACCGTATCTCGCGGCCAGCTCCGCCCATTTGGATGCCAGGTCCGGATCGTAGAGCGTCAGGAGCCTGACCTCCGAGTCCGGGGGGCGGTCCTCCCTTATCAACGGTATCTCCTCGGACATCACCAGCATCGCTGTCTGCCCGTCCCCCACCAGTATCGTCTCCGCTCCGTTCCTCGATGCTATGCTCTCTGTTTCCTCGGGGGATATGCCCATCAGGAACCGCATAGCCGTAGCGGGTATCGGGCCGTATGCCCTCACGGCCTTCATGACGACCCTCTCCACCGCATCCCTGTCCGGGTCCGATGCCTCCTCATACGCCTCATAGCGGTTCTCGGTGCCCCAGTCCTCCCTTCCGTTGAAGCCTCTGATAACCATGAGAGCGCGGTCGAGCCTCATCAGGGAGTCCCTGATCGCATCCTTATCCCGGCCGGTCTCCTTGACCAACTGCCGGAGGGTGGCCGTGCCCATCGCTTTTATGATGGACAGCAGATCGAGATCCTCGGCCGCGACCGGCTCATCGCGCCTGAGAGAGGCGTGGATCTTCGCATCCTCATCCAATACGTATCTGACCCTTCCTCTGACGAAACGTCCCAGTCTGATCTCACCGGAAGAGCGCATATCGTTCCACTCCCGCATATCGAAACCGTCGATCCGGTTGAACACATCTATCTCGCTTCCGGCGAACTCATAGAATTCGAAGAATTCCCTTATCCCGGAGAATCTCCTGCCCTTGGACGCCCTGTATCTCTCGACCGAATCATAGTCGAAGATATTCTCCTTCCCTGACCTCAGCCTCATGTGGTCTATCTTGAGCATGTACTGATCCCCTTC
>JAAYKC010000091.1 GCA_012522645.1 Thermoplasmatales archaeon
TCCCCTAATGCGAATTCGGTGTTGAACATGATCATATCTCTCTTCTCAGAGAAGAATTCCGCCAATCTGTCATTCACGCCCAAGACTTTGGGATCATAGACTGTCACGAGAACTCCTTTGACCGGAGCATCCTCATTCTTCCATTCATTCTCCGCAAGGGAATCCCTGACGAGAGCTCTGAGGGCCTCTGATCTGCTGGCATATCCCTTGGCAGCGATCTGTTTGTCGAATTCTTCCAACAATTTAGGCTCCAGAGATACGCCTATTCGTGCCACTGTGTCCATGGATAGTATAACGCATTATGCAGTATATTTATCTCTCATGGTGTGAGCGCAGGAGACTCTATATATCAGATAATCTATTAGTATTACTAAATAGTAAAATAATATTACTATATGCAGATGTATGGTTATGCGGTTTCAGACCGGCGGACAATGAGGGGAACAGCGCAGGAGGTACGATCGAGGATTTGGGTGTGATTGCTGACTGTTATCCATTTTTTGCCTCCTGCGGGCGTTCAACGCCCGCCTTTTTTAACTAACGCATAAGATTTTAGTTTTCATCCATATATAGTAACACGAAATATCATAAAGTTATTATAAAGTCATTTGAATGACTTTCTGTGAGAAGGATAGCGATATACGGCAAGGGCGGAATAGGCAAATCCACAACGGCGGCCAACGTGACCGCTGCGTTATGCGACCGCGGACTGAAGGTCCTTCAGATAGGCTGTGACCCCAAATCCGATTCTACGAAACTGCTCATCGGCGGAAAGGGCATTGAGACAGTATTGGATGTGTATCGCAGAGACTCCGACATAGATCTGGGGTCTGTTGTCCGCAGAGGTTACGGCGGTTCCTTATGCGTTGAATGCGGGGGTCCGAAGCCCGGGCAGGGGTGTGCCGGTAAAGGGATAATAATGGCGTTCGAACTGCTTGAGAAGCGCGACGTCATAAAGGAATTCGAACCCGACGTCATATTGTATGATGTCCTGGGGGATGTGGTCTGTGGCGGGTTCGCCATGCCCATACGTAACGGCTATGCCAGAGACGTGTTCGTCGTTACTTCGGGGGAGATGATGTCCCTGTATGCAGCTTCGAATATCGCAGAAGCGGTCAGAGGATTCGAGGGCGACGGCTATGCCAGGCTCGGTGGGCTGATACAGAACTCCCGGAATGTGACGGATGAGAGCGAGCTGATAGACAATGCCGCTTCGGAGATGTCCCTGGATGTGATATTCAGATTGGAACGCGATCCTGTGGTTCAGGAATGCGAAGCGAAGGGCATGACTGTGGTGGAAGGCTCCCCCGATTCGAACATGGCCGCTGCATACCGCAGCCTGGCTGAGAAGATCCTCCTGCTGACGGAGGATGCAGAAGGAGGCATGAGAATTTGAGTCGGGATATTCTGATCATGGACCTGATCCATGGAGGGGAATTGCTTGCTGAACGTTTCTTGGATCTTGGGGACCGGGTGTGGTGCGCTGACGTATACGGCACCGCCCCCGAGCATCTCAAAGAAGGCATCAGAGCCAAGGGTGCGACCGTCACGGAGAAGGTGATCCCCCGGGAATATGATCTGCTGGTCTCCCCGGTGCATTGCCCGGATAAATTCCTGGGTGAAGCCCGTTTCTCAGAGCGTATGACCTTCCATGAGGCGGTTTCCCTGTTCCTGGATGACACTCCGTTCAGGATAGAGGTCACAGGTGTCAAGGGAAAGACCAGCCTCTGCTATCTGCTGGCACATATCCTCTCCTCATGCGGGAGGAAGGTCTTCCTTCACACATCCCGTGGACAGGGCCTTTATTCGAATGGCAAACACAGGATAACGGCTCAGAAGAGCATAGCCCCCACATCTCTGCTGGAGCTTCCGGACGGGGATTATGATACAGTCATAACGGAGATATCCCTGGGAGGGACAGGTAAAGCCGATATAGGCATCATAACGAATGTGGCGGAGGATTACGGGATAGCTGCAAACACAGGCAAAGCGTCTGATGCGAAAGCATCCATGCTGTCGTCATCCGGAATCAACATAGTCAGAAGAGAAGAATTGGATTCGTGGCGCTCCCGCGGAGATTTCAACATCATCCCGTACGGAGGTTCTGTGGAGATAATCGGCGCACCGCAGCTGGGCGAGCCTCTGGCACTGAAGGTGGATTACTCCGGGGAGAAGACCGTATCCCTGAAAGGATCATACCTGGCACTTCAATACGTCAATGCAGTGGAATGTGCCGTTACAGTTTGCGGTTGCATGAATGTGCCGCCGGAGGACCTTATCGAAGGGCTGAGATCCTTCGAAGGGGTTCCCGGACGCGGAGAATTATGCTTCGAAAGAGGCGGGTGGACGATCACCGAGAGAAATCCCGGGATATCCCATGTATCGATAGCCGGGACCCTGTCCTGTCTGAAGAAGATAGGCATATTGGAGGAAACAGTGGCGATCATAGACCCGATCAACAAGAAGGTCTGTGACAAGCTGAAAATGCGTGAGATCTCAGAAACATTCAACAGATACGGAGTAAGGTACTTCCTCAGGAAGGATGCAGAGGAAGCGATATATATCCCGGAGGATGCGAAAGTCATCCTGGAATTCATAAAGGAAGGGTATCAATGAGACCGATGCATCCCAGGCCGAATCCGATAGTGGCTGCCATGTATACTCTCAGAGACATGGAAGTGGACGTTATCGTGGTGCACGGCCCCTCCGGATGCGGTTTCATGGCGTCCCGGATGCTGGAAGAGGCAGGGATCCGGGTTCTGGCATCAGGTATGACGGACAACGATCTGGTATTCGGAGGCGCAGATTCTCTGGTTGAGACCCTTAAGATGGCCAAAGAAAGGTTCAATCCCGGGACCGTAGCCATCGTAGGCACATGTGCCAGTTCTGTGATAGGGGAAGATACTGACATGTGCATAAAGCGTGCGGACATAGGGTGCAAAGTATTCTCCGTCTTCAGCCACGGGTGCATGAAGGACAACACGGAGGGGGCGATCAAGGCGATAGAGGCGGGTTGTGATGCAGGCATAATAGATCCTGCCGAAGCGGAAAGGCAGATCGCAGTCATGAAAGCGGCGACCGCATTGGAACGGGAGCGGGGGATGGCCGCAAGACAATATCTCGAACCCGTCCGCGGCCCTACGAAGCTCAATATCGCGAGGAAGATAAACGAAACGCTCGCTTCAGGAGGCAGGATAACGGCCGTGATGATCGCCAAGAAAGAATTGGCGTACAGATTCGCGGATATATTCCTGGCACTGAAGGAAGCCTCTGACGCCCTCGGCGGAGAGGTGTTCTCCGTTGCCAATCTGGATAAGAACAAAGGCCTTCCCAGGATCAGACGTTACGCAGAGGACATATGCTCTGAATTGGAATTTCGGGGTGTCAGGATAGACAGAGTGATAGGCGGTCTTGACGAGTATGCCCTGATTGGGGAGGAGATCAGGGAAGCCGCGGAGGCATCCGATCCGGACTTGTTGATCATATGCGGTATACCCCATGCGTACCCGCAGATCCCTTCGGATGCGATACTGATAACGGACCAGCCCCGTCAATTGGCGAATTATCTTGATAAAGGGCATAATGCCGTAGGTGAGATCTCATCACACTCCATGGTGATGGGGACGAGGAAGATCATATCCCTGGAAACAGGCGACACGATCCGGGATCTGCTGAGGGACGCCGGATGAGGGGAGTGGTCATAGCGGGTGCGGGCAGCGGTGTCGGCAAGACCTCGATCTCGACCGGACTGATGTCCCTTCTGTCAGGTAAGATGAATGTACAGGGGTATAAGATCGGGCCTGATTTCATAGATCCGATGTACCATACGCTGGCGACAGGCCGCCGGTCCAGGAACCTGGACACGTACATGATGGACGCACAGAAGGCGAAGAGCCTGGTGGCCCATTCATCCAAGGGCGCCGACCTGTGCGTAGTGGAAGGGGTACGCGGACTTTACGAGGGGCTCTCGGGTACGACCGAAGAATGCTCCACGGCAGAGATGGCGAAGATCCTGGGATTCCCGGTGATACTGGTGATCAATGCCAGATCCCTTACCAGGAGTGCAGCGGCCATAATAAACGGATTCAAATCATTCGACCCGGAGGTTAAAATATCCGGGGTGATACTGAACAATGTCTCCGGCAGGCCGCATGAACAGAAGCTTCGTGAGGCTATCGAATCAAGGTGCGATGTTGAGATAATAGGCTTCGTCCCCCGTAAGAGGGCGGACTCGGTTCCCCAGAGGGCCCTGGGTCTCAAAACGCCCTCGAATGCCGGGTATGTGGACTCAATGGAGGATCTGGTCTCCTGTCTTGATGAGGACAGGCTGATGGATATCTCTGAATCGTTCGAGCCCGAGTTCGAGGATTCGGATCTGTATGTTCACAGGAACATCAGTGCCGAGGTCGCAGTGCCGTATGATGAGGCTTTCTGTTTCTACTATGCGGAGAATATAGAGTGCCTCGAGGCTTCCGGGTTCAAGGTCAGGAAATTCAGTCCTCTGAATGGCGATTCCCTCCCCGAATCAGATCTGTACTATCTCGGAGGGGGATATCCGGAGCTCTATGCCGAACGGCTTTCTGAGAACGGCGATTTCATGGAGGGGCTGAGAACCGCCGCAGAGGACGGGAAGGCGATACTGGGGGAATGCGGAGGCCTGACAGTCATGTGCTCATCCCTGTCCCGGAAGGGTGAGAGCTGCCCCATGTCAGGGATTTTCCAATGTGAGGCCGTCGAGTCCGGCCGCCACGGACCGAAGTACACGGCAGCGGCATCCACAGGCACGAACCCTCTCTTCCGGGGCATGAAGGTCAGAGGTCATGAGTTCCACTACTCTGAGATAAGAGGCTACGGGAATGAATTCGGCTTCAGATTGGACAGAGGCACAGGCATAAGCTCCGGGAATGACGGGCTCGTCAGAGGCATGTGCCTCGGGACATACATGTACCAGCATGCCCTGTCAACCGATGATTGGGCACAGGGTCTGGTAAAGGCAATCAGATAGGTCCTGGGTTCATCGTGCGTCTTTCATGCCGGCGGAAAGGGACAGCTTTATGTCTCTCAGCACATCCGGGAACGTTGCATTACAGGATATGAGGTCTGGCTCTTTACCCGGAGATTGGATGACATAGGCGACGGGACAGCTTATCGCTGCCACAAATCGATTCTGAATGCGTTTTGATGCTGTCTCTTTTCCCACTGCATTGCACATATGCCGGCAGAAGGCCTTTGCTGACAAAGGGCCGGAGAAGACCATCTCACCAAGTTCCCCGGCACAGAAGGCGGATATGAGGATCTTTGCTCATCACTCCATCTTACGGCAGATGAGCACGGGGCAGACCGCCATTCTGGCGACCTTCTCAGCAACGCTGCCCAAGAGGATCCTGGAGACGTTGGTACGTCCCACCGAGCCGCAGACCACGAGACTGTGATTCGCAGATTCGTCTATGATCATCTCGGCAGGATGGCCTACGGTGACCTTCAGTTCCACATCAACGCCTCTTGCTGCAGCTTCCCGGATGACATATTCCATCGCATCTCCGGAGACCGTATTGCCCAGATTCGTGACAGATTCCGCAGACGGGGCGCTCCCGGTGACGGCGGCGTAGTATTCTGCGTCGAACACATACAGCGCAGTTACTTTGGAGACGTTGTTCTTCGCCATGTCCAGTCCATTCCTGACGGCCAGGTTGCTGGTCTCGCTGCCGTCTGTGGCTATGAGGATGCTGTCATACAGAGATACATGGTCCCCTGTTGCTTTCCTGGTGACGATGTCCTTTCTCTTCCTGATGATGTTCCGTCTCTCGATTATCGCAGACGCGGCGAAAACCGCACAAAGACCCAGTGCGAAGATCCCGACATAAAGGAACGTATTGTGATATGATCCTACTGCGGCCACGACCGGCGTGATTATTATGGATGAGGAGAAAGAACCCAGGTTCATGGCCACGGAGTACCCTCCCATGATCTTCCCTGAGCCGCCGGCCTGAGAGTAATAAGACAGACTCCCGATGACCGTCATGGTTATGAGGCCCATGCCCGCTCCGACTAGGACCATAGCAAAGATCACGGCGACGATGCTGGATATTATCAGGAGGCAGTATGCTGTGCCTATGAGGAGGAGCGCTGTCGCATACGCATTCCTGTCACCAAGCTTGTTGGATGTGCGCGAGTACAGCAGACTGAAGGCTGTCTGGGAAACACCGAGTATGCCGAGCAGCAGGCCGCATATGAAAAGGCTGTACCCCATATCCGATATGTGATACGGCATGTTCGTGGGGAGGATGAACATGAGGAACATCGCCACGAATATCATGGAATAACAGAGTCCGACTTTGAGACCTTTGTTCTCGATCCCCGGCTCCGGAAGAGAGCTTTCTTCTGATTCCGCCCTTGCGGGTTCCCGTACAGATACAAGTGCCAGTAACAGCACCGGAAGGCCGATCAGATAAATCAGGAACGGTTCCTGCCATCCAATGTCCGCAAGGGATCCTCCCAGGGTTTCGAGGAAGAAGACGCCTATTCCCATGGCCGCAGACTGATAACTTATTACTCTGGCTCTTGCAGCTCCTTTGTAATATTCCGCAGTCAAAGCTGTCGTTGCCGTGGATATTCCTGCTATGCCGATACCCAGAATGAAACGTCCTGCGAGGACGGACTCCAGGGTATTCAAAAAGTACCCGGACATCCCGGCCAGGGTGAAAACGATTAACGATATTATGAATACCCTGGCTTTCCCGTAACGGTCTGCCAGATATCCGACGCCCAAACCCGTTATCGCCACTGCGAGCGCAGGCAGTGTTACCACCAGTGATATGGCGACAGCGGAGGACTCGGGGAAAGCTATGCTCAGGGGTTTGAGGGCAGGGGCAACAGCCGCTGCGCCCATGAGTATGATCATAGAGGAAAGAAGAAGCGTGACAAGTGTCAGCTTATTCACTTCAGAATCCTTTCTGTTAGTTCTCATATCCGGTTCAAAGGGAACTTGTATTTAAGATTATTTAAAAATCAGAATTCGTCCGAAAAGCGGATGGTGGTTTCAGCCTCTGCCGGACGGTTTACATTTCGAATATCATATTAATGTGAGCGGCTATGCAGTGCTCGTGTTAATCGATGCTCATGCCCATATGTGGGACAGGAAGATGTTGCCTGACCTGGCAGTGAGGAGCTATATGGCCCCTGTCCTGGAGATCCCGGAAGAGGAGAGGAAGAAGTACGGGACCATGCTGGATTTCAATCTGGAGGATGAGGTGCCTTTCGCAGATTATGCTGTAAGCATAGAGGAGCCTCTGGAGACGATCTACGGCAATAACATGGATTACATGGTGATCCTGGGAACTGATTTCGAGCTTCTTGGCTCGGGGAAGATGACCAACGAGGAGTATATGGACTGGATGTTCCAGAGATGCACCGTTGATGACAAGTTCCTCCCGTTCATATCAGTCGACCCGAACAAAGGGGCCGATGCCGTAAAGATGATCGAACAGCTGGTCAAGAAGTATGATCCCAAGGGCATCAAGATGTACCCGGCAACCGGCTTCTATCCGTCCGACCCAAAGTTTAAAGACTATTGGGATAAGGTAGACGACCTGGGTCTCACAGTTGTGACTCATGCGGGCATGGCCCTGCCGCCGTTGGATGAGAAGTATTGCCATCCTTCGGAATTCAGCAGTGTGGCGGAGAAGTATCCCGATATGAACATAATCATCGCTCATCTGGGCGGGAAGTTCCATGAGGAGCTGTTGCCCCTGATGGAGGAGCATGAGAACATCTACACGGACTGCTCCGCACTGCAGGGATGGGCCCATGATGACAGAAGTATGATCTGCAAGCGCATAAAATCGGTCTCGTCACGGTTCCCGGACAGGATAGTGTTCGGCACGGATTTCCCGTTATATGAATCGAGCTTCTCAGCGATGCAGTTCATAAGAGAGATCAGGGAGGGCGACTGGGGGACCGATTACCAGAAGGACGCATTGCTGGGTAAAAACATGGCGAGGATCCTGGGGCTTTAGATAAACGCTTATAATCGGATACGCCAATCATACAGGGATGGCCACAATCACACTTAACTGGGATGAGATCGGCAGCGCTCTCGATGCGTATTACGTACCTGAGCTGGCTCTGATACTGATGGGGATTCTTGCGATCCTCATCGTCAGGCAATACCTTAAGAACAAAGAGAGCCAGGCATACAATCTGCTGGTATTTTTGGGGGTCATCCTGGGTGCGGTGATGCTGTTCCTCACGGTCTCGTATCGCGAGGGCTGGGCGACATACACTCTGATAATCGTGGCCATAGCATCTTTTGCCATGATAATAAGGCCCTTCCGGGAAGTGCATTTCTCAGCTCTGTTCGGTCTGATGACGGCAGCGATAGTTTACATATATCTGGGCAGCGTGACCGGAGATTTCGAGATCCTGGCCACGGGCTATCCCAGAATAATACTGGCCTTTATCTCGGGTGCCTTCGTGTTCATGCTGCTGAATTTCCTGGAACAGCTTGTGCAGTTCTTCGGCAAACTCCTTAACGCATGGCCGATACTGCTTATACTGGGTCTTATCTGCATAGCCGAGGCCGTTGCCGTGCTCTTGGGATACGGGTCCATCATCAATCTGCTGTCAGACCTTTACGCTGAGGCCAATATGACCAACTCTTGGGTAAACCTTTAAATGGCATGAGGCAATCGGAGAGGCGCGTGGGCCCGTGGCTTAGCCAGGATATAGCGCTGGCCTTCTAAGCCAGACGCCTCGGGTTCGAAAGTTCCGGAATATGGAGCCGAAA
>JAAYKC010000092.1 GCA_012522645.1 Thermoplasmatales archaeon
AATACAACCCGATGGAGGAGATGGGATTCACCCATGACAAGCAGTTCGTCTGCGGGGACCTGGGATTCATATCGGCCAATAATAACGCCAGGAGGATGTGCGCACGGCTCATAAGGAACGGCGGGCATGTGTTCGATGTGATATCCAGGTACGACGACATCATGACCTATTATCTCAGAAGGGAGAACGACCATTTCGGCAGCACCATGAAGATGATCCTTCCCTTCTTGAACGCCTTCGGGGCCACGGACCATTGGGCCTACGAGTTCTCCAAAGAGGATCTGGAGATATTCCCGGGTGCCGACAGGGCCATGAGATACGCATGGAGTCTGCTGCCCGCATACATCAACACCTGCAGCTATGAGCATCACATGATGGCCGTCTGCGACGCCATAGGGTTCCCCATAAGCAACGTCAGCTGCACTCAGGCATCCTTTGATTCCGTGAGCATCAGCAAAGCTGAGGCCAGGGAGCTGAAGAACGTGGCCGGTGCGATATCTGAGATCAAGCTCCCTGACAATCTCTTCTCCGAGAATGACGGGGCCCTCCTGGAGGATGAGGACGTATCCGTGATCGAGGTTCTCGACTCCTTCTTCCTGGAACGTCTGCCGGAGATGGACCTGGCCGAGTCCCTCAAACCCGTGGAAGTCATGGGACAGAATGAGAAGACGTACGTGCTGCTCGAAGTGAGGCGCAGAACGGATATAGAATTCAGCGATACAGTTTACATAGGAGGGGACTCCACAGACGGCCAGGCCATGGATCTGGTAAGGGACAACAGCGGCCTCTCAGTGTCCTTCAACGGGGATGAGCGTGCGGTCAGGAGCAGTAATATCGCCGTTATCGGCAACGACGCCACGGCAGTTGCCGTGCTGACCTCCGAATTCTACGTCGAAGGCATAGAGGCCGTCTTCGATCTTGTGGATAACTGGGACCGTAAGACCCTTGCGGACTATCCCTGTGCCGATGTTTACCTGAGGGATGCCATGCTGAATGCGAATCCGGGGGAACTGCCTGCGGTGCATAAGGTTGGCCGCAGGAATGCGAATGATATCGCGAAGGAGAGCGCTGCATTCAGAAGGAAGATTTTGAAGTGATGGTGCTCATGCCGGGAATCGAACCCGGGTGTCGGCCTCGAAAGGGCCGAATGATTGGCCGCTACACTACATGAGCTGTAGAGTCCTGATAGATACCCTTTTAAAAAAGGTTATGGTGCCCGGGCCGGGCGCCGGGCACGGAATCCTCACTGACCGCGCTCGGCCATCCTTATCCCCCTGAGGCTCTCGATCTCATCCCTGTTTATCCCGACCATTGCCTCACCGAGGTTCTCGGATACCTCGGCGAGAATCTCGGGCTTATCATAATTGGCGACAGCTTTCACTATCGCCGCGGCCCTCTTTGCCGGGTCCCCGGACCTGAATATCCCGGAACCGACGAATACTCCCTCAGCTCCGAGCTGCATCATCAACGCCGCATCAGCAGGGGTCGCAACCCCGCCGGCGGCGAAATTCACCACAGGGAGCCTGCCGGTCCTGTGAACGTCCCTGAGGATCCCTGTCGGGACCGAGAGCCTCTTGGCCTCCTCATAGAGCTCATCCTCTCTCAGGGATGTCACATGCCTTATCTCGGCATTCACCGTGCGCATATGGTGGACCGCCTGAATGATGTCCCCGGTTCCCGGCTCCCCTTTGGTCCGGATCATGGATGCGCCCTCGGAGATCCTCCTCAGGGCCTCACCCAAATTCCTGGCGCCGCAGACGAACGGGGTCTTGAACTGCTCCTTGTCGATGTGGTAAATATCGTCCGCAGGAGAGAGCACCTCGCTCTCATCTATGTAATCGATGCCCAGGGCCTCCAATATCTGAGCCTCTGCGAAGTGACCTATGCGGCATTTCGCCATTACGGGTATGGATACCGCTTCCATTATCCTTTTGATCATCAGGGGGTCGCTCATCCTCGATACGCCGCCCGAAGCGCGTATGTCAGCGGGCACCCTCTCGAGCGCCATCACTGCGCAGGCGCCTGCCCTCTCGGCTATGGTCGCCTGTTCCGGGGTCGTGACATCCATTATTACCCCGCCTCTCAACGTCTGTGCCAGATCTGCATTGGTCTTGTATTTCTCGTTCTTCATGCTGACGCCCCCCTAGGAGGCTTGCCTTTCAGGGCGATGATGCTTACACTGTGAGATATACTTAAGTCTGACAGCCCGCGACCGCACATGCTTCGGTTATCCCTGTAACACTTATATACCGCCAAATGTTCGGATGACGCAGAGGAAGCCTAATTGAGCGCTAAAGAAGAACAGATGGAGAGCACGGAAGAAGACGTATCACGCGTGCGTCTGCCGAACATAAAGGAAGGAGAGATGTTCGGTATAGCTGACCAGCTGCTCGGAGCCTCGAAGATACGCATAATGTGCGAGGACGGCATCTCCAGGATCGGCCGCATCCCCGGTAAGATCAAGAAGAGGATGTGGATCAGAGAGGGTGACCTCGTCATAGTCGCGATATGGGATTTCCAGCCCGACAAATGCGACGTAAGATTCCGATATACGAGGACTCAGGCCGTGAACCTGAGCAAGAGGAACAGGATACCCAAGAACCTGGATATATTCTAAGGTGGTCGACGTGACATCCTACGAGGAGGTCTACGCATATCTGGAGCGCAGGGTCGATGCGCTTAAAACCGATAAGAGCGGGGACGAGAAAAGCACATTGGCAGAGGTCTTCGACGCCCAGACCCTCATGACCATCTATGATTTCATGACGTCCGGTCTGATAGAGCATGTCGGATACCCCATATCCACCGGCAAGGAGGGCAACGTATTCTATGCCGAGGACTCGGACGGTGAGCCGATGGCACTGAAGATATTCAGGACGTCCACGTCCACCTTCAAGAGGATCAACAAATACATAGAGGGGGATCCCCGCTTCAACGACGTCAAGGGCAACCGGAGGAAGCTGATATATGCCTGGACCAGGAAGGAGTTCAGCAATCTGAACAGGTATTGGAACGCAGGCATCCCGGTCCCGGAACCGATACATTTCAAGAAGAACTGCCTGATAATGGAATACATAGGCGATGAGAACAGCCCGGCCCCCCAGCTCAGGAACTGCGCTCTGGAGGATCCGGACGAGACATACGACGAAGTGATATCATTCGCGATAGACGGCTTCAAGGATGCGCATCTGGTACATGGGGATCTGAGCGAATACAATGTGCTCATGTTCGACGGCGAGCCGATACTCATTGACTGCGGCCAAGCAGTGACGTCCGATCATTTCAATGCCAAGGACTTCCTGAGAAGGGATATTGAGAACATCAACCGCTTCTTCAAGAGCAGAGACGCGGATATCATAGACATCGAAGTTATAATGGAAGAGACTCTGAATAAGGACAGTGATGACGAATGAGGCCGGTTAGGATCCCGCAGGACAGAGTTGGTGTGGCCATAGGTGCCGAGGGAAAGACGAAGGCGATGCTTCAGAGGATGTGCGGCATGAAGATAGACGTCGACAAAGAAGGCAACATAATGGTCCATGATGAGGCTGAGAGTGCAGATCCGCTCATGGCCCTGAAGGTCTGCGATGTCCTCAAGGCCATAGGGAGAGGCTTCAGCCCGGAGAGGGCTTCAAGGCTCTTCAAGGACGATGAGTATCTTGAGATCGTGGATCTGAAGCAGGTAGTGGGCACAAAGGCGAATCAGCTCAACCGTGTCAGAGGGCGCCTCATAGGGTCTGAGGGCAAGACACGCAGGATAATAGAGGATCTTACGGGAGTCCACATGACGGTCTACGGGAATACGGTCGCTCTGATAGGGGACTCGGTCAGCCTGCCTGTCGCCAAGGAGGCTGTGGAGATGATCATAAACGGAAGCGAGCATGCCACCGTCTACCATTTCTTAGAATCTCAAAGACCCAGACTCAGGATCTCAGAGCTGGGGTTCGATCTCTGAGGGAATGCATATGGATGATTTCGTATTCGATGCCGACATAGCTGCCAAAGCAGTGAGCAGGGATCTCTGCGATCACTGCCTCGGCAGGCTGTTCGGCAAATCAGGCAAGGGGATGACCAATGACGAGAGGGGCAGGATCATAAGGGACCGCCTGGGAATAGATGCACCGGAAGGATGCGCCCTTTGCGACGGACTCTTCGACCTGACTGACCGTTTCGCCGAGAACGTTGCCGAAAGCGTCAATTCCGTGGAGAGCGATAATTTCCTTGTCGGCTGCAAAGTGGACCCCGCGACCGTAGAAGCGGAAAAAGCTCTCTGGAAGGAACTGGGTATTGAGGGAGAATCCATAAAGACGGAGCTGAACAGAGAGATAGGGAAGACGGCCCTGCCCATGATCAACCGCCCGGTGGAGTTCAAGAACCCTCAGGTCGTCGCCTGCATCGACACCAGATTCGCCGATGTCGAACTGGACCTGTCCCCGCTTTTCATATACGGCAGATACAACAAGCTGAGCAGGGAGATACCTCAGACGATATGGCCCTGCAGGGTCTGCAAGGGCAAAGGATGTCCCAGATGCGGCAATACAGGCAAGATGTACCAGACCTCCGTGCAGGAGATCATCGGGGATATAGCTCTTGAGATGGCGGAGGGCAATGAGCACTTCTTCCACGGCATGGGCAGAGAGGACATAGACGCCCTGATGCTCGGTGAGGGACGCCCCTTCGTGCTGGAGATAAGCCAGCCGAAGAAAAGGGACATAGATCTGGACGAACTGGAGCTCAGAGCCAACGACTCCGATCTGGCGCATTACAGAGGCCTTGCATTCACAGACCGCGAAGCGGTCAAAAAGACCAAGCTGGCAACACCCACGAAGACCTATAAGGCCCGTGTCAGGCCAAATGGTAAAGTTAATAAAGAGCAAGTGATTGGGGTAGCACTGTCGTTCAGGGACGTCTGTATTGACCAGAGGACTCCTCGGAGGGTCGAGCACAGACGTGCCGACCTGATCCGCAAGAGGAATATCCTGTGGGTCGAGGCGGAAATGGCGGATGATGGCACATTCGACCTGACCCTCGAGACGGAATCCGGGACATATGTCAAGGAATTCGTTTCCGGAGATGAGGGGAGGAGCATACCGAGCTTCTCCGAGGCGTTGGGCGTGGAGTGCACCGTGGAGACCCTGGATGTCATAGCGATAAACGATCAAGAGGAACTGAAATGAAAGCGTCAAGAGGAACGAGGACTAAGACCCGCAGTCTGCTTCGCAAGAAGCCCAGAGCACGCGGGCTTTCCCCGATAACCAAGGCTATGCAGGTCTTCGAAGAGGGCGAGAAGGTCAATATAATCATAGATCCCAGCGTCCACAAGGGCATGCCCTTCTCAAGATTCCACGGCCTTACCGGCACGGTCATCGGGAAGAGAGGCGCAGCTTTCGAAG
The DNA here is from genome assembly GCA_012522645.1 of Thermoplasmatales archaeon. GTDB lineage: Archaea > Thermoplasmatota > Thermoplasmata > Methanomassiliicoccales > Methanomethylophilaceae > RumEn-M2. The sequence goes on from JAAYKC010000092.1 coordinate 5,394, forward strand.
TCAGAGTGAAGGACGGCAACAAGGACAAGATAGTCGTTGCACGCCCGGAGCACCTGGTAAGGAATGTCTGAGGTGAACGGAATGGCAGAGGAATACATCAGCACAGTCGAGGTGAAGGATCTCTTGACGGAAGCGGGCAACAAGAGAGGCGAGCTTAACAACGCTCAGAGAGCTGCCCTGATGCAGTCCGAAGCCACCGCAAGGATCTCGGTAGATGATACCAAGGCCCTGATCGCCGAGCTCGAGGAGCTTGACTTCATAACCGATTTCACAAAATACAAGATTGCCGACATCCTCCCGAGATACCCTGAGGACGTCCGTGCCATTTTCTCAAAAGAGAGGATCAACCTCGAGAAAGATGGTATTGATAAAATAATTGAAATAGTCGGGAAGCAACTCTAGGGTTGCTCTTGACTAGCATCAGGGGGACTGTCCTTTGGAAGAATACGCATACGTTTTGGATTATATGCCGCAAGGCCTGCCGGGTACCAGCTTCGCTAAGCGAGGTCCCGTCTGCTACGCAGTGGGGGAAGAGGAGTTCAAGCTCTTCGAACTCGTACCCAAGGATAAGGCGAAGATCTCCATAGAGGACAGGGTCTATATCGGCAAGGACGGCAATCTGCGCAAGGAAATAGACCACGTGAGAAGACGGGTATCCTACAACGATCTCACCGGCACTGCACAGACTGAATTGGATTACATTGTGCAGATCCTCGTGAAGAAGAACGAGGACAGGTACGTGAGCTTCTTCAACAATGCAGGTCCCATCAACATCAAGAAGCACCTCCTGGAGGAGCTGCCCGGCATGGGCAAGAAGACCCTGGAGGAATTCCTCAAAGAGAGAAGAGCGGGCAAGTTCGAGAGCTTCGAGGACATAACGAGAAGGGTACCTATTCTGAAAACTCCCGAGAAGCTCATCAAAGAGCGCATCATGCTGGAGATCACCGACGACGGCAGAAGGCGCTACATCTTCATTTCCAAATGAAAGGAAAGGATACGGGAAGACTGATCGCCGAGACTGGCGTAACGCCCAAGAAAAGCAGAGGGCAGAATTTCCTGACGGATGACCGGGTTGCCGACCGGCAGATCGGATACGCCGGCATAACGAAGAAGGACAGGGTCCTGGAGGTCGGTCCCGGTCTCGGAATACTCACCGGCAGGCTCGCATCGTTATCCGGGGATGTCACATGCATCGAACTGGATGCCGCTCTTGCTGACCACGTGGCATCCACATACCCGTCCGTCAGACTCATACGCGGGGATGCCGTGAAGGTCCCGTTCCCTAAATTCGATGTCTTCGTCAGCAATCTCCCGTACAGCGTCTCCACCCCGATCATATTCAAATTGCTGGAGCATGACTTCAGAAAGGCAGTGGTGATGGTCCAGAAGGAATTCGCCGACCGCATGGTGGCCGATGTTGGCAGCAGGGATTATTCCAGGCTCACCGTCAACCTCTTCTACAGAGCGGACTGCAGGATACTGGAGAATGTGCCTGCCTCAAGATTCAAGCCCAGGCCCGAAGTGGATTCGGCCATAGTGGAGATCGTTCCCCGCCCGGCTCCTTTCGAGGTGCTTGACGAGAAGACCTTCCTGAAGGTCACAGAGGTGACGTTCAATCACAGGAGGAAGAAGATATCCACGTCCCTGAGGGCGGCGAAGATCATCCCGCCCGGTTCCGAAGAAACGGACATACCCTTCCTGGACGCACGGGTGGAGACGCTGACGCCCTCTGAGATAGCGTCCGTCGCCAACAGGATCTTCCTTCTTTGTGAGGACACCGCAGAAGGTGTGCCAGTGCCTCCGGGCGATTCCGTTCGGTGAATCCTGTTGTCCCCTGGGAAAGATATAACATAATAAGACCATTCATGAGCTGATCTTATGCAGATAGGGATAGTGGGCAAGCCTAACGTAGGAAAATCGACATTCTTCAGCGCCGCGACCATGGCATCCGTAGAGATAGCGAACTATCCCTTCACCACCATAGAGGCGAACAGGGGGGTGGGGTATGTCAGAGCGCCCTGCCCGTGCAGGGATCTGGGTGTTAAATGCAATCCCCGGAACTCCGGGTGCATAGACGGCACGAGGATGATACCGGTGGAACTGCTGGATGTGGCGGGCCTTGTGCCGGACGCATGGCAGGGCAAGGGCCTCGGGAATCAGTTCCTGGATGACCTGAGGCAGGCGGATGCGCTGATCAACGTCATAGATGTGAGCGGATCCACCAACATAGAGGGGGTACCGGGCAATCCCGGAGATCATGACCCCAGAGAGGACGTGATGTTCCTGGCCAAGGAGATAGAGATGTGGATCAAGAGCATACTCGAGAGCGGCTTCTCCAAGATGGCCAGAACAGCGAAGATGACCGGGGCCAAACCTGAGGAGATACTGCATGAGAGGCTTGCCGGGCTGAAGATGACGGAAGCTCAGATCAAAGCCGCAGTAAGGGATGTCAATCCTCCGGAAGACCCTCTGAAATGGGATGAGGAGATACTGCTGGCACTTTCAAAGAAGATAAGGGAGTTCTCCAAGCCCCTGATTGTGGCCATGAATAAGGCGGATATCGCTCCCCCGGGGAATGCGGATCTTGTGAAAACGATCGCAGAGGATGCGGTCCCCACTATGGCGGAGACAGAACTGGCACTTAAGAAGGCCGGCACCGGGGGCATTGTAGAGTATGTGCAGGGCAGCAAAGGATTCAGGATAAAGGACGGAGTGAAGCTCAGTGAAGCTCAGAGCAGGGCCCTTGATTACATGAGCAAGAACATGGAGAAGTACGGCGGGACCGGTGTGCAGGAATGCCTGGAGATGGCAGCCTTCAAGACACTGGATCTGATAGTCGTGTATCCTGTAGAGGATGAGACCCACTACACGGACCATTCAGGGAACGTGCTTCCCGACGCATTCCTTATACCCAGAGGATCCACGGCCAAAGATATGGCATACAAAGTTCACACGGACCTGGGAGATAAATTCATAAGGGCCGTGAACGCGAGGACGAAGAGAACCGTCGGAGCTGATTACATCCTCCAAGACGGGGATGTGATAAGGATAGTGGCTAACAAATGAGCGAAACACTCGACCTCCGGATCCTGACCGCATCATACGTCCAAGACGGCGAGGAACTGGCGGTAGAACTGTTCGGAAGGTCCAGGGACGGCAGGTCCGTTACTGTTCTGGCATATGGCCTGAGACCTTACATTTTCATAGTGGAACCGGACCGGGGATTGGACGAATCCCTCCGGAAGGACAAGGATATAATTTCGGTGGAGAGCGACGAACTGTACCTGGACGGCACTGTCAAAAACGTTCTGAAGGTCACGATGACATATCCCTGGCTCATCTCCGATTTCAGATCCCGGATGGGGAACAGGTACCGCATATTGGCAGCAGACATCCCGTTCCATCACCGCTTCTTCTACGATACGGACATGGGGTCGTGCATAAGGGTCACCGGCGAACCCTCTGAGAAGGAGTATTTCACCGATGTCATTCTCAGGATGGAGTCATTCGAGAACATAGAGCCCTTCGACCCGGGACTGAGAGTGCTCTCCTTCGACATAGAGAACAGCGTTCTCCATGATTACATATTCACCATATGCTCGGTCATCTGGGAGAACGGGGAGATCAGAGAGTGCGAGCCCATAGTCGGAACGGAGAAGGATATGATCAGGGAATTCGGGGAGCTCATCAGGAAAGAGGACCCCGATGTGATAACGGGGTATAACATCGAGAATTATGATATAAAGAAGATAACGGAGAGGGCCGCCGTCCAGAAGATGCAGGATGAACTGAGGTGGGGAAGGGACGGAAGCATCCCCCGCCTGATCGGCGGAAGGTACTGGCGCATCAAAGGCCGCATGGTGGTGGACGCATGGTGGGCCGCCAAGAAGGAGCTCAGGCCGAAACAGGAGACCCTCAACGCTGTCGCCATGCAGGTCCTGGGAGAGATGAAGATAGATGTGGATCCGAAGCATATGGACCGGGAATGGGCCGAGGACAGGGAGCACGTGATCGAGTACTGCACGAAAGATGCGGAACTGTCCCTGAGGATTCTCCTGGAAGTGGACACCCTGAGAAAGGGCATGGATCTGGCCGCCGTCTCCAAGCTGCCGGCGGATGATGTGCTCACATCCGGAACATCGACTCTCGTCGACTCGATACTCATAAGGGCGGCGGACAGGGAGAAAGTGGGCGTTCCGATGAACGGGAACAGGACCCGGGGGGACCAGATCGAAGGCGGATATGTTCATGCGATCAAACCGGGACTGTACCACTGGGTCTGTGTCCTCGACTTCAAATCCATGTATCCGTCCCTCATAATATCGAAGAACATCTGCTTCACCACCCTGTCCGATGACGGGGAGATAATCAGCCCCAGCGGAGCCAGATTCATGTCCAAGGAGAGGAGGACGGGGCTGCTTCCCAGGATCCTCAAGGGCCTGATGGAGGAGAGGGACCGCATAAAGACGGAGATGAAGAACACTGCGGATCAGAAGGAAGTGCACTATCTGGACGGTCTGCAGGCTGCGGTGAAGATATTGATGAATACCTTCTACGGTGTCTTCGCATCATCCTTCTACAGGTTCACCGACAAGAGCATCGGCTCCTCGATAACCGCATTCGCCAGGAACAACGTCAAGAGCATAATCAGCACCCTGACGGAAGAGGGCGATTCCATAATCTATTCGGATACCGACTCGATATTCGTGCAGTCGCCCGTTAGTAATCTGGAAGGTTCCGTTGAATACGGTAAGGGATTGGCGGAGCGCTTCTCCAAGGAAGAGGAGACTCTCGTCTTCGAGGAGGTGTTCGAGCCTCTGTTCACCCATGGGAAGAAGAAGAGATACGTGGGCAGGGTCGTATGGCCGAAATGGGAGGATGAGCTCCTCGTAAGAGGATATGAGATCAGGAGATCCGACTCATTCAATCTTCAGTCCGATCTTCTGATGGACCTGTTCGAGAAGGTCCTCGAGGAGAAGAATGAGGAAGCCGTCGCCATAGTACGGGAGACCATCAGGAATGTCATGAGCGGCAGGGTCCCCGCATCGGACCTCGTCATCTCGAGGACGTGCAAGGGCCTGAACGCATACAAGAACCCGGACAGCATGGCGAACGTGCAGGCCGCCGGCAAGATGGTGAAGATGGGCTACGACTTCATACCGGGCATGAAGGTCTCCTGGATCGTCACTGACTCGAAGACCACGCCGCAGACGGTTGAACCCTACATAAGCGGCAAGGAATTCGGGCATATGCCGGACTACAAATATTATGCTGAGAGGCTGGCATCCACCGCATCCCGCGTGACCGATGTGTTCGGATGGGATGAGAAGGACCTGCTCATGGGGAGTCAGCAGGCCACTCTCTTCGACGGCGGTTTCGACAGCCCCCTTCCCAGGGAAGGGAAGGCCGAGGAGAAGCCGAAGAAGAAGAAAAC
>JAAYKC010000012.1 GCA_012522645.1 Thermoplasmatales archaeon
GAGATCTGCAGGAATCTCTCCCTGAGAAGGATAGACATGAAGTCGGAGTATGATCCGGATGTGTCCCCCTACGTCTACGACGTGAATGTGGAGAGGATAGAGGTCAACATGCCAAAGGACCTGATCGATGTGATCTCCCTTCTTAAGACCATGACGGACAAATATGCTTCGGAACTGGTCGCTCTCCGTCTGATGGATCCGAACTGGCCCCCTTCGACCAAGCATCTGCTGACGATAGGAAGGAATCTGCAGGTCAGGCTGGCCAATGGAGAGAAGACCTCGATGATCTTCAGAGGGCTGACGCTCCAATCGATGTGCATAAAGACCCTGCATGCAGTGAACCTCGCAGAGACCCAGGGGATGAGCTCCCTGAAGAATTACCTGATGAAGATCCGGACTGATGCATCCAGGAAGGACGGCGGGAAAGGCTCCAAGGAGATAGTTGCCAGCAAGGAGTTCATCAAAGCGTGGAGGATCGCCTCCGAGAGCAGGGTCGAGCATCCGAAGGTCTCAAGGGTGATGACACTGGTCAGCCATACCCTTCAGTCCGATCCGGGAGCCAAGGTCCTGATATTCACGCAGTACAGGGACACATGCGATCTGCTCGTCGATAAGCTGTCCTCCGTTGGCGGGGCGAGGGTCGGGAAGCTCATAGGCCAATCCAACGGAGGGCTGAAACAGAAGGAGCAGATCGAGATGCTGGATATGTTCCGTGACGGGCGCCGGAACGTCATCGTCGCCACATCAGTCGGGGAGGAGGGTCTTGACATAGCCAACACGGATACGGTGATATTCTATGAGCCGGTCCCTTCGGAGATCAGGACCATACAGAGACGCGGCAGGACCGGGAGGAAGGACCGCGGCAAGGTCTATGTTCTTGTGGCCAAGGGCACCGTCGACGAGGTCTTCGAGGAATCCAGCCGTAAGAAGGAGCTCCTGATGCGCAGCCGCCTCGAGCGTCTGAGCAGGAGCCTGTCGGAGAACAAGGCCCCGGCCGTCAGGCAGAGGGCCCTGAGCGACTTCTGATTCCCTGTGCTGGCACCGCATGCATGATGAATGCTGATATCCAGCATGATTTAATACGGACAAACGATAGCCGTTGACAATGAGATTCTCATCCATCGCCGGGGTCCTGGACAGGCTCGAGTCGACAGCCAGCAGGCTGGAGATGACGTCGATCCTCGCAGAGTTCTTCAAGACCCTGGATCCCGAGGACATCAAACCCATCATATACCTGACCCAGGGCAAGATAGTCCCTGATTTCATGGGCATCGAACTGGGGATGGCGGACCGCCTCGTTGCCAAAGCCATAGCTTTCACCGTCGGGGAGACTGAGGGCAAGATAAGCGAGATGATGATCAAACTGGGAGACCCGGGTACTGTGGCCGAAGGCCTCATAGCCGGTAAGAAGCAGATGACCCTCCTCTCCCAGCCGCTGACATTGGAGAGGGTGACCAACAGCCTTTTCGCCATAGCGCAGACTGAGGGCAGGGACTCCCAGGGCAAGAAGATGAAGTACCTGTCGAACATGCTCCATGATTCCGAGCCTATCGAAGCGCGCTATCTTTGCAGGATCGTCACGGGCCGGATGAGGACCGGGGTGGCGGCAATGACCATCCTTGATGCGCTGGCTCTTTCATTTGCCGATAAGGATGCCAGGCCTGAGATAGAACGGGCGTATAACGTGACCAGTGACCTCGGGTTCGTGGGCGCCACTCTGGCCGGGCTCGGCATGGAGGGGATATCCGGGATAAAGGTGAAGCTGGGGAACCCCATAAGAGTGATGCTTGCGGAGAGACTTCCCTCACTGGCACATATTATGGAGAAGATGGGGGGAGAATGCGCCATGGAGTACAAGTATGACGGCATAAGAGTACAGGCGCACATAGGCCCGGACAGAGTGAAGCTGTACTCCAGAAGGTTGGAGGATATGACAGACAACTTCCCGGATATCGCAGAGGCCCTGAGAGACCGCCTGAATGCCGAGGATGCCATAATCGAAGGGGAGTGCGTCGCCATCAACAACGAAGGTGAGATGATGCCGTTCCAGACAGTCACCCACAGACGCCGCAAGCACGGCATGGCTGACGCGGTAAGCGAATACCCTGTGAATATCTTCATGTTCGATCTGCTGTATCTGAACGGAAAGGACCTCACCATGCTCCCTTACACTGAGAGAAGGAGGATCCTGACGGACTCCTTCAGCATATCCGGCAAGGTCAGACTCTCCAATATGATGCTGGTCTCCGGTACCGATGAGGCAGAGGCCTTCTTCGAGAACGCCCTCAGAGCCAGATGCGAGGGCATCATGGCCAAATCAGTCGGTTGCGAGTCCGTATACCGTGCAGGTTCCAGAGGGTTCCTGTGGATAAAATACAAGAAGGACTACAGCTCGAATCTGATGGATTCTTTCGACCTCGCAGTCGTCGGTGCATTCTACGGCATGAGCAAGAGGGCAGGGAAGTAGGGGGCACTGCTTATGGCCGCCTACAATCAAGACGCGGGAACCTACTCCACAGTCTGTAAACTGGGCACAGGCTTCGATGATGCCTTCCTTGACGGTTTGCCCGAGATGCTCGAACCCTACAGAAGCGGGGAGAAGCCGCTCACCGTGGATTCGAAGATGATGCCTGATGTTTGGTTCGATCCCACTTTGGTTTTGGAGGTGACGGGTGCGGAGCTGAGTGTCAGCCCCATACACACGGCAGCCTCCGGCATAGAGGGTGAGGACTCCGGGATCGCCATAAGATTCCCCCGTTTCACCGGGATAGTGAGGAGGGACAAGGGGCCCGATCAGGCCACGACCGTAGAGGAAATAGAGGAGATGTACCGCATGCAGCCCGGTAAATCAGAGCGTGCGGATGCGAAAGATTTATAGTTCCCGTGATATACGAGGCAACCATGGAGATCCATCTTGTCGAGAAGACCGAGAAGACAGTTAAAATAAGCTTCAGGGAACCAGATTCAACCTTGATCATGCCCATCATGGATGAGCTCGACAAGAACAAGGATGTGAAGATCGTCAGATACGTGGATTCACACCCTGAGCTTGAGGAACCCGTGCTCATCGTGGAGATGCGCAACGGCTCTGCATCGGATGCCATCAAAGAGGCCGCTATGGCGGTCTCGCAGTTCTTCTCCGCCGTTGAAACGGCATAATCGTATGGCCTACAGATCCTGCAGGACAGCCGAGGCTGATATCGGCATGCGCTACTATATGTGCGATACCGACGGCACAGGCGGACGCATCAAGGCCCTGGCAGAGGATTTCGTCGTAGATGAGATATCCTCCCACCCTCCTGAGAAGGAAGGGGATTACACAATAGCCAGGGTCACCTGTGCCAACTGGGAGACCAACCGCCTGATAAGGATGATGTCCCGCTCCGCCGGGATATCCCGGGAGAGAATAGGCTTCGCAGGGACCAAGGACAAGAGGGCGGTGACGTCACAGCTCATGTCCTTCAAGTGCGACCCCGAGACATTATCCAGGATCAACCTGAAGGATCTGGAGATCGATGTTGTCGGGAGATCGGCAAGGCCGGTCCGGATCGGCGACCTCGTCGGCAATGCATTCAGGATAAAGGTCAGGGAATGCGACGTTCCGATGAACGAGGCCGCAGAGATCTGCGAAGCTGTCAGATCGGAACTGACGGCCCGCGGCGGATTCCCCAACTACTTCGGCGTTCAGAGATTCGGCACTATAAGGCCGATAACCCATAAAGTGGGAGAGGCCCTGGTGCGCGGCAGCACCGAGGAGGCCGTACGCATCTACCTGTCCGAGCCTTCCGAACTGGAGGACGAGAGCGTTACCGTGGTCCGGGAAAGGCTTGCAGAGGGGGATTATTCGGAGATAATCGGAGACATGCCCAGGAATATGGACTTCGAGAGAACGCTGGCACAGTATCTTTCAGAGAATCCTGAGGACTATTCCGGAGCGATATCATCTCTGCCGTCCAACCTGCAGATGATGTTCACTCATGCCTATCAATCCTACATATTCAATATGATGCTCAGCGAGCGCATGACCAGAGGACTGCCCCTGGACATGCCCATAGACGGAGATACGGTCATCCCCAAGGACGCCGACGGGATACCCCTTCATGAGAATCCTGTCAAGGTCACGAGGAAGAATATCGATCTGGCTATGAAGCAGGTCAGGACCGGACGGGCTTTCGTCGCGATAACCATATTCGGCAGTGACAGCACGTTCTCCGATGGGGAGATGGGGGAGATAGAGCATAAGGTGATGAGCTCCGAGGGAATAGATCTCGAGGATTTCCTGGTCGTCGGTCTGCCCAACTGCAGCTCCAAAGGGAGCAGCAGGGAGATCCTGTGCCCCATAAAGGACCTGAATGTCAAAATGGATGAGGACAGTTACACCGCATCCTTCTCCCTTCCGAAGGGGAACTATGCCACATGCGTCATGCGCGAGTTCATGAAATCAGATATGGCCCATTTCTGATGCATCAAAGGAGGTTGCCAGTATCTTCACGGTTCTTGCCGTGTATACTCCCACCCCGTATTCTCTGATGATCCTGTAAACCGATATGTCCCCGGACCCCGAGACCACATTGTCCAGTACGTCCTTCACCTTCTCAGAGAACACCTCCGCCTTCAGATCGGATGTCATGACCTTGTGGATATAGGCTATAAGGGTCTTCACTTCCTCCATCTCCGAGGTCCCGGATGACAGGAAGGCCGCCTGCATCGATATCATGGGCTCAGTCTCAATATTCTCCAGATCCTCCTTCAGTATCACATTCCTGGAGAGGTCCTCCATCCTCTCGAACTCCTCTGATGAAGTGTCTATGTCCCCGTACTCCCTGACGTCCGCCAGATATGCCAGGACATTCTCCTCCTGCCCCTTGGGTATTCCCGCCATCTCCAGGGAATCCGGGTCCGACATGGGCTTCCCGCTGATCTTAGAGCTGCGTATGAGCTTCTTGGCGTAATAGACGGTCTCCGACGGGCCCAAAGGCCTCCTTCCTGACGGTTCCTCTGCCGGCGCATCCTCCGGCTCTTCCTTCGTTCGGCTCTCAGGCATCTGCTGTGCTGTTTCCGGGAAAGTCCTCTCAACCCCTGAATCCTTTAGGATCTCTGCGAACTCCACGGACTGCTCCCTTGTGGACTCGCTCCTCACGAACTGCTCCCGGACCCTGGTCAGAGAGGCAGTATCCTGGTGCCTGGCATGTATCCTCGCCCTCTCGATTATGGCCGGAACGTACTTGGGATCCTTCCTGGATGCCGTCTCCAGATACCTCAGGGCCACCGATTCCCTTCCGGACAGCGCCTGCAGAGCCCCCAGTCTTGTCAGAGCATCCGGATTGTCCGGGTCCTTGGCAAGTGCCAGCCCGTAGCTGTTGAGGGCGGAGTCCGGTGCGCCCACGGCCTCCTGCATGCGCCCTCTGTTAAGATATGCTTCGGGCGAATCGTCCCCCAGCTTTATGGCCGTATCATAGGAGATCATCGCCGGGGAGTAATCCTGATCCGATTCCTCTATCTGGCCCAGAGCGTTCCATATCTTAGGGTCCGATGAGGCGAACTCCATCGCTTCATTGAGCACGGATTTGGCCCCTTCCTTATCCCCTGCGTCACTGCGTATCCCGGCCTTCATTATGTAGGCCCTCACGAGATTCGGGTCCCTCTTCAGGGCCTTGTCCAGCATGCCCTCCGCTTCAGGCCCGGAACCGGATTCTATAAGGGCATCCGCCAGACCCAGCAATATCTCCGTATTGTCCGGGTCTTTCCTCAGGGCTTCCCTGAACAGGGGTATCGCCTGGGAACCGTCCCCCGAATCAGAGGTTATTATCGCTTTCCTGACGGTTATCTCCACGTTGCCGGGGTCGTCCTTCTGCAATTCCCCGTAAATCTCATCAGCAGACGCCTTGTCACCGGCCCTCATGAACGCTTCCGCAAGAGCCAGCTTGGCACCCGCATTGCCGGGGTCCTTTATCAGCACGTTCTTCCGGACACGTATCTCCTCGGAGAAGCTGCCTTTCATCTTCAGTATGTCCGCCCTCTTGGTCAGCACATTGGCATTGTCCAGCCCTCTGCCGACCGCCGAGTTTATGGTCATCATCGCCTGATCTATGTCTCCTTTGGCCACGTACGCATCTGCCATATCCAGATAGGCGCTCTCATCTTTGACATCCAATTTCAGGATTGTCCTGCATTCCGCAATGACCTTCTCTGTGTTGCCCTCATGCTTGTATATGTCCCGTTTTAATATGCGTATCCCCTTATCCGACGGGCTGACCCTCAGGGCCGCATCGAGGAAGTACATGGCGTCCTCGGTCTCCCCTTCCTTAACGAGGATCCTGGCCTTCTGGACCAGCGCATGCGTGTTATTGGGGGACATGGATATCACCCTGTTCAGGGACGATATCGCACCGCTGTTGTTTCCCAGCTTCTCCTGCACGGAAGCTTTGGACAGCCAATAATCCTGATTATCCAGATCTATGAGCACGGCCCTGTCGAAGGCGGTCTCCGCCTCCTCGAGCCTTCCGGAGAACTCCTCTGCCAGACCTCTTGAGTGCCATAAAACGGGGTCCCCCGGCGAAAGGGTCACCGCCCTGGAGAATGAATCCGCCGCATCACTGTATCTCTTCAGCGTGAACTCCGCATTGCCCTTCAGCGTCCATATCTCCGCATATTCACTGTATATGTCGTCATGCTCCTCAGCCAGCGACACCATCTCCTCATATCTGCCGCTGCCGTACAGCTGCACCATGACCTTGGAGAACAGCGAGACATCCTCTTTGATCCCCAGGGCCTCTCTGTACATGGCGAATGACTCGTCATGCATCCCCATCCTGTCCAGCAGACCGGCGGCGTCCCTCATGGCCTCTGTATTCCGGGGATCCAGGCCCAATATCGTCTTGCATGTGGCATAGGCCTCCTGCAGCTTGCCCTCGCTCTGTTGTATCTCCTTCCTTATCTCAAGGGCCGGGATGTAATCCCTGTTCTTCTCCAGTATCGCATTGATGTCGGCCAGGGCTTTCCTCCTCTTGCCCATGCGCAGATGTATCCTCGCTCTGTGGCTCCGGATCTCCGGATCATCCGGTTCCATCTTCACGGCCTTCGATGCCGATGCCAGAGCATTCTGGTACCTGTTCAGGTCCATGTCGCTCTTCGACATAAGAAGGTGCTTCCTGGCCGTGTCCGGACAGCGTTTGGACAGGCGTTTGACCAGAGCATTCGCCTCCTGGCTCATTGATGTCCTGCCCATCAGATCTATGCACAGAGCATATGAATCCAGATCAACGTACTCCGTGCTCAGGTAGATGTCCGTGTACTTCTTCAGCTCCGCTCTCTTATTGGCATCCGCGGATGCTTTGAGACACCCTTCCAGGACCCTGCGGTCGAACGGATCGGACCCCTCTAGGGCCCTGAACAGCTCCAGGGCCTTCTCCGGAGCGCCTGCTGACAAGTATGTATTGCCCAGCTCCGCGGACAGGGCAACGGACTTCCTGGGGTCCTGCGTCAGCCTCCCGTACATCTGTATGGCGGAATTATACTCCCCTTCCTCAGCGAGCATCCTGGCATCCGCCGCCATGAACTCCCTGTCCCCGGAAGCGTACTCGGAGGACTGTTCCAGTGCTGCCTTGGCGCCGTACCTGTTGCCTTTGGCCCATTCCCAGTAGATGCTGTACAGATCCTCTGCGGACGAAAGTGCCAGGCTTTCAGACAGGGGCTCAACCGGCTGATCCATACGGATCAGTGCTATGTTCTTCATCATGCGCCAGCCCTTGCCCGGCTCGGCCTCCTCCATGGCGTCATAGCTTGGCAGGAACAGATCGTTGACGTAATAGGCGGTCATGAAGCGCTTCACAGCCTCCTCTTTTTTGCCCTCTGCCATGAGTATCCTGCCGTACCCGTACTCCCTGACCGCCCTGTCCGATACGGATTTGAGGCGGTCGAGAAGGGACTTGGCCATGTATGTGTCCCCGTAATTCGTGAGGATATCGGCGGCCTTCATGGTGGGGAGGCTGTCAGTAAGGCTGCATTTGCCGGCCACTTTGAGGGTTATCTCCTTGAGGTCCTCCAGGCCCTGCTCCTCTGCGATCTCCAGCAGCCGGAGGCTTATGGCAGTATGCACAGGCTCCTCCCTCTCGGTCAGATCGGATATGAGAGTATGAAAATCAGAAAGATACTTGGCCCTCCGCTTGTCCGATGCGAGATTGATCGATATTTCGTCCAGCCTGTGCCACACCTTCAGATGGTCCGGATCCGGAAGGACGGGCGGGGACAAGATCATGGATGGCAGATAGAGAACAGAATAAATAAACATCCGCGTCCGCAGAGGACCCGTTCCCGTTCATCATGATTAAATATGTGCTCCAGATTAACATGGATGCACGCGACTGTAATCTAGCTGGTTAGGATTGTAGCCTTCCAAGCTACCTACCCGGGTTCGAATCCCGGCGGTCGCACCATCCCTCAAAATATCATCTTATTGCATTCTGATCTCAGGATTGGGAAATTATGTGAACGA
>JAAYKC010000093.1 GCA_012522645.1 Thermoplasmatales archaeon
GAAGAGGACGAGGACGAGCCCCGCGGTAAATGCTGCAAACGCAGGTATGATTTCAGATAGGTGACGTGAATCGGTAAGAGGCGGACTTCCCGATCGGAGTTCGATATCTTAGACGGATGACCGCCATGATCTCAGTTAGTGAATGAGAGCTCAGGGACAGCTGTGATGCACACAGGCGTTATCACGTTATACGACGCACCCGGGCCAGATACAGGGATCACGACGAATAATACGAACGTGCCGCTGCCCTCGAAATCCCTGTCCATCAGAATATATCCGCCGTCGGGATCCTCTTCCAAGTCGTTCCATGTTCCCCAGAAGCCGCTTATGGAAACAGTATCGGGAACGCTGATCAGGATCTCATCACTGTAATAAGCGATATCCAGTGCATTCCCGGATAGTATGAGCCTGACCGTCGTCATGCTCGGAGCCACAAAGATCTGCTCAGGGCCGTCATATACGGACGGACGGGATATTATTACAAGTTCATCGTCATCAGGATTTACTTCAGTCCCCTCACCTATCTCGCACAGGTAATATTTCGGGCTCGCACCCGTCTGATATATCATTTCGCCTGAGGTCACATACTCTTTCCCGTTCTGGACGTAAGATATCTCCATCCAGTATTTTCCGTCGGCGGATGCTACAGGTGATGTGTTCGGGCCGAGGGATATCTTATCGGTGATGTCCGGGAGCCACAGCACGACATCCAGGATCAATCCGTTCACGCTGAGTTTGAATTTGACAAGAACATCTGATATGCCGCTAGTATTGAAACCCGGCAGAGGCACTATCATGATGTACTCGGACCCTGTCGGGACATAATCCTGTTTTCCGATGATCACCACCGCCGTCCCGGTAACGTTAGGGTCCGGCCATGCGCTGTCGGCTATGACAGTGCCGCAGGGCAAAGGGTGTACGGATCGATTCAGCCCTTGATCTTCTGACTCCTCCCGAACAGCACCACAAGGAATATCACGAATGCTCCTGCGGCAAGTGCAGCATATCCGAAGGTATTGTTGGATTCCGGAAGCGTTTCATACTCTATAGTATAAGTCACGTACACCATGTCAATCCTCTCAGAAGGAGTATACAAAGCATAATTCCCGCTGACAAGCACCATACCTCCTTCGCTGAGATCTTCGACGTTCAACTTGCTGTACCTGTATCCGTTTACTTTGAGATGCAGTGAACCGTTGTACGATTCATCCAATTTCACGGCAACCGTCTGACCGGATGCAAGATAATGCGTCTTCCTGTCGGCTTCCATGTACAGGTTGCTGTCGTTGAGTTCATAATTCCTGCCTGCCGCATAAAGGTACAGGTCATCGTAACTGTAGTCGTACTCGTCGAACAGGAACACGAAGATATCAACGTCTTTTGACTCGTACTGCCAGGTTGTATCATCCCACTCAGATATGTAGGGGCTGTATCCTGTCAGGTCCCTTCTGTTGTCGAGATCATCTATGAAGGCCGATTCCTCTGCGGAACCTCTTATCAATGCAATGGCATAGCCGTAGCAACCATTCACGTATGGATTCCAAGTACTGGAGTAATCGTCCACCGGCACGATATATACGTCGGCCATGAGGTTCGAGCAGGTCTCGCTGACCTGTTCCGCATCGACATCATCCGACAGAACGGACATCACGGAAACGGAGACCATCAGCGCCACTGCCAATATGGTGAGTTTCTTCATAATATCACAGCTCCTTCCTGGTGAATTTTCTCAGCCCTATGATCAGGAATATCAATCCCCATATCAGTGCCACGATGCAGAACATGTCTAAGGCAACAGTGGCGCCTCCGGTCAACATCAGGAAAAATATTCTGTACGGTCCGCCGAACCCGTAGTCAAGCATGTTGAACATGTGATATGGTGCAAACTGCGGCAGGAGCATAAGACCGTTGTTTATGTCTTCCCAGGCAACGAGCGGATATTTCATGGGCAGCCACAGCATCAAGATGGCTATTATGAGGGGCAGCCCCATCGTCAGTGTTACGGTCGTCGTGACCGAGCCTTTTTTGAAGAGCGGTCCGAGACCGAATGCCGTTGCCGTGATCGCAAACGTTCCCGCGACGCATATAAGCACTGCCCCGAGAACATCGTTGGGATAAGAAGGGGTATAAAAGACTGAACTTGTGTAGACGGCGAGACCGAATGCGAACAGCACTATCCCCAGCGACAAAGCGAATGACGCAAGGAACTTGCCCGTGTAATATACGGTTCTGGTAACCGGGAGAGGGTAATTCATGTAGACGACCCTGTTGCGGAACTCTGACGACAATGTGCGCCCCGCCACCGCAGAAGGTATGACTGCGATGAACAGCGGAAGGAGGATGAGAAGATACGACACAGACGGGACCATTTGGTACGCCTCGAGAAGATCATCCGCAATACCCGTATAGGCAAGTATGGGGATCAGCAGTGCAATGAACACTAAAACATAGATTGTTTTGCTTTTGGAGAAAAGCCTCATCTGCAGACCGAATACAGAAAATATCTGTCTGGCTGTAGATGGTGCTCTCGTCGTGATCATTCTTTTCTGTTGCATAATGCAGTCCGGTCCCCCGGAATCGGATATCACGGCCGGCCCCTCCGGATCCGCCGTGCATGCAGCCGCCGCAGAATCACTTGACATCATAACCACCGTCCTGCGTGAGGCTCATGTAGAGATCCTCTATCTCAGAGCCTTTTTGGTTCGCCGTGAGGAATCCGAGATCGTGCTTCCTTATCAGATCCACGATCCACTCCCTGTCCGTGTTCTGATCCTTCAGAATGACCGTGAACGAATACTGATCTATAGGGTCCGCATGTTCCACGCCGTCGTGCTCTGAGATCTCGCGCATGAAAGCCTGATCATACGGCCTTCTGACGTTCACCTCCAGTTCCGCGGTGCCGATCGCATTCCTCTGAAGTTCACGGACGTTCCCGCTCATGACCAATCCGCCTTTCCTTATGAGCGTCACGGCGTCGCATACCTCCGACACCTCGTTGAGCATATGTGTGGATATCAACAGGGAACGTTCGCCGTCGTTCAGGCCCTTAAGTATCTGGCGCACCTCGATCATTCCCCGGGGGTCCAATCCCGATGTCGGCTCGTCGAGTATCAGTATCTCAGGGTTCGGGAGGAGCGCCTGTGCCAGGGATACTCTCTGTTTCATCCCCTTGGAGAAGCTTCCGAAGCGCTTGTTCCTCCATTCCCACATCCTTACCTCTTCGAGAACCTCGGTTATGCGGATCTTCAGCTCCCTGCCTCTGATCCCCCTTATCTTCCCGACATAGTTCAGGATCTCAGTGGGGGTGAAATTAGGGTAAGATTCAGGTGTCTCGATCACGCATCCTGTGCTGAACATGGCATTCTTGTGATCCTTCACGTCAAATCCGTTCACATGAACGGATCCGGACGATGCCGAGATCATCCCCGTTATTATCTTTTGAATTGTCGATTTCCCGGCGCCGTTGGGTCCCAGAAGTCCCATGAACTGTCTTTTTTTCACATCCATGGTGACATCAGAAACGGCAACAAAGCTCCCGAATCGTTTGGTCAATGAATCTATTTCGATAGCATTGGTCATTACATGACATCCTATCCGGCATAGCTTCTGACTGCCAGAAATGTAGCCTGCCACGAAGTCGGAATATTTAACGGTGCTCATTTCACAGGCAACATGGAATAACGGATGAACCGGATGTGAAAACAGAACAGCGCCGCACCTGCCGTTCGTCATTTCCGCATAAGGTCCGGGGCCGATCACGGATCAGGTCCGGTCATTTCTGCGGGAAGGGATCCGGGCGATGCCGGATGAATGAGTGCGGGAGAAGGGATTTGAACCCTCGAACCGCTGAGGACAGGATCCTAAGTCCTGCGCCTTTGGCCAGGCTTGGCTACCCCCGCACATGCCCCCGTATATCGGTTATCGTTATAAATCCGCCCCGTAATACAACCACGCATCAGAGGCACATTCATGGCAGACATCTTATCGAACGGCGGCAGGGACCTGCTGCTGGGGAACGAGGCGATAACCCGCGGGCTCATCGAGGCCGGGGTGAGATTCGCTTCCACGTATCCGGGGACACCTTCGTCGGAGATAGGCAATAATCTTGAGAAGATATCCCAGGAAGCGGGAATGTACTTCGAGTTCTCCGTGAACGAGAAGGTGGCCTTCGAGACGGCCGCAGCGGCGGCATCCTCCGGCGTCAGGTCGATCGTGTTCATGAAGCACGTCGGCCTGAATGTCGCTGCAGACCCAATGATGACTCTGGCGTATTCCGGGGTCAGGGGCGCTATGCTCATACTTACGGCGGATGATCCGTCCCTTCACAGCTCCCAGAACGAGCAGGACAACAGGATCTACTCGAAGCTTGCGCTTCTGCCCATGATGGAGCCGTCCACCCCTGCGGAGGCCAAGGACATGGTGGCCGAGGCATGCAGGATCTCAGAGGAACTGGAGCTGCCGCTCATATTCAGGACCACCACGCGCGTCAACCACGCCCGCGGGATCGTCGAGTTCGGGGAGCCTGCGGAGGCATCCGCCAAGGGTCATTTCGAGAAGGATACCGCAAGATTCGTCAACATACCCGCCTTCGCGAAGAGGAACAGGCTCAAGCTGCTTGACCTGAACAGGAAGGCCACGGAGCTCTCCGAGATATCCCCTCTGAACTTCATCGAGGGGGAAGGGGACACAGGAATCATAACCTCCGGTGTCTCGTACACTTACGTCAAAGAGCTCATCAAGGACGTACAGGTCCTGAAGCTGGGATTCACCAACCCCCTGCCGGAGAGGAAGATAGCCGATTTCATCAGGGGCAAGAGCAGGATAATTATCGTCGAGGAGCTGGAGCCCTTCCTTGAGGACCAGGTCCTCAGGATATGCGCTCAGAATGAGCTGTCCGTTCCCGTCTTCGGGAAGAGGACGGGCCATCTTCCCATGGAATGGGAGTACTCCCCCGACGTCATCGCAAGGCTGAAGGACCTGGTAAGGATGGACGCGCCCCCGGTGCCCCTGAGGCCGGTGGAGATGAAGCTGCCCGGAAGGCCACCGACCCTGTGCGCGGGATGTCCCCACCGCGGGATATTCGCCGCGACGAAGAAGGCGATGGGGAAGAGGGATGCGGTCTACTGCTCCGACATCGGGTGCTACACACTCGGCGTTCAGCCCCCCTTCGCCATGGCCGATTTCATCATATGCATGGGAGGCGGCGTCGGCGCTGCGGGAGGTTTCGCCCAGGCCACGGACCAGAAGCCCGTTGCGTTCATAGGCGATTCCACCTTCTTCCATTCAGGGATACCTCCGTTGATATCCGCCAAATTCAACGATCACAAGCTGGTCATGGTCATCGTCGACAACCGCACGACGGCCATGACGGGGCATCAGCCCAACCCCGGGACCGGGAGGGATTTCGGAGGGATCACCACCGAGGCCCTGGACATCGAGGCCGTTGTCAGAGGCATAGGCGTGGATTTCCTGGCCACTGTCAATCCGTATGATGTGAAGGCCGCCTCCAAGGTCATGAAGGAAGCCATCGACACCGACGGGGTGGCCGTCGTGATCTCGAAGATGGCCTGTCCTCTGGAGCTGAAGAAGCAGAGGGCGCTGGTGATCAGAGAGACACACGTCGATCAGAGCAGGTGCATCAAGTGCTACACCTGCCTGAAGACCATCGCCTGCCCCGCCCTTGTGAAGAAGGGTGACGAGGTGCATGTCGATGCGGTGCAGTGCATCGGGTGCGGCATGTGCGCGAATGTCTGTCCCAAGGACGCCATAGAGGTGAGGCAATGAGATACACGATACAGATCGTAGGCGTCGGAGGACAGGGCGTTCTCCTGGCATCCATGGTCCTGGGCAGCGCCGCCATGAAAGCAGGGTACAAAGTGGCGATGAGCGAGGTCCACGGCATGGCCCAGAGGGGCGGAAGCGTCCTCTGCACCCTGAGATTCGGGGAAGAGGCCGTCAGCCCCCTGGAATACTCCGGCGGAGCGGATCTCCTGATGGGCTTCGAGCCCGTGGAGACCTGCAGGAACATTTCCCTGGCGAACAGGGACACCAGGATCCTGATGAATCTCGATCCCGTCTACCCGTCCATGGTGGCCGCAGGGTTCGAGGAGTACCCCGACGTGGATGAGATGGTCTCAGCGGTCAGGGGGAGGACGGAGAACCTTGTCACGATAGACGCCACATCCATAGCTGTGGAAGCGGGCAAGGCGGTGGCGGCCAACGCAGTGATGATCGGAGCCGTGGCGGCAGCCAAAGGATTCCCTCTGTCAAAGGATCTCCTGAAGGAGATGCTGGCTGAGAATGTGCCCCCTAAGTTCACCGACCTGAACATGAAGGCCTTCGACATGGGCTATGATTACATGTCGAAGCAGAGGAACTGAAGGATCTCCGAAGCACGGCTGAGAAGGATATCTGCGGGGAAGGGCCCTCAGTCCATCATCACGTTGCCCATCGCCCTCGTCCCTGTGGGGATCCCGGAATCCTCTATCAGGGAATCCAGGTGTTCGAGCTGCTCCCTGAAGACTGCGACTGTCCTGACCAGCTTCCTCTTCATGAAGGAGATTATGCTACTGTTGATCATCCGGTACGCTTCATTCAGGACCATGTCCGGACGGATCTGTGATATGAGGTCGTTCTCCACGCTGACGGTCA
>JAAYKC010000164.1 GCA_012522645.1 Thermoplasmatales archaeon
CCCGACCTCGACAGTGCGCAATTAAGAACGGGGTCGTTTTTTGAAGATCCGGCCGTAAGGTAGAAGTGTCCCCGCCTGATGAAGACGGTATGAAACAAACAACATTCAGGTGCGGGACGGACGTCCCATGTCCAAATGATAATATATCGGTTCCGTTCGGATTGATCGGGACAGTGGAGCATTATCTTCAGAGAACAGGCGTTCTGGATCTTCTCGACACGTTCAAGGAACGCGGAGTGCCGTTGAGAAGAATAGCGGTGGCGATGTGCACGCACATCCTCATGGGCAATAATTCCATGGCGAAATGCTCCGATTGGCTGTCGGACCCGTTCGTTCTTAAGGAACTGGGATTCGGGAAGAACGTGTCGCAAAGGACAATAAACAGAGCGATGAACATCATCGGAGACCATGCCGATGAGGTTCTGGTGCAATTATGGGAGGGGATGAACGGTCTCCTTCATCTCACGGATACGGATGTCAACATGGACGGTTCCGCAGTGGTGTTCAACGGCCCGAACTCAGAGTTGGGCGATTTCGGTTATCCGAGGGATTTCAAGGATCAGAGCAGACCGCAGGTCGCGTTCATGACCGCCGAGTTATCACATTCCAAGATACCGTTCTTCATCCGCGCATACAGCGGAAGGGTCCCGGATGTTACGCAATACAGAGATTCCCTTCCTCCGATATTCGATATGATAAGGCAGGGGTCGTGGATCGTCATGGACAACGGCGGAGCTTCCGGGGACATCCTGGATTCCATCGTCGGAGCAGGGAATAAGTATCTGACAAGGGTCAAGATGAACCGATCGGACGTTAACAGGATGACCGAGCATAAGGACGGATGGCAATATGTTGAGGACGGGGTGTGCTGTCTCACGCATACGTTCGGTCATTCCGGAAGAACGACGTACCTGTTCTATTCTGTTGATAATTGGCTGCGCTCGTATCGTGCCGCCGAACGCAGGTTCGGGAAGATGGTGGACACCGTCAACAAATTCAGGGAGGGCAAGGTCTGCAAGTCGGACTATGTGACGATCAGGAATAACATATTCGCAACCGTCGATGTGAGCATATCCGTTCAGGACAGGTTGTACGACTTCACGGATACGGAGAAAGACGAGCTCATCAGAGGGTCCATGCCCGCATTCTCAGGATTTTTCAAGCTCGAATCCTCGGAGCAATTGACACCCTGCGAAGCACTCGACAAGTACCGTGCAAGGGCCACGGTGGAGCATCTGATACACTCTTTGAAGAGGGTGTCCGGGATCAAACCGTTGCGCGTATGGAAGGAGTCGTCCATCCGCGGCTCGATGCTGCTGGCATTGTTGTCGGAGACGACGATGGCAATAGCGAGATACCGTATGGAACCGCGCAAGCACATCAAGGACAGCGGAGGAAGGAGGATAGAGCAGGACTCAAGGCCGTCGACGGAATCCGTTGTCTGGTCCCTGAGCCATTTGACAATTTGCCGCGTGATCGAGAATAAGGTCAGGAAGAAGGCTGTTTTCAGCAATTGGGACGGGATATCAAGAGAGGTTTTCGCCCGTATACGGGCGGATGCGTACGGATAGCCTCTGTTTTCTGTGCAGAACGGAAGGATCCGATGCCCGAACGGGCATCACGGAATGTCGTCGGCCTAGTGTAAGCACCGTCACCGGGCAACTGTCAATTGGTTTCAGTCCCATCGACTGGTCGGATCAAATTGTCGAGGTCAGG
>JAAYKC010000094.1 GCA_012522645.1 Thermoplasmatales archaeon
CCCAGGTTTATCGTCAGGACATCCCCGGACACGCCTGTTATCCCGGTGCCCGACCATCCCAGGAAGACCGATCCCGGGTGGGGTGCCGCCGGGACAGGTATGGTCCGGCAGGGGCTCACCACATTGTACACGATTGAAGATGAGTGACCCAGTGGATGCGTGTCGCAGAGACCGCATGAGACGGTCACTGTTTACTGGATCGCGGACATCTTCACCGTGATCCTGACATCCTCCGACGGGGTGATCCAGAACGGCATCTGGGATCCCTCCGGGAGGGTCCCTATGGTCACGGTCACGTCCGTCCCGCTGAACCAGATGTACTCAGAACCCAGACTGTAATACCCGCTTCCGGACAGGATGATCTCATTTATCCTGTAGCCCTCACCGGGGGTCACCAGCATCTCCGCAGTGCTCCCTTTGGTCACCGATACGGGAGCGTTCAGGGTACCGTACTTGCTGCTGAGTCCTGTCTGCTCTAGTATCCATCTGTCCGTCGGGGCCCAGACCGCATAGAGATTATGATTCTTCCCCTCCTTCATGACAGTGGAGTTCACCACGCGCTCCGTTCCCATATCGTTCAGGGACCATCCGGAGAAGGATGAGGAGGGGTCCGTTTTGGCAGGCAGGATCGGGAGACCGCCGTATGCATCCCCGTAACGGACGCGCTTGGACCCGACCGATGTCGTTCCGTCCATGAATGTGACGGTGTATGTATTGGGGGTGCCCCAGGCCGCGGTCAGCACGAGATCGCGGCAGAGATCCTTGGGATCGACGGACGAGATGACCGTTCCGTCGGACATCTTCCATTGGCCCGTTCCGTAGCCGGTCCTTTCCGGCGGGGCCAGCTGGAAGGTCGGATCATTGTAGTTGAAATCCCCGGGATTCGTTCCGGGAGCGGGAAGGTCCCCGCCGTTCATGTCGTACGTTATGCTGTACTGGGCAAGAGTCCATATCGGCCAGAAATGCGTGGTGATCTTCACCGCCACCTGGGCGCCGGGGTCGTAGACCGCTGTGGTCCCTCCCTCTGTATCGGTCCATCCCAGCAGATCGTATCCGGGCCTCATGTACTTCTTCGCGGCCGTTTCCATGTCCTCCATCTCGGCCTGGGTCGGAAGAACCGTCTGGAACGTGTTGACGAAGCCTATGCTGTAACTGCAATTCTCCCAGTGATGGATGATGACCTGATGCGACCATTGGCTGAGCACTATGGTGACTGCGGTATCCTCATCCATCCGCCCCGTATCATAAACAGACTGCACCGGCACCGGTTTGGACCCTATACTGAGCTCGTAGATGCACACCTCCTCCACCCCGGGATCAAGGCTCACGGAGAACTTCCTGGAGGTCCCCTTCTCCACGTAGAACTCGTTGGAGGCGGGTACGACCTGAGGATTCGCGCCGCTCTTGTCATAGAGATTGAAATGATTGTTCGCATTGCCGCCGAAGAGCGTATCGGAATAATCGAAGGTGAGCTTCACGGTGGCGGCCAGTGTGATGTTTATATTCACATCAGCAGTCACGGAACCTGCGGATATCTCGTACTCTCCGTTGCCCTTGTCGATCGGGGAGTACACGATGCCGTTCACCGTGACGTACTTGATCAGGTACGGGTTGCCGGACGATTCATAGGTCTTTATCGATATCTTCAGGCTGCTGTTGTACGCTATCTTTGAGATTGTTGCGATGTTGTTCGTCCAGGACGCAGTGCCTGATGAGACGTTTATGCCGATCAGCCCGGATTCCATCTCCCAGCCGGGATTGTTCGGCATGACGACGTCGACCGTCGCCTCATATTCCAGAGGCTCGAACACCACGGAGTACTTCATTCCGTTCGTTATCGTGTTTATCCGGATCATGTTATCCAGAATCTCGTAGCTCTCCGTGGAGAGAGTTAACCATGTGGTGCCGTTGGGAGGATATACCTCTACATGGGATATCCTGTACCCCAAGGTCGGGAATGCGTAGAACGTGAAGGATGTGCCCGAGGGGAACGTCTGATTGCCGTAAGGGCTCACACTGCCTCCGGCCGCCGTCCCGTCCTGGTCCCTGGAGGCCATTATCGTCACCTGACTCAGGGTCTGACTGCTTATCAGAGAGAGCGTAACGGAGTATTTGTCTCCGCCCTGATATTCCGCCGTTCCCGAGTATATTGCCCCGGCCGTTGTGACCAGAACAAAGGGGCAACCATCCTCTATGCTGTCGATGGGAACGGATATAGAGGCATCGGAACCGAATGACTGCCCTGAAAGAGGATAGCTTATGCCGTTGATCGACATAGACTGCATTGCCGCAGTCGGCATATTGATGAACTCCACTAAAGCCACTTCTGCCAGAGAGGACTGACCGTCGTGCTCTATGACAACGGCATCATCGCCGTAGTCAATCGAACCGCCCTCCAGGGACGTGATGGGATTACGGAGATCGGACTCTTTACCGTTATATGAACCGGAAGCGACCTCTATGAGCCCGCCTTCCAGATTCAGAACGGCACCGGCACCTCCTATCCCGGATCCGGGGTCGTATTTTTTGGACCCTCCCGCACTAATACCGTGATTAGCGTAACCGCCGGTGGCGACTATGTGCCCTCCCCTGATCGTTATCGAACCGCAAGCAGGAGGATCTTCCCCGCCGTTGCTGCCTATTCCTGAGGCTGCATAAGCTCCCCAGCCGAGAGGGGAACGGGCACCGCCCCCTGTAGCATTCAGGCTCCCTGTGCTGTACTCGGTTATCACAAGAGAGGCGCCGCTC
>JAAYKC010000095.1 GCA_012522645.1 Thermoplasmatales archaeon
GGTGCACCAAGTCCTTTATTGAAAAATACAAGCACGAAGGTTTTATATTTATCCCGGCTCTCCACGTCATCTGATGGGCTGGTAGATCAGCTGGAAGATCGCTTGCTTTGCAAGCAAGAAGTCGCGCGTTCAAATCGCGCCCAGTCCACTTCCTGCTTATTTCACTCTGAAGAGCGGTACGCATATCCCTTCGGATCATTCCTCGAAGTACTCGCGCCCTCTGACCATCAGTTTCCTGAATGAGGAGGGATCCTCGCTCACCGCTGCCTCGGCCACATCACGTATGGCTTCGCCGAGCTCATCCAGCATCCCGTCACGGCTCGTGTTGAGGTGCTGGATCTCGTAGTACAGGTACGGGTCCTCCAGAGCAACCGACATGTTGGTGTCCACCATCTTATCGAAGGTGGTTGATCCCACGGAGCACAGGTCCCCGAATGATATACCGCTTCTCTCCAGTACGGTGAAGAACGCTATGTTGACTATGTGGCTCAGCCCCAGTACATAGGACATGAAACGGTCATGCTCGTCCACATCAATTATCTTCATGTTGGATCCCTGGTCCTTCATGAGCTCCACGGCCTCTTTGACGGCCTCCTTGGACCCGCAGTCGCAGATCACCAGATTCCGGCCGTGCATGGACCTTACTGACGGACCGAACATGGGATGCATTGAGCAGACCTTCCTCCGGGACCCCATCTCCTTCAGCACATCGATGAACGGGGACTTGAGGGACGATATATCAAAAATCAGGGCATCGTTCCTGCAGATTCCGTCCAGAGCCCTCAGGGTCTCTGACACGGATGATATGGGTACGGAGACTATCACGACGTCAGCAGAGGAGGAGTTCTCGATATGGAACCCTCCTCTGGCGGCCGGGTCCAGGGAGATGATCTCGTGTCCCGATCTCTCGAAGAGGCGTCTCATCATCTTCCCCATCTTCCCCTCGCCGCCCACTATGGCTATGGTCTTCTTCCCGGCATGCTTGCGGGGTATCGCAGCCTGAACGCCGGTGGTCTGCTCCATGATGATCCTGCAGATGTCCTCTGCGGCATCGGGATGCAGTCCGACCATCTCGGCCATGGTCCTGAACCTGTCCACCATGGCCATGTCCGCTTCCATATCCCGAACGCCCTCTCCCTTTTCTGCCATTATCTGCCCTATCTCTTTCGATCTCTTCAGCCTCTCGCCTATGAGCTCTATGATGTTGTCATCTATCCTTCGTATATCGGACTTCACGCTCTCCATATCCATCACTTCCTTTCCACTTTCATACCGAGGGACATCATCTGCTCCACGAAATCAGGGTATGACACCGCATGACAGCCCGTGTCCTTCATAGATACAGGGCTGTCGCATACCAGGGAGGCCACTGCGGCGGCCATCATTATCCTGTGATCATCCAAATGGTCGATCCTGCCGCCTCTGAGCCGGGCCCTGCCGTGTATTATGCATCCGTCCTCTGTTCCTGCGGCATCCCCTCCCAGAGCGTTGATCATATTGACCGTGGATTCTATGCGGTCGCTCTCCTTGAATCTGAGGTGAGGGGCACCGTACAGCCTGCTGGTCCCTTCGGCGGTGCTCAGAAGCACCGCCACCGCAGGGAACAGGTCGGGAGTATCGGCCATGTTCACATCGATCGCCCTCAGTTCATCCTTCTCGGAGGTCACCGAGCCGTCGGATGAGGTGATGCGCCCGCCTGCCCTGCTGATGACGTCCGTTATGGCCTTGTCGCCCTGTGCGTCAGCCGGGTCCAGCCCCTTCGCCGTGACCTTCCCTCCAAGGGCACCTGCCACAAGGGGGAAGGCCGCAGAGGAGAAGTCCGCAGGCACAACGTAATCATTGGCAGCATATCCTCTGCCGGCGACCTCTATGAGATTCCCGGAGAGCCTCACATCCCCTCCGAACCTCTTCATAAGGGATTCGGTGATCCTGACGTACGGCGCCGAGACGAGCTCTCCGTTGACATGTATGCGTGCGCCCTTCTCCGTCATCGGAGCCGCCATCATCACAGAGGATACGAACTGAGAGCTCACGCTGCCGTCGATCCTGACATCCCCGCCTCTGTTCGGGCCGGTTATGGTAACGGGAGGGAACCCGTTGACGGATTCACAGGAGACCCCCATTGAGATGAGGGCATCCAGCAGCGGCCGCATCGGCCTCTTCTTTATGGATTCGTCCCCGGTTATGGTCACAGGAACGTCGAAAAGGGATGCGATGCCGGCGAACATCCTCATGGTGGTCCCGGAGTTCAGAACGTCCACGGTGTCGGAAGGGGGCTTCATGAGCCCTCCGCCTATGCGCACAAACCCTTCACCTACGGACACGTCCGCCCCTACGGCCCTAATGGCGGACAGGGTGGCCCCCGTATCCTCTGACATCAGAGGGCCGGAGATCCTGCTCGATCCTTCGGCCATGCCGGCGATGAAGAATGCTCTGTGGGTGTGGCTCTTGGAAGGAGGAGGGGATACTGCACCTTCCGCATGCCCGCCTCCGAATTCCAAGATCATGTCCGATCACTTCTTCCTTATGTTCTTAATCGCCTCTTCGACGCTGGCGTCTCTGAGCACTATATCTGACACAGCGCGGGTCATCCCTTCCACATCCTTGTGCTGGAAGATGTTGCGGCCTATGGACACTCCTTTGCCCCCCGCCTCCAGAGAATCACGGACCATGCACAGTATGTCATAATCGGAGTCCATCTTCGGACCTCCGGCTATGACGACCGGTGCAAGGGTTCCTCTGACTACGTCCCTGAAGGAGTCTATATCTCCGGTGTAGCTGCATTTGACGATATCCGCCCCCACCTCAGCGGCCACTCTCGCACTGTGGGCCACGAGCTTCGGGTCGAAGGAGTTCTTCACCTTGGGTCCGCGGGGGTATGCCATCACAAGGAGGGGCATGCCCCATTCCTCACACTCCTTCGATATATTGCCCAGATCCGACAGCATCTCCGGCTCCGTCTCCGCCCCCACATTTATGTGGAGGGACACGGCATCCGCCCCCATCTTGAGGGCCTCGGACACGGTAGCCACCAGAACTTTGCTGTTGTTCGTAGCTCCCACGTCAGTCGAGGCCGAGAGATGGAGTATCAGCCCGATGTCCTGTCCTCCGGCACGGTAGCTGTAGCGGACGACACCCTTGTGCATCAGTACAGCGGTGGCACCGCCGTTGGCCACGGCATCGACCGTCTGCTTCATGTCGAAAAGACCGTCCGTGGGGCCTATGGATATACCATGGTCCATGGGGACTATGACGCAATTGCCGGTTTTTCTGTCCATTATTCTTTCCATTCTCACATTCTTTCCGAACATGCTTCCTTACCTCCCGTGATACGTGTTAGCACGTATCATACTATATATCCTTTCCCATGATCGTATCTGCAACACCAAAGGCAACGGCCCCATCATCATGAAATCCTCTCCTGATCGCGCACCATCTGATCGGCCAGGACCAGTGCGGTCACGGCTTCTA
This sequence comes from Thermoplasmatales archaeon, assembly GCA_012522645.1. GTDB lineage: Archaea > Thermoplasmatota > Thermoplasmata > Methanomassiliicoccales > Methanomethylophilaceae > RumEn-M2. The sequence goes on from JAAYKC010000095.1 coordinate 3,472, forward strand.
CGACGGATACGGCCCGGGGGACTATGCACGGGTCATGCCTTCCCTCCGCTGATACCTCGGCGTCCTCCATCTTCTCGATGTCCACCGTCCTTTGAGGTTTGGCTATGGAGGGGGTGGGTTTGAACACGGCCCTGAACACCATCGGCGCCCCGTTGCTCATGCCTCCCAATATGCCGCCCATATTGTTCGTTGCGCATTTTATCCCGTTATCTGAGAAGAACGGGTCATTGCTCTCCGATCCGTGCATGCCTGCCAGGCTGAAGCCCTTGCCGAATTCCACTCCTTTGCATGCGGGGATGCTGAAGACCGCCCCGGCGATCTCCGTATCCAGGGCCTCGAACCATATCCCGCCGAATCCTATGGGCAGGCCCTTCGTGATGCACTCGACCACACCGCCGACGCTGTCGCCGTCGGATGATGCGGAGATTATGCTCTTCTCCATAGCGGCATCCAGTTCCCCGGTGCATGCTCTGGTGGCGTAGGCTCTCGATCCTGCTGCATCAGTGATGCTGCGCTCCTCTCTGTCGGTGATGCCGCCTATCGACCTGGAGAATGCCGACACCTCTATGCCGGAACGGCCGATGAACTGCTTCGCTATGCTCCCGGCCGCCACCACAGGGGCGGTGAGCCTCCCGGAGAACTGCCCGCCTCCTCTTATATCATATCCGGGGAATCTCACGAGGGCGGGAAGGTCCGCATGACCGGGTCTGGGCGTCTTCGCGAATTTCAGGTACTTCGATCCGTCGGTATCCGCATTATCTATGGTCATGAGGACGGGAGTGCCGTCCGTCATCCCGTTCCGCACCCCCTGCCTTATGACGACCTTATCAGTCTCCCTGCGGGGGGTGCCTATGCCCTTCTTGGGGCGTCTGAGCTCCATATCTTCCGCTATGCGCACTTCATCCACGGGCATCCCCTTCGGTATGCCCTCCAGGACGCATCCCACATTGGGGCCGTGGCTCGTGCCGAAGAGGGAGAATCTCACCCTCCTGCCTGTCGTGTACATCATAATCCGTCCTCCCATACCTCGGGCAGCATCAGGACCCTTGCGTCCCTCGTCGCCGTTATTATGCATTCTTCCCCGCAGACATCTATGAAATCCCTCGCTTCGCCGCAGTTGAAAACGGCGGCGATCGCCGGTCCCGATCCGGATACACCGGCACCGAGAGCGCCGTATTCCAAAGCGGTATCCGCCCATGAATCATCTATGCCGGATGCAGAGGCTATTGCCCTGCCGTTGATGGTCATCGCCGAGAACGGATCCTTCTTCGAGACTGATATCGCTCTTCGTATGATCGGCACCGACTCCTTCAGCAGCTCGGTGCGCAGTCCCTTCTTCCTGATCTTCTCATCCGGCACGTATATAACCACATCCAGATCCCCTATGCCGTGATGCATGAGCAGTTTGCTCTCTGTATTATCGGTCATGACGAATCCTCCCAGATGGCAGCCGCAGGCATCGTCGAAGGATCCCGTGACGGTCACCCCGGCGGATCTGGCGCATCCCACGCCCAGCCGTATCATCTCCAAGGTGTCTATCCTGAAGCCTTCCTCTTTGAAGACCGCGGTCAGTATCGAGTTGCATGCGGAGCTGGAGCTCTTCAACCCTCTGGAAATGGGTATTTGGGATGAGATCCTCAGATCCCAGCCCTGAGGCTCCGGCATCCCCATGCGGCTGTATGCTGCGGAGACGCACAGCCTTGCCATGAGGTCATCCTCCGCCGGATCATTCCTTATCTCAACCTTCCGTTCGTCACCGGCGGCCGTGAAGACGGAGTCCGTTACCAGATCCACCCCTATCGTGGCCCCGATGCCGCACGGCATCGCATTTATCACGGTGACCGCACCGTAGGACCTGCCGTATCCTGTCATAGTTCTGCCCTCATGATAGGGAACATATCGCCTCTCCCTGTCCAAAGCTCAAAGGATCTGGCTCCCTGTGCGGCGAGCATGTCCTCCCCTGCAACGGTCCTGCATCCTCTGCTTGTCGCAGCATCCATCAGCCTTGTCCTTGTGCCGTACACCATGTCAAACACTATATGGTGCTCAGTCAGGTTCCCGATGTCCGCGGGGTATTCTCCCTCAGCGTACATGCCTATGGGCGTGGCATTGGCGATGATATCATAATCTTTGACATCCGCTCTTCTCTGCGGTATCGTGCTGACGCCCATGTCCGAGGCCATCCCGGAAAGGGTCCCCGGGTTCCGTCCTGTGACGGTGACCTCTGCGCCCTCCCTCATCAGGGCGGCCGCACATGCACGGGCTCCGCCGCCGGAACCCAATATCAGGGCCTTCAGCCCGTCAATTTCACAGTCAGCCATCTCGAATGCGCCTATCACGCCGTCGATATCCGTATTGTGTCCCCTCAGTATGCCGGAGTCATTGACCACGGTGTTCACCGCTCCAACTTCCTCCGCATCCCCGCTCAGACGGTCCAGATGTTCGATCACATCGGTTTTGTAGGGGACGGTCACGTTCAGTCCTCTGATGTCATATCCTCTGATGCATTCCCCTATGAGATCCAGAGAAGGCGAGGGGAAAGTTAGGTATTTGCCGCGTATATCGCTCACTCTGTATGCAGCATCATGCATGGATTGGGACCTGGAACGGTCCAGAGGATGTCCCACCAGACCGGTGATCACGCAGTCGTCTCCCATAGCCCTCATTTCCTTCAGGCTCAGCTGCCCCGGTGCGGTCGGTTCGCTCACATAGGCGAACGTGAAGCTGTTACCCAGCACTGACTGCCTTATCCTGGTTATGGTCCCCATGGTGCCCATGCCCAACAGCACATGCTCTTTATCCAGGGACTCGGATGCGGAGAGTATGCCCGCAAGATCCCTGAAGTCCCTTACGGAATAGGCCCCCTTCGCTATGTCCGAGACCATGCGGCCGAGCCTGTCCGCTATGTCTGCGGAGGAAGGAGTGCCATCATAGTCGTGATAGGATGAGATCGTCCCGGCACTGATGTCCGGGACCGCTCCCTCTCCCACGTCCACGTATCCTTTGAATCCGCCGGGAAGCAGGGATGCATCGAAGCCGTCCCTGAATGTGATCACTGCGGGCACATCCCCGACGTCCGGAACGGAGCCCAGGAGATCCAGCCGTATCTCTATCATATCGGCATCTGCTGCACAGGCCAGGTCCCCGGCCTTACTGAGGGAGGCGCAGATCCTCATCTCAGACTTCCCTCAGCGTCCCCTCGATCTTCATACCGAAGTGACGGCTGCCGCCCTCCACCCTGGCGAGCACTCTGTCCCCCGGTTCGAGATCGGTCACTGATATCGCCCCGTTCGGGGAGACCAGTTTGACGGTCTCGGCATTCTGAAGGATCGTGGAGTACCTGTCATTTCCGTCCTTTGCCTCGACCAGGACCATTGGCCGAACTTCAATCTTGCATCTTCCCACAGAGGATGTCCGTGAGCTGCCGTCTCTGGATACTATGGTCACGGGATCCCCGGACCTGAGCTCTTCCAGGTATCTCGTCTTTCCTTCGGGGACAAGGGTGTAGGCGTGAACGGCCCCGGCATTGACCCTGAAGGGCCTGGGCGCAACATATCCGCTGTCCTCGCTTTCAGACTGCACAAGGAACAGGCATCCGGCCTGCGATCCGATCAGCATCCCCTCTCCGGGTGACATCAGGCTCACGGTGTCCACGCAGACCCTGTCCCCTGTCTCTATGTTCCGGACAGCAGTGATCTCCACCTCCTTCAGGTCGAGTATGCCGGAATCCGTGATCAGATGGGCGAATTTCCTTATCATCCCCGGATCGTCAACCGATATGACGATCCCGTCGGTGCCCTTCTCCATGGTCTTGAGATACAGGGCGGCGCTCTCGGGGTCCGGGGCACAGGCGAGAACCTTCGTCCCGGTGCCCGCGAACTTAGCGATCATATTCTCCAGAGGGATTATCGTCCAGTCCGAAGAGGATATCACCACCGCTCCGCATTTGCCTGCGAGGGACATCGCATCCTCCTGATCCTTCGGGGATTCGATGTTCACGATCCTCACGCCGTCACCGTCTGTGATCAGCTTTATCTTCCCCAGGGATGAGAAGCCGGAATCCTCAGGTCTGATGATCGCAGTGGTTATCCCTGATTCAATGGCACTTATGAGGATCTCCTTGCGATCCTCCTTCGCATCGGGCATATCTGCCCTGACCCAGATCTCCTTGGTCACGGGAAATCACCAACCGTAAAAATAAAAGCATACTTCAGAGGGGGTGCTGTTTTGTTCGATCAATATGTCCGGCATATTATCATTCCTCCTTTCTTCGTTATGCTTCATGGATTCACATCCTTTTGGAGCCATGCAGATGCTCCGTTAAAAAGATATCCGAAGGTTCAATCCTTCTTCAGAAGAGCGAAATCAGTCCAGTTGTCCGGGTCGTCCTCTATGTTCTCCTCAAGGAGATGCAGACCGTAGTGGATACCGGCGGCCTTTGTGCACAATACCGCAGTCGTTTCCGGGAGCCTGCCGTCAGACAGCATCTCTGCGGCCAGAGCAGTGTCCGCCACCTCGATCCTGCTGATCCCGGGGAACAGACGCTCAACATTGTTGTATGTCTGTCCCAACGCCTGTATATGGGATGCCACACCGTTCACCTCAACGCCTTCCCGCTTGATGAACATGCAGTGGTGTATGTCGATGCTGATCTCAGTGATGCTTGAGACGGACGGGTTCGCATCCAGAGCTCTCTCCGTTTCTATGACGGGACCGGCCACCATGTTCCTGACGGCCACCACGCCGTAATCGACCTCTTCATTCAGGAGGGCTCTGATTACATTCTCGGAATCGGTGAGAGGCACGAGCTCGACCTCGTCATCCATCCTTTGGATCATCATCTCTGCGGCATGTTCTGAATTGGAGAATGGGATGCCCATGTACCCTATCCTGATCATCGTCGCATGGATGTGAATTCATGGTATAAAGGGGATTGCTTCTGATCCCTGTCCGTGAGTGCCGGGAAGTCTTCTTAAACGCCGAAGGTGTAATCATTCCAGATGGATTTGGAGAAGGACCTCATCATCCTTGAGGAGGATGCGAAGTACGCCTGGGATGTGATCGCGGGTTTCGTAATGACCACGGCGATGATCATCACGATACCCGTGCTGATAGACACATATCTGGAGCCGCTCCTGGCAAAGTCGCTCGGTAATGCTGAGTACGGGCTTCTGACCTCCGATGTCATAGTGGTCATCGCGATCCTGGTGATGATAATGACCTATGTGGTCGTCCTGGGCGAGACGACGATCCTGGCGACCCACGGGCTCCTCGGAGTGCTGGGCATGATCCTGGCATACGTCATCCTCGGCAAGTACACGGATATGATAGTGCCCGTGGTGACAGTCACCGTCGTCTGGGTGTATATGCACCGGAAGCACAGGAAGCCGAAGGAAGAGCCTCCCGGCGGATAAGGATCAGTCGAATTTGCCTACTACGGCTCTTATGCGCCTTATGCCGGCTGCCGAGCTCTCTTCCTTCTTGATCTTGAATCCCTGCAGCTCCCCCGTGCTCCTGACATGAGGGCCGCCGCAGATCTCACAGGAGACCTCGCCTATGGTGTAGACCTTCACCTTCTCCCCGTACTTATCGCCGAAGACGCCTATGGCGTTGCGCTTCTGCGCCTCTTCGTAAGGCATCTCCTCGCAGACCACCGGCAGATCAGCTCTTATGGCCTCATTGATGAGGTCCTCGACCTCCGCAAGTTCCTCCGGGGTGACCTTCCTGTCAAGGTTGAAGTCGAATCTCAGCCGCTCCGCAGTTATATTGCTCCCTCTTTGGGTGATATTGGGATCGACGACCTTCCTGAGCGCCGAATCCAGAAGGTGGGTCGCCGTGTGCAGTCTCGTAGTGGCCTCCCCGTGGTCGGCCAGACCTCCCTTGAATGCCTGTTCCGCACCGCCCCGGGACCTGTCCTGATGCTCTCTGAACCTGGCCTCGAAATCATCCGGGTCCACTTTCAGCCCCTTCTCTTTGGCCAGCTCCTCGGTCAGCTCAATGGGGAAGCCGTAGGTGTCGTAAAGTCTGAACACCTGTTCGCCGTCCATGAACTCCCTGCCGTCGTTCCCGGCAACCATGCTGTCGAAATGCCTGAGGCCTTTGCGCAGGGTCTTCCTGAACTTGTTCTCCTCACCGGTCAGGGCCATCTTCGTCATCTTCTCGTTCTTCCTGAGCTCAGGGTAAGTGTTGCCGTAATCGGCTATCACCACATCCGCCAGGTCCGCCATGAACGCCTCATCGTAACCGAGCTGGCTCATATAGCGGGACGCTCTTCTGATGAGTCTTCTGAGTATGTAGCCCCGCTCCATCTTGGCGGGCATGACCCCGTCAGACAGCATGAAGGTGGCCGCACGCACGTGGTCGGCTATTATCCTGAACATGCGTATGTTCTCCCCCTCATACTCCCTGCCGGATATCTCGGAGATCCTGTCGATCATGTTCCTGAATACGGTGGACTCGTAAACCGAGGGTACGCCCTGCAGTATGCGGACGACCCTCTCCAGCCCCATCCCGGTATCCACATTCTTCTGCTTGAGCGGTGCGTAGTCGCCCTTCTCATCCTTGAAGTATTCCATGAAGACGTTGTTCCAGATCTCCGTGTACTTCCCGCAGCGGCAGGAAGGGCCGCATTCATCGCAGCATTTCGGCTGACCGTTGTCGTAGAAGATCTCGGTATCGGGTCCGCAGGGCCCTGTTATGCCCGCAGGCCCCCACCAGTTGTCCTTCATGCCGTAGAAGAATATCCTGTCCTCCTCCATGCCCAGGGACCGCCATATGTCAGCGGTCTCCTCGTCGCGGGGTATGTCGTCACTCCCTTCGAAAGCGGTGACTGCCAGCTGATCCGGCCTGAAGTGAAGGACGTCGGTGAGGAAATCGTAGCTGAATCTTATGGACTCGTTCTTGAAGTAATCTCCAAGGGACCAGTTGCCCAGCATCTCGAAGAAGGTGAGATGGCTGGAATCGCCCACGTCATCTATGTCCCCGGTCCTGATGCATTTCTGGCAGTTGACCAGCCTTTTCCCCATGGGATGGCGCTCTCCCAGGATGTAAGGTACAAGAGGATGCATGCCCGCGGTCGTGAAGAGCACCGTGGGGTCGTTCTCGGGCACCAGGGATGCTGATGCTATCTGTGCGTGCCCTCTCTCCTTGAAGAATTCTATATATGCGCTTCTAAGCTCTTCCGCATCCATACGGGTGATCTCCCTCTGTCTTCGGGGATATAATGCTCATTTAAATATCATGCTCTCCCGGGCTCCCGGGAGGTCCCTCAGCCTTTGCCGGAGTGCGCTTTCATGGCATCCGCCGCGGCTTTGAGGACCGCTGTAAGAGCATCTCCGTTCGCGATCTCCACGATGATGCCCAGACGTTCCAGTTCATCGGCCGGCTTATGCCCTATCTCCCTCACCACGACGATGTCGGAGCCGCTGACCGCTTCAACGGCCTTGGACACATGCTCTGCATGATCCCCCATGGAGAGCTGCGTGCCTGTATCCATTTTCACTTCCCTGAGGAAGCGGGCTGTCTCGCCGTTCGAGGCATAGATCCTGAACGCTTCAGTATTCCCGAACCCTCCGTCAATGCGCTCCCCGTCGGAGGATGCAGCCGCGACCTTCACCTCGTCCTTGCTTATTATGTCAGAGATGGGCGCCTTCGAAGGGCTGCACCCTGTCTTGCCGCATCCGGCGAACTCCGCGGACCTGTCATCGGCCAGTAATCCGATGGCATCCGCACGGCACTGCTTGCAGTGGCGCATCATCTTCGCATCCGCAGAGCACAGATCCATCATGTTCTTCCGCTCCTCCGGGGTCGGAGCCCGCAGATGGGCGAACTTGGTGCCCTCGACAGGTATCAACGGAAGGATGTTCACGATATGCGCTCCCAGGGACCTGACCTTCCTTACGAGGTCCGGTATGTGATCCTTGTTGATCTCAGGGATCATCACGACGTTGACCTTGACCAATATGCCCAGGTCCGCGCTCATCTTTATGCCTTCCAGCTGCTTCTCCAGGAGCTTCTCCGCCGCCGGTCTGCCGGTAAGGCGCTTGCCGTCCCACATGACAGTGCTGTAGATCTTCTCGGATACGGAGGGATCGCAGGCGTTTATGGTGACAGTGATGAATCTCACATTGAGATCGTACAGCCTCTGAACGTATTCAGGCAGCATGAGCCCGTTGGTGGATATGCAGAGCGTCAGGTCTGGGAACCTCTCCTTCACCAGCTCCAGGGTCCTGAATGTCTCCTCGTTGGCAAGAGCGTCTCCCGGGCCCGCTATCCCGATAACCTTCAGCTCGGGTATCCGCTCTTTGACGTACGCTATCTTGTCCGCCGCCTCCTCCGGGGAGAGGATCTCACTGGTGACCCCGGGCCTGGACTCGTTGCAACAGTCGTACTTCCTGTTACAGTAGTTACACTGTATATTGCAACGTGGTGCCACAGGTACATGCATCCGTGCATATTTTCTGTGAGCCTCCTCATTATAGCAGGGGTGAGAGGACAGCATATTCAGCGTTTCGTCATCTGTCATGAACGGCGTTAGGTTATTGCTATTATTTTATACTCTCATACTGACAACGAACCGAAGCAGCGTTATATCGCCGGACGGCATCAGCGTAGCCGTGGACGTCAATAATCTGATGCGTGATATGAATCCGTGCATACCCGCGGGCAGACGCACTCTCGCCGAGCATACGGACAGCGGGGACCTGACCTTCAGGACCAAGGACGGCTCTGTCTGTCAGATCGGGAAGGATGAGATCGATCTTCTCTCAGACGTTTGCACGGAACAGGAGAAGACGGTCCTGCGCCTTCCGATATTCATATCGACGGATGTGCATGCGGACGGAGGCGCGTGGAAAGTGGACGGAACAGTGGAATCAGAGGTGGTGGCGAGGATCCTCGGAAGATCCAAATTCAGGCCGGATACGGTGCGCCTCTACAATCCGGATCTCGGGGAACTCAGACGTCTGCTCCCGAATGCCACATTCATAGTGTTTCTTCCGTGATGACGTCCGGCCAGGGGCGGCGGGCATTATAGATTTGCGAAATGTATTTTAACCGAATGATGCGGTGCTCCATATTGATAAGCTGACGTGCCCCAGATGCCGTCGCCGGATGGGTTCGGTCTCCATGAGCAGGAAGAAATGGAAGGACAGAAGAGACGGTGCGTACATTCGGGATGTTGACCCGATGCACAAGATAATACCGTATCTTCTGCCGCGCAGGACGGATTCGGAGGTGTTTCTGATCCGGTCCGTCGATGTGACCAATCTCATGAAGTACGTTTCGGAGCGTAAGGGGATCGAGGGCAACAGCGTCTCATTGTTCTCTTCAATGGTGGCGGCGATGGTCCGGACAAGCGCTGTGCGCCCCGCCCTCAACAGATTCGTGAAGGGTTACAGGCTCTATCAGAGGAACGATCTGATAGTGGGGTTCGTAGCAAAGGAAGGCTATGAGGACGACTCGGGATCCCATCTTGTCAACGTAACCGTCGATCCCGGGGACGACATATTCCGGGTATCCGAGAAGGTATACGGTAAGGTGAACGCATCCCGCAAAGGAGACAGTACAGGGACGGACAGTGCCGTTGACGGCCTGGCGAACATGCCCCGATGGTTCCTCAGGATCGCAGTGCGCTTCCTGAGGTTCCTTGACTTCCACGGCTGGGTGCCGAAGAGCATAACAAAGGACGACCCCAACTTCGCCAGCGTCTTCGTGTCCAATATGGGGAGCATAGGGTGCGGGGCCCCGATGCATCATCTCAATGAATGGGGGACCAATTCCATTTTCCTGTGCATAGGGGAGAAGTATGACAAGGTCGTGCCCTTTGAAGGCGGGTACGCCGTGAGGCCCCACATAGATTTCGCCTTCACCGTGGATGAGCGGATCGCTGACGGAGTTTACTTCGCCAGGTCCATAGACATATTCACAAAATTCTTGGAGGAACCGTCTGTGATGGAAGAAGGATACAGAGGTGATAACCCTGACTGATACACCGAGGCCGTGGCTGAAGCACTACGGTCCCGTGAAGCCAGAACTTGAATATCCTGAGTATACGCTGTACGGCGGCCTGAAGGAGGCTGCGGATCATTATCCTGACAACACAGCCTACAAGTTCCTGGGGAAATCAGTCAGGTACAGGACACTGATCTCCGATGTGGAGCGTTTTGCCTCCGCACTTCATAAAAAAGGCGTCAGGAAGGGTGACAGCGTCCTCATATGCCTGCCGAACAGCCCTCAGGCCCTTCACGCCTTCTACGGGGCAAGCCGCATCGGTGCGGTGGCGGTGATGGTCCACCCTCTGTCGGCCCCCAATGAGCTGGCCTTCTATCTCAAGAACTCCTGCAGCAGGATCGCCGTCACTCTGGATGCCTTCGCAGGCAATTTCATCAAGATCAAGGATGAGACGCCATTGGAGACGCTGGTGGTGACATCCGTAAAGGACGGGATGGGGACAGTCGGCAGTCTGGCGTTCTCGCTGACCACAGGAAGGAAGGTCCCGCCACTGCCGAATTCGGATAAGATAGTGAAATGGAAGGATTTCCTGGCCGGAAGCGGGGACGGGGAGCTTCCCGATCCCGATTCCTCTCACGAGGATCCGGCGGTCATACTCTACAGCGGCGGGACGACAGGCACTCCGAAGGGAGTTCTCCTGTCCTCAGCCAATTTCAACGCCACTATGACGCAGACCATAGAGATGAGTGAACTCTATCAGAGGGAAAACGTCAAGGTGCTTTCGGCGATGCCCATGTTCCACGGCTTCGGCCTGTGCATAGGGGTTCATCTGTTCCTCTGCCAGGGGGGAACATGCATACTCGTTCCCAGATTCACCCCGGATTCGTACGCTAAGCTGCTGGTCAGGGGGCGTCCCAATTTCATCGCGGCCGTTCCGACGCTGTTCGAGCATATGGTGCGCAATAACTGCCTCAAGAAGGCGGATCTCTCCAGCCTCGTAGGCGTGTTCGTAGGCGGTGACGTCCTCTCCCCCGGTCTCAGGGACAGGACCGATGCGTTCCTCAGGGAAAGGAAATGCTCGGCCGATCTGCGCGAGGGCTACGGTCTGACGGAATGCGTTACCGCATCATGTCTTACTCCGAAGGGCGGGCAGAGGAGAGGGAGCATAGGGATACCCTTCCCTGATACATACTATAAGATAGTGAATATAGGCACCACGGAGACCGCAGAGTACGGCACGGACGGTGAGATATGCATATCCGGCCCTTCGGTCATGATCGGGTACGTCGACGAGCCTGAGGAGAATGAGAAGACCTTAAGGCTCCACGATGACGGGCGTAATTGGCTGCATACAGGGGATATAGGGATGATGGATGAGGACGGCTATGTCTATTTCCGTCAGAGGCTCAAAAGGATGATCATAAGCTCCGGGTACAACGTATACCCCAGTCATATAGAGGACATATTGAACAGGCATCCCGCCGTGGAATCATCATGCGTCATCGGGGTGCCCGATGCGATCAGGTCCCAGCGTGTGAAGGCATTCCTGGTCCTGAGGCCCGGGGCCGGAGGGAGAGATGCCGTTCTGAGATCCGTAAAGGCGCATTGCAGGGAGAACATCTCCGTGTATGCCGTGCCCAAAGAATTCGAGCTCCTGGATGAGATGCCGAAGACGAAGGTGGGGAAGATCGCGTTCACGGTGCTGGAGGACATGGAGATCGAGAGGATGTCCCGCCGCAGCGATATCCCGGATCCCGTTCCTTTGGCGGCAGTTTGCTCGGAAAACACGGGCCTCTGAGGCCACGCTGTGGATACTGGACATGCTCAGTCCTAAACCTATAAATAGAAGGGGGGATTAGAGGGGGATGCGCGATGTGAACCATCGTGTATCTGTTCGGTCTGGTATCGAACGGAAATGAAGATTGACGAGGTATTATATACCTCTTCGA
>JAAYKC010000096.1 GCA_012522645.1 Thermoplasmatales archaeon
ATGGCGGATGCGGTCGCGCTAAAATACTTTTTGCTTCAGAGCTTCGCGCCGACGGCGACAGCCTGAGCCATCACCTCAGCATCATTCGATGCATCGGTCGGTGCGCCGCTTCCCCCGCGGACGATCTTCCCCACGATCTCCTGACCGTAGTACTTCGCCCAGATCTTCTCTATCCAGTCCGCAACGCCCTTCGCCCCCTCGAGGCCGGACATGCATGTTACGCAGATGGCCACCTTCTTGCCCTTAGGCATGGTGGACTTCATGCCGCCGTCAAGGAAGCTGTAAAACCTGTCCATGAACAGCCTGAGCTGGCCGGAGACCTCTCCGTAGTACGTCGGGCTGGCCATTATTATCGAATCGGCGTCCTTCACATCCGCAAGGATCAGGGCATGGTCGTCCTTGACTATGCAGTAGCCTTTCTCCTTGCACGCGTTGCAGCCCTGGCAGCCTTTGACGTTCTTGAGATCGTTGAGCCTGTAGGTCTTTACCGTGTTGCCCTTCTTCTCGGATGCGCCGGCCATCGCCATGGCGATCGTCTCGGAGTTCGCTCCCTTCCGGGGGGAGCCCAGAATGACTAGAGTTTTGGTCATATCACACCAAGTAACATTATGTTAGTATCTATATTTAGTTCTTGTTAGTCACATTATTATAGTTACATACGTGTACCTTACCCATGCATTCCCGCCAGGAGAGGCCCAGGATGGACTGCGCAGTGGATGCCACGATGTCGGTCCTGGAGGGCAGATGGAAGAGCACCATACTGTGCGTTCTGGCCAAATGGGGCCCGAAGAGATTCAATGAGCTTGTGAAATCAGTGGAGGGCGTCTCGCCCAGGATGCTGACCAAGCAGCTGAGGGAGCTGGAGAAGGACGGGATCGTCGAAAGGACCGTGTATCCGGAGGCGCCTCCCAGAGTGGAGTACTCCATCACAGCGAAGGGCACGTCCCTCGTACCGGTACTGAGGGCCCTGGCGGATTGGGGGCGGGAGAACATGTTCTACAACTGGGTCGAGATAGATACGGAAGGGGATGCGGTCCGGCAGGACAGGGCCCTGGCCGGCGAGGATCAGGCTCAGTGAATTTAAGCAGCCTAGCCTATCGAGGTAGCATGAGCTATGTGGTAAAGGCGATAGGGCCGGAGGATACGGTCAGGATGCGGCAGAGATACGAGAGTCGCAAGTTCCACTCGGGGAAAGCCGACATATCAGGCATATGCGTTAAATTGTACACGGAAGAGCACCACGTCATGGACATGTGGGTGGACAACTTCTATGCCATGAGCACCATCGTGAAGTCCCACGCCCGCATAATATCCGTGTATGAGGAGGGCAGGGATATGGAGGTCCTGTACGACAGGTCCACATTCACGGTCTTCCTGATCAACTTCGATTACTACGGCTGGATAAAGAGCATCGCCCTGGCGGTGGCGGCCGACATCCTGGAGGATTCGCACTCGATACACAGCGTCCACGGTGCGGCCATCGACCTGGACGGCATAGGGGTCACACTGGTGGCGCCCTCGAAGACAGGGAAGACCACCCAGTCCTGGGGACTCCTGAGGACGGGGGACTCCCGCCTAATAACTGATGACTGGTACTTCGTTCGGCTGACGTCGGGGAGACCCTTCATCACAGGATCGGAGAAGAACTGCTACATAGATGCGGACATAGGGGATGTTTGGCCTGAGTTCAAGCCGTTGGTCAGCACGACCAAGTTCGACAACAAGGGCAGGGGCATAGCCAACATCCGCTGGGTCACGGGCATAGATTCCGTTACGGCGACCACATCGATGA
>JAAYKC010000097.1 GCA_012522645.1 Thermoplasmatales archaeon
CGCCGAGGGCCTCGGATAATCTGTTTTTCCCGTCGGTGCGCAGGTAGTTCCTGATCTTCGGCTCTATGATCGACCCGGCTTCGAGATACTTGTTCGTCTCGTATTTGCTGTATATCCCCGCCATGGCGAGGGCGGCGGAGAAGGGCGTGTCGAAATCGTTGCATTGCAGTATGGTCCCCAGCCTGGAACCGGTGATGCGGCGCAGCCATCCCCCCTTCCTGAATCTTATGACCTTTGCCTCACAATCTATCTCCTCGATCAGGGAGGGATCGAACTTTATCTTCGCTGCTGCCATAGTGAAGGGATGGTTCAGCTCTTATTTAGAACGCTCCGGGTTATTATTGACAATGCAAAGACCTCGCGGCAAGATCCGCCCGTAACCTACAGCATAATCCCTGCGGCCGATACCAATATGGAGAATATCCAAAGAAGAAAAATGCAATAATCGAAGATATCAATTAGAAAGGATAAGATTGTATACGTAAGATACAAACCTCAGCTAGGCATGTATGGCCAGGGGGCAATGCCGGCGAGGGGTCGACATCCCCTAGCGTTGCCGCTTTCCTATCTTCTTTGACTTCGTATACTTCTTCATGACCCTGAAGCATCCGTTGTCATTGTCCTCGGCCATACACCCTACAGCACCTGTAGGGAAGTCGTTAAGCTGCAGAAGCGGTTCATCCGAAATCCAGAAATCGAGCTATGCATCTGATGATCACTGATGACGATCCCAATGAACTGAACGGAGTCGGAAGCATTCCCGCGGTCCATGGACAGATCGATAAGTATATTGATCGGTTCTCTCAGTTCCGCAGATCCGAAGTTGACCTGTCCGAACTCAGGATGTCTGTCCCTGGAATATCCGAGATCATACATTCTGGTGCCTTTCGAATACACTTAGACGGATGGTATCTATATTCACGTCCTTTTGCTCCAATCATACATAGAGAACAACGACTTCCGTAAATGCGTCAAAACCTCCGACATGATATCGCCTGTACGTTCCACGGTGCGGTTGATCGCCCTATGACTTACGATCCCTCGGATGCCCGTTTCGTTCCTGACCTCTGAAGACTTTGACCGACGGCCGCAGCCCTCCACGAAGAAATTCTCCGTGAGGCGGTATGATATGACGGCACAGACGAGCGGCTGTCCTTTGCACTTAGAACGGTTGAAAAGCTCATCAAAACCTAATTTCTCAAGATGTTCTCTCGCGCAGGCGATCGTACCGATCGGTAATGATCTATTCATGCTTGGCTCTAAAATGAATGTCCTGAACCTGATGTTTTGCCGAACTCGAGATATACAAGTAATTGGCTTCACCCCCATGGATGATGATTCTGATATCGGACAGGGTCTTTCCCTGGATGTAAGAAATCTCACAAAGAGGTTCGGCAACTTCACTGCCGTCGACAACCTTTCCCTCAAAGTGAAGAAGGGCGAGTTCATGGGCCTCTTGGGACCGAATGGTGCCGGAAAAAGCACCACTCTGAAATCCATTACCGGACTAATATCTCCCACCAAGGGTAAGATATACATCAACGGTATCGATTCCGTAAAGCACAGGAATGCGATGACACATGTTGGGTGCGTCATCGAGACTCCGGAAAGTTATCCTAATTTCACCCCTACGGAGATGATGCAGTACGTTGGACGCATTCACGGTCTTTCGAATAAAGAGATCAAAATCCGCGCAAGGGATGTTCTCGAGGAAGTGAGAATGTGGTCCTGGCGCGATAAGAATATCGGAGAATTCTCAAAAGGAATGAGGCAGAGAGTTTCCCTGGCAGTGGCTATGTTCCCCAATCCTAATCTCGTTCTTCTTGATGAGCCTACTTCCGGTCTCGATCCCAGAGGGATGATCGAGATCAGAAGGACTATGAATTCATTGAAGGAAAGGGGCATGTCCCTTCTTATCAGTACGCATATCCTGAAGGAAGTGTCGGAGATGTGTACCTCGATGACGATGATCAACCACGGAAAGACGATCATCAGCGGGGATGTGAACAAACTTATCCATAATCTTGCCCAGAATGAGAACACCGTTGCCATTGAATTGAGAATGCTCGGAGATCTGACGAATAAATTCATTTCGGATATCAACGCAATGACCGGAGTCTCTAATTTCGAAAAGATGGGGGAAGGGTCAGTGAAGTTCTCCTTCAATGGAACTGACGATCAGCAGGCAGACATCGTTGATCTTGTGTATGCTCACAAGTTAAGACTTCTTTGCATGAATGAGACCGGTGCCGATATCGAATCCCTCTACATGAAGCTCACCGACGAAGCGAGGGTGAATATAAAATGAGCAGAAAGGAGAAGAAAGCGAAGAAGGTTAAGAAAACAATCGTCGATTCCTATGACGAATCGTCGAGGGACCTTACCGATCATCAGGCTCACAGGGACGTTGTCTATGCTCTTCCGTCAAAGATGAGCCAGACTATGCAATGTTACTTCGTGCAGATGAAGAGGTACACCAGGCAGAGGGTAATGGTGCTATCTTCGGTATTGCTTATTTTGATGCCCGTCATCTACTATGCAATAAAGGGCATATACATTCTGGAGTGGTTGCTCCCCACTTCGGCAGTCACCAACATCGCAATTGCAGGGATACTCTCGTTCATGCCTATCCTCATCGTGTTGCTCTCGTGTATCGCCTGCGGTTCCATACTCTCGCAGGAATTCAATGAGCGCACAGCATTCCTTTCACTGCCACTGCCCATGTCTAGATCCTCGTTCTACATGGGAAAGTTCCTTGCTGCGTTCACCCTTGTCGGAGGCATTGTCGCGGCCGCATACGGTATCGCAATGCTTCTCACAATGACCGGAACAGACCGTACCTACACCTGGGATCTCTTCAGATCGCTGATGGTGTCGCTGTGCTTCGTGTTCTTCTGCTGTTCCACCACATACATGCTCAGCACCAAGCTCAAAAGAGGTTCCACGATGCTTCCCTTTATTCTGCTATTCATCGTACTGCCGTTGATTGCAGAGATTGTTCCTGTGTTCTTCAAGATGGATGTGATCTCCAAGATCCTCGGATATCTGCCCTGCTTCGGTGCCGAAGTGGCATTGAACATGCTCGGATACACCAACGTGGTGATATCTTTCAACGGCATTTTCAGCAATATCGTTCACGGACTCATCGACTTTTCCGTCGGAGGGAATCCGATCATCATGAGTATTGTATGCATTCTGTCCGGGGCGCTGTTCCTCTTCCTCGGATATTACGTAGTTAAAAGGAGGGATGTGTGATGAAGAGTAGATTTATTTCATTGGTTCTTGTGTTGGTTATGTGCTCCTGCGCACTATTTGTGATTTCTTCCGATGATTCGGCTGCGGACGAAGGAATGAAAGAGATCAAGATATACTCTGATAATTCCGGAGTATCATACACCGACAATCCCATAGTCTATTCCTATTCCTATTCCTATTCCGATCACGGCGATTATTTCTTTAGTATATCTCCGGAACAGCTTGCGAAGGACATCATTGCAGGTACCAAATCATTCTCTGATGTTGAATCGGATCCGGCGCATGTTGCGGACCCCATCTACAACGAATCGTATTATGTACTGTCCAAAGGTCTGGTCGACCAATGATACGGTGTTCCGTTCATCAAGCTGAGTGAGAAACCGGA
Organism: Thermoplasmatales archaeon; assembly: GCA_012522645.1. GTDB lineage: Archaea > Thermoplasmatota > Thermoplasmata > Methanomassiliicoccales > Methanomethylophilaceae > RumEn-M2. The sequence goes on from JAAYKC010000097.1 coordinate 3,641, forward strand.
GACGATCTACATTCCTGCCGGAACATACAGTATCACCTGTGAGCCGCTCAACGATGATGCGGAGAGTACAATCGACGGAAAGAGTATTTACCTTTATCAGTTCGGTATGGAAAACTACAACGCCCCGTACTTTGACAAAGGAAAAGGGACCGTGAAAGTAAATGTTTCAGGTTCGTATTATTTCTGCATTGAATACTACGATAGTGATAGAGATTGGACAAAACTCTCTCTGAAGTACTCCATATCTCCATTAGTAGATCTGCCCGCCGTCACTGATTTCGAAAATACGATGACAGTCGGACTGAACAAGTATTGGGTGAAATTCGCAGGGAACGATCCTCTCACCGGACGTGTATATAGCCACGAATCTACTTATTACTTCATTAGAGACAGCGATGATGAGAAACAATTCGTTAAGAACATCGTTGAGAAGAATAAGGCCGATGGATCTGCATACTACAAAGATTTGCCACAGGTTTTCGGAGAGTATGTCAATGGATACGTTCTCGTTGATATGACGAAATCGAACAGCTCCCCGAACTACATGAGTGCCTATGACTCAGAATCGAGAACGCACTCCTATAGCGACGTCACCATAACGAAATACAATGCCACATCATCATTCTACGGACCTCAGAGCTTCTCTATCGCCGTGGATTTCGATACGTCGAAGTATAATGCAGTTGTGATAAAATCAAATAATCTGGCCATCTGGATGGAGGCCGGAAAGCTGTATTCGGTGAATTCCACGTATTCGAACGATTATGATATATTCTTAGTCCCATCCTCTGAAACCGAAGATCTGACACTTGCCGAGATCAAAGTGTATTCCGAGGGTTTGAGTCCGCCAGATAATAACGGGACCGTGTTCGCTGTCGTCTGCATCTTGCTGTGCGTGTTCGCGTTCGGAATTCTAATCAATTCCGGAAGGCGCACTAAATGGGGTGAGAGTGCGGGTCTCGAAGAATTGGCTTCTGTATCCGAGGATGTTCCTGCAGAAGAGTCGGTCGAGAAGGAGGAATGATTCCGGTACTCCTGCGGTTTCTCGCAGGAGTACCAATAAACTATTTATGGGGATGATATCCCCGGAGATTTTTTAATTCAGTGAATGGGTCCGTCCGTTCTGAACTCTATCGGTTTGTATTTTTCGTTTTATGCGAACTATTCTGTGCGCCGGACTCAGGATCGAACAAATATGAGTAAATAATCAAAATAGGTCAGATCAGGTCAATCCACATCTTTATTGAAAATACAATATGCGGCGCAGCTGCTTCACACCACCCGTTAAATATCCATTTTCAGATTGTGTTCCGATCTGACATGAACGGAGAACATATCGTCAAATTGTCCAGCGCACTCGTCTCATCCATTCGCCAAAAATGCATAATAACATATGGGGGCGTATTCTGATGAGTGAGATCAGAGCAGCACTGGTGGGTGCCTGCGGCAAGATGGGCAGTCTGATCATACGCCGTATCCTGGCAACTGACGGAATTGTGCTGTCGGCGGCATTTGATCTTGTGAACATAGGGGCGGATGTCGGCGAGGTCATCGGCGCAGGGAAGCTGAACGTTCCCGTATCTGATTCAAAGGATCTCTCATCCGTTCTGAAGGAGACGAAGACCGATGTTCTCATTGATTTCACTATAGCTCCGGCGACCGCGGTGAATGCACCCGCGGCCGCAACTGCAGGTGTTAACCTCATCATCGGTACAACGGGACTCACGGCAGAGCAGAAGACGAATATCACTGACGCCGTCATAAAGAACAACGTTGCGGCGGTGATATCCTCCAATTATTCCATAGGTGTAGGGGTCTTCTTCAAACTGATCAAGGATGCTGCAAAGTATCTCGGTAATGATTACGATGTGGAGATAATCGAAGCACATCACAATCAGAAGAAGGATGCGCCAAGCGGCACCGCGATGACCGCAGCGGAGATAATCAGCAAGGAGATGGGCGGGAAGGATCTCGTCTTCGGACGCGAAGGTCTCTGCCCGCGCGGTAAAGAAATAGGGATACACGCGGTCAGAGGCGGAGATATCGTTGGTGATCATACAGTAATGTTCATAGGCAACTCCGAACGTATTGAGCTGCACCATCAGGCCCATTCGAGGGAGATCTTCGTGGGCGGAGCGGTCATGGCCGCAAAGTGGGTCGCCTCCCAGAAGAAGGGCGTTGTGTACGAAATGTCTGACTTATTGAATTGACTTACCGTTTCCATGGAGAACGCATAATGGAATAAAGCGCGATTAGCGGTCGCACGAGTGTCGAGTTCAAACAATTATCAAAATCTAAATCTCGGTTCTTTCACTGTTTCTTTCCTTTGAGTTCAGATATCTCCAACAGCTGCTGGTAAGATTCGATCCCGTCAACCTTCACTCGATTGGTGCAATATGTGCTGTAAAACAGCCTGGTGAAATTGATCCTCTCAAGATTCAGACAAAAAAC
>JAAYKC010000013.1 GCA_012522645.1 Thermoplasmatales archaeon
GAAAGCCGGGCACAATCCGTAAATTGATAATGCGATTACGTAACAGAATGAAGATCGATGAGCGCATATCCGTTAAGACGACCCCGGACGTATATCCCCCGTCTGAGGACAGCTATCTGCTGATCGAGTCCTTCGATGTTTACAGGGGTGAATCCGTTCTGGAGATCGGATGCGGCTCAGGGATCGTGTCCCTGCACTGTGCCAGTAACGGAGCTCTGGTTACGGCTGTCGATGTGAATGAACGGGCTGTGGAGTGCACCGTGGAGAACTTCCTCAGGAACGGTCTGGAAGCGACCGTCCTTGTGTCCGATGTGTGCGATCACGTCAGAGGCGTCTTCGATACCTTCGTCTTCAACCTGCCCTATCTGCCGGTGAGCGAGGACGGTGCCCTGGAGACCGCATGGTCCGGAGGGCCTGACGGCACAGGCCCCCTCCCCCGGGTGCTGGATTGTGCGAAGAAGCATCTTGAGTGCGGAGGGAGGATCATAATCGTCGTCTCATCTCTGATGGACCAGGAGAAACTGGAAGGTCTGCTGAAGGACACGGAGGTCTCTGAGCTGGGACGTCTGCATCTCTTCTTCGAGACCCTGCGGGTCCTGGAGATCAGACCTTAGCCGATCAGCTTCTCTATGGCCTCAGACAGGAGTCTGCTGGCTTTCTTGCCGTCCACTTTACCCCTGAGGGATTCCATTACAGGGCCCATGAGAGGACCTGCTGCCGCTTTCCCCTTGGATCTCACGAACTCTTCCCGTTCCTTCACGACGGATTCGATTATCCTCTGGGCCTCACTGTCATCGACGGACTCGAGACCTAACTTGGCCGGGGCCTTCTCCGGAGGCGTTCCGGCAGCGATCTCCTTCAATATCTCGGGAAGCGCCTCTTTGGCGAATTTGGATTCCGAGAGCATGGAGAATGCTGCCATGATATCCTCCTCGCTTATCCGGGAAGTATCCACCCCCGATCTCTCCAGCTCACTGTATGTGTTCAGGAACGTGGTCGCCGCTGCTGCGGACATGTCGCTGTAAGCACTGCAGATGCGCTCGAACAGCTCCGAGAAGTCCTGTCTGACCAGTTGTCTGGCCTGCTGCCTGTTCACCCCGTGCTCCCTGATGAGCCTCTCCTCCGTCTCCTCGGGCAGCTCCGGGAGATCGGCCCGTATGTGATCTAATCTGCTGTCGGTTATCCCGATGGGCGGAACATCCGTCTCCGGATACATCCTGGATGCTCCCGGCAGGGGCCTTGAGTACTTCGACGTGCCGTCCGGCAGCGGGTCCCTTGTCTCCTCCGGGACCCCGGTCAGAGCCTCATTGGCTCTTTCAACTGCGGCTGTGAGAGCGGAACGGGCCTTCCTCTCCGGTGCCGCGCATATGGCGAACGCATCATTAGCGCCGTTCATCCCCAATCTGCCTATGAGATCGTCGACGCATCTTTGCTCTATGCCGTAGGCAGGCAGCTCGTCGGAATGGAAGATGCCCTTGACGCCGTGGGACCTGGCTCTTTGTGCCATCTCCGCACCCAGACGAAGATTGCCGCCGTCTCCGTTCATCACTCCCGCGAATCCCGGCAGTCTGACGGCCAGTACCTTCCCCTTGGAGGACAGCGCACCTTTGATCACCTTGGACTCCGAGCCGGCGAATATGTCGGTCACATCCTCTGTTCCCGTATCCGCTGGTTCTGTTCCTCTTTGGATCAGTATATCCTTTATCGTGAGCAGCATCTTCTGCCTCTTCGCTTCGTTCGCGACATAGTCAGGCAGCATTCTGAGTTCCTGAGCACCTTTCAGCTCCACTCTGGCCCCGCCGGGTATCGATATGTTCAGGTCCTCCCTGATGGTGCCTATGCCCCTCTTGACCCTCTTCGTGGCTCTCAGAAGCGTCCCGATCCTGAGGGCGGTCTCCATGGCCTCCTCCGGGCTCCTTATATCCGGTCCGGTAGCAACCTCTATCAGCGGTATCCCGAGACGGTCAAGACGGAATGTGATCTCCCCGTCCTTCTCCTCTATCTTCCTGGCTGCATCCTCTTCCAGGCACACGGAGAGTATGGATATCCTCCTGCCGTTGACCTCGACCCATCCTCCCGTGGATATCAGAGCGGACCTCTGATAACCTCCGGTGTTGGAGCCGTCGACCACCACCTTCCTCATGAAATGGATCTCATCCGCTATCTTGGCATGGAGCATCTCCGAGAACACCAATGCTGTTTCCAGGGCCTCCGGATCCGGCCCGCTCGGAGGTTCCTCGTCCAGATCCACGAGGCATGATACGTCTTCAGCCATCTGGTATCTGAATCCCATGCCCTTATTGTATTGTGCCAGTGCTGCTCTGTCAATCTCCCCGGACTCTCCGGTGGTAGGCCTCAGCTTCCTGAAATAGGCGCCTTCACCCTCATCGCACAGACGGCTCTCGCAGGAGCAGAACAGCTTCCTGGTGCTCAGTTGCTGATGTATCTCTATCCCGCATACTATTTCCTGAGCGTCCTTCACAGCAGGCACCTCCTGTTGCCGGACTCATTCGCCATAGTCTCGGTCATCATCCTCTTCGCATCTTCAACGGATTCGCTGTTGGCCAGCGCCCACATGAGTTTCACATAGGCAACCTCCGGAAGCATGTCCCCGACCGGGATCACCCCCGCTGAGAGCAGATCCCTGCCCGTATCATAAACATTCATGTTGGTGGTGCCTCCCAGGCATTGGGTCGTCATTATCACCGCGATGCCCCTGTCACAGGCGTCCTTCAGGACCCTGCACATCGGCTCGCCCACATGACCCAGGCCTGTGCCCGCTATGACAACTCCGCGGCTCCCCGATATTATCGGAGCGAACACCTTGGGATCCATTCCGGGATAGTACTGCAACAGGATCGTGCCGTCATCCATGGCGGTCCTGGCCTCTGCCTTCCCCGGTGACGGGGCTCTGAGCTCAGTAAGGTACTCCACTTTGCCGTCCTTGCTGACCGTGGCCGCCGGCGGTACGTTGATGCTCCTGAAGGCGTCCCTGCGGGACGTGTGCATCTTCCTCACCCTGGAACCTATATGCACCGAGAACAGATCGTCCCCCAATCCCTCGTGCATCACAACGAACACCCCTGCCGCCTTGCCTTCGGCGCAGAATCTGGCACATGCCATCAGATTACTGAAGGCATCCGATGAGGGGCGGTCCGAGGACCTCTGGGCCCCGACCAAGACGACAGGTTTGGGGACGTCTCCCAGCATGAAGCTGAGAGCTGCCGCCGTGTAGCTCATGGTATCCGTTCCGTGCGGGACTATGACCGCATCGGCACCTGCGTTTATCTCCTCGGCCACTGCATCGGCAAGCTTCTGCCAGTGGATGATGTCCATGTTCTCCGAGAATATCGAGAAGAGAGGCCTGGTCTTGATGTTGGCTATGTCCCTCAGCTCGGGGACCGCGTCCACCAGCTCCGATGCGGACATGGCAGGACGCACCGCCCCTGTACGATAGTCCACGAATGATGCGATGGTGCCTCCGGTGCTGACAAGAGAGATGTTCGGAAGTCCTTTCCTGGGCTCCGGTTCCTCCCTCTCCACCGTCTTTACCGCAGGCCTCTCCAGGACCTTTATCTCGCTGTCCTTCAGAACCCGGATGCCTATGTTGTATCCGCTGCTCATCTTCAGTATCAGTATGTCGGGAGCACTGAAATCGTGATGAGCCATCAGGCGCCCCACATATTCCTCGTCCCCCTTCCTGAGGGAGATGCGGTCGCCTTCCTTCGCATCCGCCCCTTCCAATTTCTTTGACAGCATTTCAGAATAAACCATGATTCTACCTTCCGAACAATCCTTTGGAGATCTTGTTGCCCAGCCCCCTCCCTATGGCGGAAGCGGCATTGCCTATTGTTTTATCCACGACCTTCGCCGTACGGGATGCGGCCTTGCTCGTCCCGGAAGAGGATGTTGTCTTTTTAGGTTTCTCCTTCTCGGCCTTCTTAGCATCTTCGGCCTCAGCCTTCCTGATCGCGGTCAGCTCCTCATAGGCCGTTTCCGCATCCACCGGATCCTTGTACTTGGCATTGAGCACACTGCTCTCCGTCATGACCTTGTAATCATCATCGCTTATCGCCCCCAGGAATGACTGGGGAGGGAGGATCATCGCTCTCTCCACGACGGACGGGCTGCCTTTCTCATCCAGGAACGAGACCAGGGCTTCTCCCGTTGCCAGTTCCATTATCGCATCCGCCGTCTTGAATTTGGGGTTGGTGCGGAACGACTCCGCTGCCGCACGCACCGCTTTCTGCTCTTTCGGAGTATAGGCGCGAAGTGCGTGCTGGACTCTGTTGCTCAATTGTGCCAGCACTCCGTCCGGTATATCAGACGGGCTCTGTGATATGAAGTATATGCCCACACCTTTGGAACGGATCAGCTTGACCGTCTGCTCCACTTTCCTTGTCAGTGCCGGAGGCGAATCGGTGAACAGCATGTGAGCCTCATCGAAGAAGAACACCAGCTTGGGCTTGTCAAGATCGCCCACCTCAGGGAGCACATTGAACAGCTCTTCCATGAGCCAGATCATGAATGTTGAATACAGTTTCGGATTCCTCGCCAACCTCTCTCCCGACAATATATTGATGATGCCCCGGCCGTCCGTGGCAGTGCTCATCCAATCAGCCATCTCCAGAGCGGGCTCTCCGAAGAACATGTCCCCCCCTATGTCCTCAAGGGCCATTACCGACCTCTGTATGACGCTGAGGGACTGCGGATTGAGGCTGCCGTATTCACCTTCATAATCCTTCCTGTGGTCACTTATGAAGCTGACTGCGGCCCGCAGGTCCTTGGTATCAACAAGTCTCCACCCCTCATCGCCGCATATCCTGAACACGATCCTCAGAACATCCTCCTGAACATCGGACATCCCCATGAGCCTGGAAAGGAGATCCGTCCCCATGGATTCCAGTGTCGTCCTGACCGGATGCCCCTTCTCCCCGTATATGTCCCAGAACTCGCAGGGATAGCCTGCGTAATCGAATCCGTCGACTCCGAGGGAGGAGATCCTTTTCCTCATGTTCTCGCTGTCCCTGCCGGCTCTGCAGAGACCGCCGACGTCTCCCTTGATGTCGGCCATGAATACCGGAACTCCCATGGCACTGAACGACTCCGCCATTACCTTTATCGTGACCGTCTTCCCCGTGCCGCTGGCACCTGCGATCAGTCCGTGCCTGTTCGCATACTTTGGGAGAAGACAGATCCTGTCATCCGCCTTAGCTATCCACAATTTTCCGTCCGCATACATAGTGGGCCCGCCCCGTACGATGCTGGTTATGATTCTTCCCTGTAATGATACTTTGCGCGCGCAAAAGACGGGTTTCGGGCAGGATACCGCCCCGTACGATTGGGTAACGGTTAATACCGATTAGCTGATTCGAGGGAGCATGCATAAGATCACTGACGTAAGCATGGAGTACGATGTTCTGCGGGAGAACAGCAAATTGGCCCGTGAGAACTACGATCTGCTGAAGGAGCACAACATAGTGTCAGTGGACTTCATGGGCTCCATAGGGTCCGGGAAGACATCATTGATAGTCAGGATGGGAGAGAAACTTGCCGCTAAAGGGCTCAGGGTCGGGGCCATCGCCGGTGACGTCACGGGAGAGGACGACTTCGGAAGGATGAAGAAGGCAGGAATAGATGCCTGCAACTGCAACACCGGCAAGGAGTGCCACCTTGATGCAAATATGATACACAAGTCCCTGCACAGAATGGACCTCGAGAAGATGGACGTGCTGCTCATAGAGAACGTCGGTAATCTCGTGTGCCCTGCCGATTTCCCTCTGGGAACCGATATCAGGGCCGTCGTGATATCCGTTACCGAGGGGGATGACATGGTCAGGAAGCACCCGGAGATTTTCCTGCATTCCGATATCGCCGTCCTTAACAAAATCGACATCGCCGATGCTGTGGATGTTGATCCGGATATTATCGCCGGGGACTACTCCAAACTTACCGGCGGCAGGCGGGAGATCATGAGATGCAGCGTCAAGAAGGACGTTGGCGTGGATGAGATAATCGCGGAAATGGGGCTGTGAACATGAGGGTGCTCACCGTAGGCGGAGGCGGGAGGGAGCATGCGGCCGTGGAAGCTTTCCACAAAGCCGGCTCCGAGATCTATGCGGTCATGAAGAACGCCAATCCGGGGATAATCGCAAGAGCGGCGAAATATGCGCTGATAGACGAGCGGGATATTGAGAAGGTATGCGGATTCGCTCTGGAGAACTCGGTGGAACTGGCGTTCATAGGTCCGGAGGCTCCTTTGGAGGCGGGTATCGTGGATGCCCTTGAGGAAGCGGGGATACCTTGCGCATCACCCACCAAGGCCGCTGCCAGGATAGAAACGTCCAAATCATTCATGAGGAACCTCGTGCAGGATCACGGCATAGAGGGCAATCTGGGGTTCGCATCCTTCGATAGCGCAAAGGATGCGGAGGCTTATCTTAAAACGATAGGACACGAGATCGTAGTGAAGCCGATCGGTCTCACCGGCGGTAAGGGAGTGAAGGTCCAGGGCGAGCACCTCAACAGCTTCGAGGAGACGATGGAGTACATCAACGAGATCTTCGATCAGAACATAGGGGGAGCCGGGGTCATACTCGAGGAGAGGGCCATCGGGGAGGAATTCACTCAGATGGTGTTCTGCGACGGCGCGAACATAGCTCCGATGCCCCTGGTCCAGGACCACAAAAGGGCCTACGAAGGCGATGTCGGACCGAACACGGGGGGCATGGGCTCCTATTCTGATGCCGACCACCTCCTGCCGTTCGTGACGAAGAAGGATCGGGAGGAGGCACTGAA
>JAAYKC010000098.1 GCA_012522645.1 Thermoplasmatales archaeon
CCGAGATCATGCTGGAAAGCGCCCGGCCTGACCATATTGTGATGATGTAGCCCATCAGCGATGCCAGTGCCACGCTCAAAAGGAGAGCGGCAAAGGACGGGGTGCACAGCCCTGTGAGGTCCCCTCCCACCAGATCCTTGACTACCAGCATCGTTCCGGACCTGCCGTTGCCTGTAACCGACAGCGTAATGAGGGTGAATACGACCGAGGCCGTTCCCACCGATGAGACCATGGATATGAATCTCTCAGGTTTGTCTTCCTTGGATACGATCGCAGCCATCGTGGCACATACGGTGGCCGTCACCCCGGGGAACCATCCTGCCACCCCTCCCGCCAGAACGCCCTTGGTCCCAGGCATCAGATCGTTGCCGCCGGAGCCGTCCTCCTGCTCAGGTATCTCTCCGCTGCCGGCGGATTGGAGTATCGGAGGGACCCCGAAAAGCCCTGTCAACAGAGGGAACAATACGCTGCCGAGACCGGTGGGGCCGCTCCAATCCGAGTTCGACACCATGGACATGCATCCGAGAGCACCGGAGATGGTTATAAGTGCCAGTGCCCATGATTTACGGGCTCTGCCCTTCTCATGCAGAACTGTGGCGGATATGACAATGATGAGTACCGGGACCGTTACGTACTCCAATATACCGGACAACCCGGACAGCATGACATATTGCAGAGGTATCGCCAGGATTATCGAGATCGATGCTCCGACAAGGCTCCCGAAGGCCGCTGATCTGACGGCCAGCATGCCTTTGCCTTCCCTGAGCAGCCTGTGACCCGGCAGAAGGGAGAGGCCCTCGTCCGGGTCCGGGGCACCGATGAATACAGAGGGCACGAAATCGGTGAAAGAATGCACGACCGCAGCTGACACGACTGCGGAGGACATCAGCAGAGGGAACTGCTCGGCAGGTATGAATCCGGACATCGCATCCGCGATGAAGGGCATGCTCACCGCCATGAGGATCGCCAGCGTATTCACATGTATCCCCGGGATGAGACCTGAGGCCGTACCTATGGCAGCACCTATCAGGCTTGCATAGATCACCAGGACTATCAGGGACAGGTCCATGCCCTGATGATCACACGAAGTTTCGTAAAAGAGGAACAGATACAGTTAGCGTGACCTGTTCTAATCCAGGATCCTGACCCTGCCCTCGCTTATCGTCACCTTCAGAAGGGTCTTGATGCTCATGCCTATACTGCTCTCCACGGATGCTTTGTTCCCGCTCTTATCGAAGACCATCACTATGTCCGTGATCTCGCACCCTATCCGTTCTCTCATGGCCCGCACCATGGCTGCGATCGTGCCCCCGGTGCTGAGCACATCGTCCACTATGGCGACCCTGTCTCCCTTGAAGACGGAGTTTATGTACATCACGGATTCAGAGTACCCTGTGTGCTGGATGATGGAGACCTCACCGGGCAGACCGTAGTTCTTCTTGCGTATCGCAACGTACGGTATGCCCAATTTCCTGGAGATCTCCACGGCAAGAGGTATTCCCATGGTTTCAGGGGCGGCTATCAGATCGCAGTCGAAATTTCCCACGCTTATCATGGCATCGGTGACCTCATCGATCAGTTCCGGGTCCGCAGGCGGCACTCCGTCCGCAACGGGATTCACGAAATAAGGATATCCTTTCCTCATCACTATCGGGCTTCTCAGTACGCTTTCCCGAAGCTTCTCGTACATATCCCCCTCATCGCACTGCATGGATAAATCGCAATGCATGCACACCATTTATTTATCGAGAGCCTATCGAGGGACGATACGATGAACGCCGAAGAAAGGTATGCGCTCGTGGCTCGGAACGCAGAAGAGATCGTTACCGAGGAAGAACTGAGAGAGATCCTGAGAACGAAGGAGCATCCCACGGCGTATATAGGGTTCGAGCCCTCCGGGCTCGTTCACCTGGGCTGGGTCCTTGTCGCATCCAAGATCAGGGACCTGGCGGATGCAGGATTCAAAGTCACAGTGTTCTGGGCTGACTGGCACGCTTACATAAATGACAAGCTCGGAGGCGATATCGAGAACATACGCACATGTGCCAGATACATGGAGGATTGCTTCAGGGCCCTGGGCGTCCCCGATGACGGCGTGGAGTACAAATATGCCTCTGATCTCCTTGACGGGATCGAATACTGGGAGAAGGTCATCAAAGTTGCCAAAGTCACCTCCCTTCAGAGAGTTAAAAGAGCCATGACCATCATGGGTCGCAACGAGGATGATGCGGAGATAGATTCATCCAAACTCTTCTATCCCATACTGCAGGCCACGGACATATTCGATCTGGGGGTCGACCTCTCGTACGCAGGCATGGACCAGAGGCGCGCCAATATGCTGGCCAGGGATGCAGCGGACAAGCTGGGATGGAAGAAGCCCGTCGCTCTGCACACGCCGCTTCTCCCCGGATTGGCCGGGGGGGACCGCATGAACCCGGCGGCCTCGAAGATGTCGAAGAGCAACCCGGACAGCAGCATCAACATACATGATTCCCCGGAGGACGTGGGGAGGAAGATGAAGAAGGCTTTCTGCCCTCCTGAGCCGGGTACAGAGGATGTGAACCCTGTATTGATGCTCTGCAAGTACATCATATTCCCGAGATTGGGCAGACTTGACATCACCAGACCGGAGAAATTCGGCGGGCCTGTCTCTTTCAATGATTACGAGTCCCTTACGAATGCGTACTTCTCCGGAGAACTTCATCCTATGGACCTGAAGAAGGGCACGGCTGACGGCATAACTGCCTGCATAGAGCCGGTCAGTGCTTACTTCGAGAAGAGGCCCGAGAATCTGGAAGCTGTGAGAGAAGTACTGCGGAAATTAAACAAGCTCTGATCCGGATTTTATCCTGCGGAACTCGTCCATAGTACGCTTCGTGCACATGTTCAGCATGGCTTCGGCATCGCCTGTTCCTGATATCCCGGCGGCGGCCCCGTGACCGCCTCCGTCCGAACAGGTCTCAGTGCCCAGATCCGCCAGCATGTCCCCCAGGTGCAGGCCGCGCCTGACCATCTCCTGAGTTGCCCTGGAGCTTATCCTGAAGGCATCATCTCTCTGAGATGCTACGAATGCCACATCGGCACCTGCGGACAGGAGCCCTTTGCAACAGGATGCTTCGAAGCTGCCGCTCAGGGATACGGCAACCAGCATATCGCCAACCCTCTCGAATCTTGAACGGCCCAGGCATTTCACTACGGCGGTCCTTTCCGACATGGACTGATCCACTCTCATGAGCGACAGGACCTCATCCATCTCCAGGGAGCCGCATTCCATGATCTCAGCGAATGCCCTCAGGGTCGCGGCGGTAGCGAACTGCAGATGCCCGGTGTCAGTGATCATCCCGCCGAGAAGTGCCAGATGCACATCCTTGCCTATAACGGGACATCCTTTCACGAGATCCCATATTATCTCAGAGCAGGATGTGCGGGTATCATCGCATATAAGATCCATTGAGGACCATTTGCCTGTAGGTATGTGATGATCTATGATCAGGCTGCCCTCCGGGATTTCTATGTCCCCTTCGATCTGATCCGGTGACGAGGTATCGACGACCACTATCAGCTCAGGATTGCCGATATCACAGGATTCGGAGACATCTATACCCAATTTCTCTTTCACGACACGGGTGACCCTGTCAAGGCCCCCGGGGGCGTATATCCGGGCAGGAGGGAAGCATTCTGCCAAGGCATAGGCGGATCCTATCGCATCCATGTCCGCGTTGCCGTGGACAAGTATTACCTTCTCACTGCCTCTGAGCCTTTCAATCGCCTGTGCGAGCATGGAGCCTCCTATAGACTCCTGTCAGATAAAATGATGACTGCCCCGCAGGTGCCAGTCCTCGATATTATGAACCGCATGATGCATCTTATGCGCAGAGCTGAGCATCATGCAGAGGCCCATATTATGGAGAATGCCATGAAGAGAACCAGTATGTTGATGCCTATCGTCAGTATCAGAATGGCATCACGGATCACAACGGAACTGTATTCCTTTCCCCTTCCGATGAAACGTGCCAGATAGATCAACAGCACATTCATCAATGAGACCAAAACAGGTATGATCATCATCTCTGCGAAACCGGCATACCTGTCAGGCTGACCCGCCTCGTAATGGATCGGTATCGTCCCGGGGAATGCCAGTGCGGATGCTGTCATGAATGCCCACAGGATCAGCCAGAGCACCACTGTCAACCATTCAAGGGTGTCGGCCGGGATAAGGATGCTCTTGGTGTCCTTTCTCATATTATGGTCCGATAAACCGCATTGCGATAAAAAGAATGGTATGAAGAGAGCACGGATGAAGGCATCCGCTGCTTCAGATATAATGGCAAATGACGTTCGATGCTACGTTTGATGCATGGCAAGCTGCCAAGGAATCGCGGGAAGTCCGAGAGACTTCCTTGCTTTCATTTTATACACACATAGTTTTTTTGAGGGTGGGGCCGAAGCCCCACCCTGCGTAGGAGGTGATCCATCTGCAGGTTCCCCTACAGATACCTTGTTACGACTTAACCCTCCTTGCTAAATCTCAGTTCGACAATCCCAGAAAGAGACAGCCTCACTGAAACCCAACTCGGGTGGTTTGACGGGCGGTGTGTGCAAGGAGCAGGGGCATATTCACCGCGAGTTGTTGACTCGCGATTACTACGGAATCCAGCTTCATGAGGGTGAGTTACAACCCTCAATCCGAACTACGGACGGGTTTCGAGATTACCTTCGCCTTTCGGCGTCGGAGCCCATTGTCCCGCCCTTTGTAGCGCGCGTGTAGCCCAGCAGATTCGGGGCATACTGACCTACCGTTGACCTCTCCTTCCTCTGACTTAGCGCCAGCGGTCCCGATAGTGTGCTCGTACCCCGGGGGATACGGTAGCAACTATTGGTGAGGGTCTTGTTCGTTATCTCACTTAAGAGAACGCCTTACGGTACGAACTGACGACGGCCATGCACCACCTCTCTGAAAATCTAGTAAGGTCATCAACCTGACTTTCATGTAACAGTCGCTGCTGGTGAGTTTTTCGGCGTTGAATCCAATTAAACCGCACGCTCCTCCCGTTGCGGTGCTCCCCCGCCAATTCCTTTAAGTTTCATCCTTGCGGACGTACTCCCCAAGTAGCAGACTTAACAACTTCTCTCCGGCACTGAGCACCCCCGAAGGGTTCCCAACACCAAGTCTGCAGCGTTTACACCCTGGACTACCGGGGTATCTAATCCCGTTTGCGACCCAGGGCTTCGTCCCTCACCGTCGGATCCGTTCTAGCAAGACGCCTTCGCCACCGGTGGTCCTTCTAGGATTACAGGATTTTACCCCTACCCCAGAAGTACCTCTTGCCTCTCCCGGTCCCAAGTTCAACAGTCGCTCCGGAATTCGGAAGGTTGAGCCCTCCGATTTACCCAGAGATTTATTGAACCGGCTACGAACGTTTTAGACTCAATAATATCGACCACCACTTGGGCTGCGGGTATTACCGCGGCGGCTGGCACCCGTCTTACCCAGCCCTTATTCCATCAGTTATCTACGCTGAAGAAAAGCCAACACAAAATGCATTGGCACTAGGAATTCCCTCATCGGAGTTGCCTCCATTGTGAAGTTTTCGCGACTGCTGCGCCCCGTAGGGCCTGGATTCGTGTCTCAGAATCCATCTCTGGGCTCCCTCTCTCAAGGCCCATACCCGTCATCGGCTAGTGGGTCCGTTACACCCACTACAACCTGATAGGCCGCAGACCGATCCTTAGGCGCCGGAACTTTCGACCATGAGGCGTTCCAGCTCTCATGATCTATGGAGTATTATCCTCAGTTTCCCGAGATTATCCTCCTCCTAAGGGCATGTTATCCACGTGTTACTGAGCAGTGCGCCGAGTCCCGTAGACTCTCGACTCGCATGTCTTAATCGAATTCCTATAGCGGTGGCCGCCGGCAGGATCAACCGGAGTCAAATCACTTTGACTTATTTCACGTCAATTATGATGGATGAAATTTGAAACTGGCAGTTTACCATGTTTCACCGCTGTCCCGTCAAACGGCACACTCTTGAATGTCCGTCTAACGGAACATTCGTAGCATCGAACGTCAGAACTCGAGAGGTCACGCCAGAAGGCGGAGATCTCGGCTCTCCATCTCGCAAGGCTGGCCAAACCAGGCAGGTATTCCGCCTGATGCCACACCGAGCATCCCTCGTATAACGGTTGAGTATATAACGGTTATGGTACCGCCTTTTTCCTCAACCCCCACACGGGAATTAACATCTAAGTGCTGGGTGTATAAAAACCCACCGAGGAGTCTCCTGCAGAGACACCCAGATGTTGCCGGGCGCCTACTCCATCAACCCGTTTTAAGAGCAGAGAAGGCTCGCATCCGAGCACGAACGAACGGCTTGGCGGGGAATCCCGCAGAACAGATCCGTCGGAAGGACGGACAGCTCCGGCCGGACAGAATATCAGCTGACGGATCCGAGCCCTGACAGAACGGGATTTCCCCTAATCCAAACCTTTAATATGGTAAATCCATACGCTGTGATGAAGTGGGGGTGGCCCAGCCTGGTAAGGCGATAGACTGCTAATCTATTGTCCCACAAGGACCCGCGAGTTCGAATCTCGCCCCCCACGCCATTATTAAAATCAAAATCGGTGATCTGTGCACCTAATCGCGTATATGTGATCCCATATAGAGAAAGCTGTCGCTGAAAATATGTCGAAATGACCGCCTTGTTCTGTAACGGGTACGTCGTGTGCCGTTCATATCCATACTATATCATTATAGGGAACAGCCCCGGATCTGCAGGGCTCGATTTTAACTCCTGTAGCTCCTTTCCCAAGATGATACTTATGTCGCTCATTACAAGGAACAGAACAGACAGGGTGATGATGTTCGTGGATGTCAGGAATGTCACCAAGAGCGTTCAGATTAACGAGAATAAGATATTCAGACTGGACTTTTACGCTTTGGCCGTGCAACTCCTCGAGGGGAGGGAGCTCGTGGCCGCTTACGTCTTCGATACGAGAATGCCTTTCGGGGAGGATGACAGATCGAAGAAATTCCATGACAGGTTAAGATACATGGGATACAGGGTGGTCGCAAGGGAAGCATATGATCCGAACCGGGAGGAGCAGAAGGAGGTCGACGTGGCAATGGCCTGCGAGATGGTCGTGCACGCACTTCGGGATCATTACGACGTTGCGATCGTGGTCAGCGGGGACCGGGATTTCATACCGGCCATACAGCAGATCCAATCCGCAGGGAAGAAGGTGGAGGTGGCCGCTTTCGCCAATTCGGTGGGCAGCGAGATGCGCAAGGCGGGAGATAATTTCCATGAGCTGGAGAAAATGCCTCTGCTCTCGGTATTCAACCCGCCTGAAGAGATCGTTGCCGAGGGTTCGGAAGAGGAGGCGGAATGATATGGACTTCTACAAGCTTCGGAAAGAGCTCAGTGACAAATGGAGTCTCGAGGACGACGATTGGAGCGAATTGGAAAAGACTGCTATCCTCTCCTTCGAAAGGGATGTTGACAGCAACAACATATTCTCGAAGTACGGGGGCCGGATGGTCTTCAGACACAAGAATCATGAGGACAGGATATTCGAGGGGGAGACCTGGATATGCTCACTCGTTCTGAAAAACAACTATTACTTCGCCAAGGGACTGCAGAGGCTTGACGGGTCCTTCATGCTGGAGCTCAAGAGGGAGCAGATGGAGGACATAGCCGATGCCGTCTGGAACAGTCAGAAGGATAAGATCGAGCCTGTCCTTGAGGAGAAGTACAAGGAAGTGATGAAGAAGGCCGTCGGTGAGAAAGTAGCAGAGGCTGTCGACGAGAAGGACAGTGAGATCAGGGACCTCAATGCCCAAATAGAGGAATTGGAGCAGAGGGACTCCGAAAACCGCCAGATAATATTGTCCCTGGAGGAGAAGGTCCGCAAAGCGGAGAGCCGGCCGATGGTGCCTCTGGATGCTCCTGCGATGCCTCCGTCTGCCTCACTGTTCCGCACCGACAGGGCAGAGGTCGAGAGGATCGGACCGGACGAGCTGTACAGTAAGGATTTCAACAGAACGAGATACTTCGTCCACATCAGCTCAGACTACAGGATCCTGCTGGTGCGTCCTCATGACAGCGGCGACGTGATCTGCATAGACAACAAAATAGTGCTCAACGGCCTGAGCATGGCCCTGCAATTCTCCGGCCCGACTCAGATGATATCGGAGTACAGCCCGGAATACGGCGGGATATTGATACATCTGAGATGAATTTCGGAGGAGATATATCCGCGTAAATGCATCACAGTCTTATGAGATTCCTCGTCATAACCGATCTTCATCAGAAGAGATCAATGGTCCCCCGCATAAATCAATCCTATAAGGACAACGGCTGCGATGCTCTCCTGTGCCTCGGGGACGTCACCGACCTGGGCACTGCGGAGGATGCGGCAGAGATCCTCTCCATGATGGACGGCAATGTGTATGCCATACCGGGCAACTGCGATCCCCTGGACACCCCTGCGAGGATCGCTTCTGTCGTCAACGATGTCCACGGCAAGAGATTCTCAGTGGGAGGCATCGGGTTCGCCGCCCTGGGAGGGTCCAACCCCACCATATTCAACACGCCCTTCGAATATGAGGAAGAGGAGATAACGAGGCTCTTGGAGCCCATATCCTTCGAAGGGATGGTACTGATGACCCACGCGCCCTCATACGGCATGCTGGACGAGATACCGTCCGGTGCGAATGTGGGCAGCAGAGCCATATCCGAAGTGGTGAGGAAATACCGTCCGATAGCGGCTCTGTCAGGGCATATCCATGAGGCCGTCGGCATAGTGGAGAAGAACGGCACCTTATTCATGAACCCCGGGCCTGCCAGAGAAGGCAGGGCAGGAGTATTGGAAGTGGATCAGAAGAGCGTGTCAGCCGAGCTTGTGAAGCTCTGACCGGAATCCGAATCTCAAAGAAGATTTATATACAGAACCATGCTTAGATGGCTCGGTTAACATGGCAATATGGCAGGGTAAGTCCAAAAGAAAGCCCACTGGCGGCAGGATAGCACACAGTGCCGGTAAGAAGAAATTCGAGATCGGCAGAGAGAAACAGTTCACCAGAATAGGCACTCAGAGCATCAGGCTGTACCGCACACGCGGCGGGCACCACAAGGGCGGAATTCTCCAGACGGAGTACGCCAACGTAGTGGACACCAAGACCGGCATCACGAAGAAAGTGAAGATCCTGAACGTCAAGGTCAACCCTGCAGACCCCAACTACGTTCAGCGCAGCATAGTCAACAAAGGTGCCACTGTGGAGACCGAAATAGGCCTGGCAAAGGTCACATCAAGGCCCGGACAGGATGGGACCGTCAACGCGGTTCTGACGCAATAAACGTTAATACGTTTCTCTGCGTATGAATTACCATGACCTATGATGACGATAATGCAATCGTCCTTTGGCCCGAGTATTTTGACCTGGAGAGGTCCAGGTCCCGGGGCCGCCGTCTTCCCAAGGAACTTTGCGTGAAGGATCCCAGCCTGGATTTGATCGCAAAAGGGGCAATGGTCCTTGATCTGGAGTACAGGATCATAGAGGATGCCGCATATCCTGCCAACTGGGCCGCCAAAAACGGCTGCGTGAGGGTGGAGAAGGGCAAGATGCTGAAAACTGAGATCCTCCCGGCCATAGGCCGGATCCTCATAGACAACCAATGAACCCTTATATCTTCTAGAAAGATTCACTTGGCATGATCTCCCCTTCAGACGCCAGGGTGTTTGATGCCAACTCCGAGAGCCTCGGAATCAGCGTGGATGATCTTATGCTCAATGCGGGACGGGCCTTGGCCGATGTTGTCAGCAGATTTGCTGAAGGGAAGAAGGTGCTATTCGTCTGCGGCAGCGGGAACAACGGAGGGGACGGGTATGCGGCCGCTTCGATCCTGGGAGCGGACGCAGTCAGGCTGTCCGAGCCCAAAACAAAGGCTGCCCGGAAGCGTATGGAGGAGATGACGGGGCGTGTGCAGGATTACGAAAACGGCTGCATAAGAGAATACGGGGTCATAGTCGACTGCGCTCTGGGGACCGGTATCAGAGGCACTCCCCGGGGGATCTATGCATCATTCATAGAGGAATTGAATTCTTCAGATAAATTCGTGATATCCGCGGACGTGCCCTCAGGTTTTGGGACCGAACTCGGAGTGAGACCTGATGTCACTGTCGCATTCCACGATCTCAAGACCGGGATGGATGAGAAGATCTGCGGCAAGATGATAGTGGCGGACATAGGCATACCCCGGGAGGCCGTCCTGTTCATCGGCCCGGGAGACATCGGGAGATACCCGATACCAAGGGAGGACAGTCATAAAGGGGATAACGGCAGGGTTCTGGTGATAGGCGGAGGGCCTTATACCGGCGCACCTGCCATAGCGGCCTCTGCGGCTCTGCGCACAGGATGCGATCTTGTTCGCATAGCATCACCGAAGCAGTCTGCATCGACGATTGCGGCCATGTCCCCTTCTTTCATGGTCACAGAATTATCGTGTAAATCCCTTTGCCGCAAGGATCTGAGCAAATTGTCCGATCTTTGCGGGACCACAGATGCAGTTCTCATCGGGCCCGGGATCGGGCCCGGTGCACCGTCCCGCGGTGCTGCGGCTGAGTTCATAAGCGCATGCAGAACGCCCATGGTCATTGATGCGGACGGGATCAATGCCATAGCGGGCAAGGCTGTAAGATTCTCTGCACCCGTCGTCCTTACACCGCACAAGGGAGAGATGACGAGGCTGTTGGGGCGTGAGCCTGATGACGCAGGCGTGATGGCATTCGCCAAGGAAACGGGATCCGTTGTCCTTCTGAAGGGCAGAGAGGATATGATCACCGACGGCGTCAGGATAAGATACAACAGGACCGGGTGTCCGGGGATGACCGCAGGAGGCACGGGAGATGCCCTTGCGGGCTCCGTGGCGGGACTCATGTCCAAAGGCATGGAAGCTTTCGATGCCGCCTGCCTTGCGGCATACATCTGCGGTCTGGCAGGAGAGCATGCTTTCAGGAAATTCTCTTACGGCATGACCGCGACTGACATGGTGGAGAGCATACCGAGGGTTCTGAAGAGATGCCTGAAGAAATGATGCCCCAACCTATTCCGGACCTTCCTGCGCTCCTCATAGGCGATACGGTCGTCATAGCCGATCTGCACATAGGCATGGAGACCAAGCTCAAAAGAAAAGGATTCCATTTGGTCTCCCGAACCGATGATATGATCTCGGCCCTGATGTCCTGCCCCGAGGAATGCAGAAGGCTCGTGGTCCTCGGCGATGTCAAGGACACCGTGCCCGGAAGGTCCCGGCAGGAGTATCTGGAGATCCCCGTCTTCTTCGAGAAGCTCATGAAGAGATTCGACAGGATAGATATCGTCAGAGGGAATCACGATACGGACCTGGAGGAGTTCATACCCTTCGGCATACGCATCCGTCAGGCATCGGGAATGGTCATGGGCGATGTAGGTTTGGTGCACGGCCATACATGGCCCTCGGAGGAGGTCATGAGATGCGGTACGCTGATAATGGCCCATGAGCACCCTGCGGTCATGTTCAGGGACGGCGTCGGCAGACATATGACAGAACCGTGTTGGGTCCGCGGAAGGATAATATCCGGCGGAGGCAGATATGCGGAGCATCCGGAGAGATTCATCATCGTACCTGCCTTCAACCGTCTGCTGGGGGGATCCCCGGTCAATGTCACAGGCGGGGATTTCCTCTCGCCCGTGATTAACAGCGGCATGGCAGATATGGATTCGTCCGGGATCTATCTCCTGGACGGCATATTCCTGGGGGAACGCTCGGACCTCATGGTCAAAGACAGGGACAATACCCGCTGGAAAAGATGATCCTGTTCCCGCAAGGAGGGAGCAGAAGGCTCCGCTGCATGAATCGGGAAGGGTATTAAAAAAGTAAGAAAGGGGGGTCATGCCCCCCATTTGTTTCACTCGCGGGAGATCGTCTCGAGGAGTTCCCCGTCGATGCTTCTGATGTTGGCCGTCAGAGGCATCTGTCCCGGCAGGCTGTGGGTCGCACAGGAGTTGCACGGGTCATAGGCTCTGAATGCCATCTCGACCATGTTCAGCAGACCGGGGGAGACCTCGAAGTTGTGGATCAGGCCCTTCGCGACCTGTGCAACATCCACGTTTATGGGGCCGTTGTTGTTGGTGGTCCCCACAACGAGGTTGCATGCTGTCACAAGGCCGTTGTCGTCGCAGGTGTAGTCGTGGAAGAGGATCCCCCTGGGAGCCTCGATTATGCCTACTCCGCGTCCGCCCGGCGATATGTCAGGCTGCTTTATGTCGCTGTTCGTCAGGTCCTTGTCGCTGGCGTTCTCAACGGCCCTCTCTGCGGCGTGGATCATCTCTATGATCCTTGCCCAGTGGGTGGCCAGAGTGAAGTGGACGGATCCCTCTACACCCAGTCCCTTGAAGAACTCGCGGTATTCCTCGAATTCCTTCTGGGCCACCGGGGTGGAGATCGACTCACAGACGTTCAGTCTTGCCAGAGGGGCCGCCCTGTACAGACCGGAGTCCGGACCGGACTGCATTCCCTTGTATCCGACCTTCCTCAGGTAGGGGAACTTCTGGTAGGACCAGGGCTCGGAAGCCTCTGCGACATAATCGAGATAGTCGTACGGGTCGAACTTGTACTTCTCCTTCCTGTTCTGGTCGACGACCCTGACGGGACCGTCGTGGAACTCAAGGGCATTGTCCTTGCCGGCAAGGCCCATGTAGTAGCTCTCCTGATAGTACAGATCGGGGTTGGCGATTATGTCCACATACTCCTTGTTTCCAAGGACGATGCTCTTGAAGACCTCCATCGTGGTCTTCGCGAAGTCCACCATGTCCTCAGCGTAGCTGAGTATCTCGCGCTGATCCTCCTTGTTCAGGGCTATGGAGACTCCGCCGGGCACCGCCATAACGGGATGCGTGGCCTTCCCTCCGATCATCGCCTGGATCCTCTGAGCCTTGGAGCGTGTCCTCAGGACCGCTCCGCCGAGTTCGAGACCTACTTTGCCGACGACGCCGAGGACATTTCTCTCAGCCGCCGGGGCCGCAGGCCCCATCACGAAATCAGCAGATGCCAGGGCATAGAAGTGCGCGATGTGGCTGTGCACGAAGTGCGCATTGTAGAACAGGTCCCTTATGCGGAACGCTGACTCAGTGGGCTTCGTGTTGTAACAGCCGTCAGTGGCCTTCGCGGATGCCAGGTGGTGTGCACCGGGGCAGACGCCGCAGAGTCTTGCCGTTATCTGGTTCATCTCTGTGACTTTCCTGCCTATGCAGAATCTCTCGAAGCCTCTCACTTCGGGAGTCTGATAGTACGCATTCTGCACATCTCCTTTGTCGTCGAGGAAGATCTCGATCTTCCCATGACCCTCCAGACGGGTTATGGGGTCGATCGTTATCCTGTTGGTGTCGACTTTCTTCTTCTCATCCCATATTACGGGTCCAGTCAT
Organism: Thermoplasmatales archaeon; assembly: GCA_012522645.1. Lineage (GTDB taxonomy): Archaea > Thermoplasmatota > Thermoplasmata > Methanomassiliicoccales > Methanomethylophilaceae > RumEn-M2. Next base: position 13,468 of record JAAYKC010000098.1, read on the forward strand.
CTTATTGACCTCCTTCGTTAACTGCTCTCTTGATCAGAGACTTGGACATGGAGAATGCGTAGAAGTATCCCAGGGGATCCTTTATGACGCTCATGATGTCGTCCATGTCATCTTCGTTCATCTTCGCATCGTTCGCCTCTATGGGGAACAGTGATGCGATCGCCGTGAATATAGAGGAACCCTGTTCGGAAACAGGCTTCGGCGGCCCGTAGCATCCGCGGCATGGCTGGTCTGCCTTCGTGCAGGGTGCTCCGCAACCGGCTATGGTGCCGGCTCCGAGGCACAGTATGCCCTGGTCCAGGAGACAGAGGTCGTGATCTATGTTCAGAACCTCATGTGGCTCGAAGACCTCGGTGATCCTCCTGTTCTCCTTGTGCCTGTGGCATTCCTCGCACAGGGATTTGGGTATGACACCCACGGTGGTTCCCTTCGGGGGAAGCGCCTCGCCCCTGTAGACGAAACCGACCAGCGCATCAAGGAGCGCTGCTATGGACTTCTGCGTGGGAGGGCATCCGGGGATGTAGTAATCCACGTCCACCACCTGGTCAACGGTCTTGACCGTATCGTACAGGACAGGGAGCGTCAGGGTGCCCTCGGGGGCATTGTATTCCGGCCTGGGCATGACATCCTCAAGCTTCCTGCCGCCGTCGGCGATGAAGTTCGCGGATGTCGGCGTCACACCGTACACATAATCCTTTATCTCATTGACTCCGCCGGGCACCAGGTTCGCCAGTGCAGGGGTTCCTCCGAGGCATGCGCAGGCTCCGTAGGAGACGAGGATCTGGGACTTCTTCCTGAGAAGCCTGGCCATATGCTCGTTCTCCGAGTTCCTTATCGCACCGTTTATCATGGCGACGGTTATCTCTCCGTCCTCCAGAGCCTCTATGTCCTTCTCCTTCCCGTCAGTGGCGATGGGCCACATCAGTATGTTGGACATGTCGCCGATGTTCAGAACCTTCTCATCTGTGTCGAGAAGGGAGACGTCACATCCTCCGCAGGCCGCCGCCCAGTATATGGCAATGTTTATCTTGCCGCCCGGGGGGGCTCCGAGACCGGGCACGTACCCGTCTATGGGGCTGTCAGCAATGAATTCCGGGGCTTTCGCACCCTTGGCTGCAGCAGGTGCGGAGGAGGCTGCCGCCTCCTTCTTTGCCGGTGCAGCGGCGGCAGTTGCCGCCTTCTCTGCCTTCTTCTTCGCTCTCTTCTCCTTCCAGTCACTAAACCAGCTCATATTCAAGCCTCCTTGGAGCACACGGGGTTCGGCCCCAGTGCCTTGATCGTATCAACGAACTCGATCACAGTCTTCTGGAATTTCTCACCCTCGGACGCGGAGACCCACTCGAGTTTCATCCTCTTGGGGTCGAATCCGTACTGTTCCAGGACCATCCTGAGGAGAGCAATCCTCCTCCTGGCCCTGTAGTTGCCACCGATGTAGTGGCAGTCTGCCGGGTGGCATCCGAGAACAAGGACTCCGTCTGCGCCTTTGGAGAAGGCCCTGAGCACATGCTCGGGGTCCACCCTGGCGGAGCACATCGTCCTTATTATGCGGAAGTTCGTTGGCATCTGCATTCTCGCCACGCCTGCTCCGTCAGCGCCCGCGTAGGAGCACCAGTTGCAGCAGAACGCTACTATCTTGGGTTCAAACTCTGCCATTATCTCATCCTCCTACAGGGAAGTCCAGGAAGGCATCAAGCTCTGCCTGGATCTGGTTGCTCTTGAATCCTTTCTGTTCCATAGCTCCGGAGGGACAGGCAGCCACGCAGCTTCCGCAACCCTTGCAGAGACCGGCGTTGACAACGCTCTTCTTGCTCACCCCGTTCTCCAGGGTCACAATCTCTATCGCATTGTACTCGCAGCAGCCCTCGCAGACTCCGCAGCCGTCGCAGTACGTCTCGTTGACGGTGGCGACTATGCCTTCGGAGGACAGAGCGTTCTTGGATATCACCGTGAGAGCTCTGGATGCGGTACCGGATCCCTGTGCCATGCACTCGTCCATGAATTTGGGCCAGTGCGCAGATCCTGCAACGAATACGCCTTCTGTGGCGAAGTCGACCGGCCTGAGCTTCTGGTGAGCCTCGAAGTAGAACCCGTCCTTGCTGATCGGGATCTTGAGCATCTGGGCTATCGCCTCCTTCTCCTCGCGGTCAGGTGTCAGACCGGTGGACAGAACGACTGTGTCAACAGGCACCGAGACCTCGGAACCGAGTATGCAGTCGATCGCCTTGACAGTCTTACCGTCATATGCGGGCAGCGGGTCCGTTTCGTTGTATCTGAGGAATATGACACCAACCTCGGATGCCTTCCTGTACAGCTCCTCACGGAATGCGTAGGTCCTTATGTCCTTGTGGAACACGGTGACGTTGGCTGTGGGGTCCGCCATCTTGATCTTTATGGCGTTCCTCAGGGCGCCTGCGCAGCAGACACGGGAGCAGTAGGGAACCTTGTCGTTCCTGGATCCGACGCACTGTATGAATGCGACGTTCTTGCCCTTGAAGCCGTTCTCTGCGATCTTGGCCTCCAGCTCCAGGATGGTCATGACCTTGTCATCCTTGCCGTAGTTGTACTCAGTGGGCTTGTACTGGGATGCTCCGACGGCGAGTATTACTGCGCCTACGGGTATCTCATCCTTGCCCTTGAGCTTCAGCTTGAAGCTTCCGACGAATCCGGGTATGTCCTCTATCTCGGAGTTCAGGTGCACGGTGATCAGGTCGTTCGCGTTGACCTTTGCGATCATCTCCTTCAGGAAATCCTGCACCTCTATGCCGTCTTCCTTGTGCCTGAACTTGAGGACGTTGCCTCCGAGCTGAGCCTCCCTCTCGACCAGGTGCACGGGGAATCCCTGTGCGGCTATGTCGAGGGCGGCGGTCATGCCGGTTATGCCTCCGCCGATGACGGCGGCAGCGTTCGTAACGGGCAGCGTGGACTCCTGGAGAGGCTCCAGCAGAGCGGCTTTCGCTATAGCCATCCTTACGAGGTCCTTCGCCTTGAGCGTGGCCTTCTCGGGCTCATGCATGTGGATCCAGGAGCACTGGTCACGGATGTTGGCCATGTTGAAGAGGTACTTGTTCAGACCGCCTTCTCTGCATGCCATCCTGAACAGGGGCTCATGGGTCCTGGGGGTACAGGATGCCACAACCACACGGTTGAGGTTCTGCTCCCTGATCGTCTCGGATATCTCCTTGAGCGTATCCTGGGCGCAGGCGTACATCGAGTTCTTCGCGAAGACTACGCCGGGCAGCGTCGAAACGTACTCGGTGAGGCTCTTCACATCTATTGTTGCGGAAATGTTGATACCGCAGGAGCAGACCCAAACGCCGATCCTCGGTTCCTGACCGGAGACATCCGTCTCCTTCGGGAATTCCTTGGGGGCCGCAGGAACGAAGTTCTTGTCCACTATGTGGGCGCCTGCCTTGGCAGATGCACCGCTGGACTCGGCGACTGTCGTCGGGATGTCCTTGGGGGCAGAGAATGCACCGCTGACGAACACTCCGGGCCTGGACGTTGCCAGGGGGTTGAGAACGTTGGTCTTGCAGTATCCGTACTCGTTGAGCTCGATACCGAGCACCTCGGCCATCTCGGAAACGCCTGCCGGCGGGTTGAGACCTACGGACAGGACGACCATGTCGAACTCCTCTGTGAGGGGGTCGCCGTTGGGTCCTGAGTAGTTGACAAGCAGCTTCTTCGTCTCCTGGTCCTCCTCTATGTGGGAGACCCTGGAGGATCTGTGCATGCCTATGTTGTAATCCCTCTCGCCTCTGTGGATATAGTCTTCGAACTCCTTTCCGAAGGACCTTATGTCCATGAAGAATATCTGTTCGTCTATGTCCGCATGCTCCTTGACGATCATGGCCTGCTTCACCGCGTACATGCAGCACACGGAGGAGCAGTACTTCTTCCATCCGTCCTTCTCGGACCTGGATCCGCAGCACTGAACGAATGCGATCTTCTTGGGGGTCTCGCCGGACGAGCGCATCTGTATGTGTCCGTGGGTCGGACCGGATGCGCCCATCATCCTCTCGAATTCCATGGCGGTGACGACGTTGGCGTATCTGCCGTAGCCGTACTCCGTTGCGATGCTGGCATCCCAGACATCGAATCCTGCGGAAACGATTATGGAGCCGACATCTAAGACCACTTCCTTGTCAGTATCCTTATAATTAATAGCACCCTTCTGACAGGTCTTCTCGCAGATACCGCACTTGCCCTTGGTGAGCATGCGGCAGTTGTCGGGATCTATGATCGCGACCCTGGGAACGGCCTGGGCGTGGGGTATGTAGATTGCCTTCCTCGTGGACAGTCCGTACTCGAATTGGTCCGGTACATTCTTGACGGGACACTTGACGATACAATCGCCACAGCCCGTACACTCGTCGGGATCGACATATCTTGCCTTCTTCTTCACTGTTACCTTGAAGTCTCCCTCTTTTCCGTCGACCTTAACGACCTCTGAGAAGGTCATCGTGGTGATGTTCGGGTGACCGGCACAGTCTGCCATTTTTGGAGACAGGATACATGCGGAACAGTCGTTCGTCGGGAATGTCTTGTCAAGACGGGCCATCTTTCCACCGGTGGTGGGTTCTTTCTCCACCAGGTAGACGTGTATGTCCCTGTCTGCAAGATCCAACGAAGCCTGAATCCCTGCGATTCCTCCTCCAATAACCAACGCTGATTTTGTCAAATCTTTGCCTCCGTTAATTACATAGATAGTTTGGAACTGAGAAGTAGGAACAAGCTTGGGTATTTTAACCATTTCTACATAATTGTTTTATATTACATTTACGTATTATTATAGACTTTTAAGATTGCGGAGTAAAAAACGTTCAACAAATTTTAGTTATACCTAAATATTTCTGAGCCAGACATGTAAAAAACGAATATCGTAAAGTATTGCCTTAACAGATAATACTACTATATTTTTTGTCGCATTTACCGAGATGCTTCGGAATATCCGAAGTATTTTTCTCCGTAAATCGGATTCCCCGTTGTGGAAAACAGTAAGGATAATAACCAAAAAATAATATTATGTTCCGATTGCCTTGATCTGGTATTACTTGCTGGCTCTTCTGATGATCGTCGTTTTTACAGCCTCTGCGAATGTTTTGCGAAAATCGAGGCAGGCGAGGATTTCCCTTGAAAAATCATACCGTGAGAAAAAAATTGCAAGAAAATCTACCAAATTTTTGGAAGAAGGCGGTGTCGACGGGATCTGCAACATCTGCTTCGGAGGCATCAGCGGAGGCTTGGTGGCCGAGTGCTCCTGCGGGAATTCCTTCCATGATTCCTGTGCGGAACCCACCTCCAAATGCCCCTACTGCGAGAACCCGTACGGTCAGATGAAGATCAGGATGGCCAAGACCTCGAAGTGCCCTTTCTGCGGAAAGCATATGACATCTGACATATGCTCCTGCGGGACTGTGTACCCTTTCGAGGACGGAACGTTCAAATGCATCTGCGGGTCGCCCATGCACATGTCCGTGCCCACGTGCCCGGTATGCGGTGCCGAGTATGAATCCTTCAGGGCCGTCCCCGGAGAAACGGTTTAAACGTCCCGGGCCATGCGGACGCATGGTCGTGAAAGAGAAAAGAGGCCGGCGAAGATATGTGGCCTTCAGGCTTGACCCCGGATTACGCAGAGACGACCTTCGGAAGGTGCTGCGGTCAGGCTCCGTCATCCAATGCTCAGAGGGGTGGGCTGTGGTGAGGTGCGCTCCCTCCGAGACGCATCTCATCTCAGACGAGGTCCGATCCGCCGACCCCGGCGCCGAATCCATGGCAACCTCCGGCACCCTGAAGACCCTGCGGACGAGATATCCCGAACTGGAGCGCACCAGACCTCCGAAGAGGCGCAGATAAGGTCTCCTTTTGTACTATATGAAAGGCCATAAATACTGCCTCCATATACTATGCGCGGCAGTAATGGAATAAAGGAGGATTTTTACTATGCAACCAGGACAAATGGCATATGACAGGGGGATTACGGTTTTCTCCCCAGACGGCAGGCTTTTCCAGGTCGAGTACGCCCGTGAGGCCGTTAAGAAGGGGACGACAGCCATCGGCCTCAAATTCGACAACGGAGTCATACTGATAGGGGACAGGCACGCATCCAGCAGATTGGTGGAACCTGACTCCATTCAGAAAATATACATGGTGGACGAGCACATAGGATGCGCAACATCCGGGCTCGTCGCAGATGCAAGGATACTGATCGACGAGGCCAGGAAAAACGCCCAGATGCACAAGATCACCTACGGGGACAACGTGACGATCGAGGGCCTCGTGAAGAAGGTCTGCGATTTCAAACAGAATTACACTCAGTACGGCGGTGTCCGTCCGTTCGGAACGGGTCTGCTCGTAGCAGGCATGGATGACTTCGGATGCCAGCTGTTCGAGACCGATCCCTCCGGCGCCATGGTGGCGTACAAGGCCGGAAGCATAGGTTCAGGCCGCCCGGTGGTCATGGAGATGTTCGAGAAGGAGTTCGAGGACAACATGACCTACGATGCGGCCCTGAACCTGGGCCTCAAAGCCCTTGCGGCTGCCACTGAGGACGAACTGAAGACCCGCAGCATCGAAGTGGGTGTTGTGGAGAAAGGCAAGATCTTCAGGACCCTCAGTGACGATGAGCTCGAAGCAGCCATCGGCAAACTGTGAGGAAAGATGGTAGATCTGGATAACGCGGTCGTCGCCCGTCTGGAAACACACGGGGAGACATTCGAGATCCTGCTGGATCCTGCAGTGATGAAAGACATCAGAGCAGGCAAGGACGTCGATCTGCTGGAGCACATGGCGATAGAGGATGTGTTCAATAACGCCAGCAGGGGGACCAGACCTCAGGACGAGAAACTGATGGAGGCCTTCGGGACCACTGACATCCGCACGATAGCCGAACGGATCATCGACAAAGGCGAGATCCAGATGACCACGGAGCAGAGGAGGGAGATGCTGGAGGCCAAAAGGCAACGCATTGTGGCCTACATCTCCGCCAATGCCATAAACCCCCAGACCAAGCTGCCCCATCCGCCCAACAGGATAAGCATGGCCCTTGACGAGGCTAAATTCCACGTCGATGCCTTCAAGACCATGGAGAAACAGGTCGATGAGGCAATGAAGCTGCTCAAGCCGCTCCTGCCCATCAGACTGGAGAAGTCCAAGGTCGCCATCAGGCTGAGCGGCACTGACTACGGGAAGTGCTACGACGACCTCGTGAACTTCGGGGTGGTGGAGCGTGAGGAATGGCAGAAGGACGGCTCCTGGATCGGGGTCATGGAGATACCTGCCGGAAGGATCAACGATCTGATCGGCAGAATGAAAGACAGGACGAGGGGCACCGCAGAAGTGCGGCTCATCTCCTGATGAAATATAACGAGTCTGAGAAGTGATAAAATGGATAAAAGAAGCGCCAGACCGGCACGAGAGATTGTAGTGCCGGGAGATATTCTGGATGACAGCGGCGCCAAGGCCGGCGACAACACATACACCGTCGACGGCAGGGTATATGCGGCGATACTGGGAGTGAAGAACAGGAACCAGTACGGTGTGGGCGTCATACCTTTGGGCGGACGGTACATGCCGAAGCCCGGGGACATGGTCATCGGAATGATTGAAGATATAGGATCATCCAACTGGATGGTGGACATAAAGGCCCCCTATCCCGCACCGCTGCATGTCAGCGAGGTGCCGTGGAAGGTGGAGTTCGGCGACACCTCCAGATATCTGAACGTCGGCAACGTGGTCCTGCTGAAGGTCCTCTCTGTGGACGAGGGTAAGAAGATACAAGTGACAATGAACGATTCCGGCCTCAGAAGACTTGAGGGCGGAAGGCTCGTCGAGATCCCCTATGTCAAGGTCTCCCGCGTCATAGGCAAGAGCGGGTCCATGATACAGATGATCAAGAATCTGACGGACTGCCGCATCTTCATAGGTGAGAACGGCGTCATATGGATCGACGGTGACGAGAAGAACGCAGAAGTGGCCGTCCAGGCCATAGAGATGATCGGTGAGCACGCCCACAGAGGCAGCCTCACCGAACGTGTGAAAGAATTTATCGAGAAAGAGCTCCCCGATGCAGGAGAGGTGGGAGAATGAGCGGTACTACAGACATGATTTTAGTCAATAAAGATGGAAAGAGGATAGACGGCAGAACGCCTGATGAGCACAGGGACATCAAGATAGAAGCCGGCGTCCTCGCGAACGCAGACGGCTCCGCATATGTGGAGATCGGGAAGAACAAGGTGCTGGCAGCGGTCTACGGACCCCGAGAGTGCCACCCCAGGCATCTTCAGGATCCCACCAAGGCCATCATACAGTGCAAGTACAACATGCAGACCTACTCCGTCAGCGACCGTAAGAGGCCGGGAACGGACAGGCGATCCGTAGAGATATCCAAGATAACCGCGGAGGCCCTTGAGAAGGTCGTGCTGACCGAGCTCTACCCCCGTGCATCCATCGATGTGTACATAGAGATCCTTCAGGCGAACGCCGGCACCAGGTGCGCAGGCCTCACGGCAGCGTCCGTCGCCCTTGCGGATGCAGGGATACCCATGAGGGATATCGTACCTGCGATCGCCGCCGGCAAGGCGGACGGGTACGTGCTGCTGGATCTCAACAAGGAGGAGGACAACTTCGGACAGGCGGATGTTCCCATGGCCATAGTCCCCAGCACCAACGAGATCGTGCTGTTGCAGATGGACGGGAACATGACCCGCGAGGAATTCGACAAAGCGATAGAGATGGGCGTCAGAGGCTGCCACGATGTGTACAAGCTGCAGAAGGAAGCGCTTCTGAACCGCTACAGTGACGGAGGTGATTCCGATGAGTAAGAAGATAATCTCAGAAATAAGACGCGATCACATCTTCAACCTCCTGAAGGAGGGCAAGAGGTCCGACGGCAGGAAGCTTGATGACTTCAGGGAGATAAAGTTCGAGACCGGGATCATAGAGTCCGCCGACGGCTCCGCTGTCGTCGAGATGGGCAAGACGAAGGTCACAGCCGGCGTCAAGATCATACCCGGCACCCCCTTCGGGGACACCCCCAACCTGGGAGTGCTCACCACAGGGGCAGAGCTGATCCCCCTGGCGCACCCGGACTTCGAATCCGGTCCCCCCAGCCCGGAATCCATAGAGCTCGCAAGGGTCGTAGACCGCGGGATAAGGGAATCCGGCATGGTCGACATGAGCAAACTGTGCATAAAGGAAGGAGAGGAGGTATGGATGTGCTTCCTGGACCTCTATGCCATCAACTACGACGGGAACCTGTTCGATGCGTTCAATCTCGCTTCCGTGCTCGCACTGAAGACCGCGATTATACCGAACGAGCAGTACGGCAAGGGAGAGGATGTGCCTCTTCCGATCACATGCCTCCCCATATCCGTCACGTCGGCAAAGCTGGGAAGCTCTTTAATACTAGACCCGAATTTCGACGAAGAGAACATCTCATCGGCTCGCCTGACGGTGACGACCGACGACGATGGCAACTTCAGGGCCATGCAGAAGGGCGGACAGGGATCCATAACCCTGGATGAACTGAGCCACTGTCTCGACATGGCCGTCGCCAAGGGAGAAGAGATAAGGAAACTCATCGGGTGATAGATATGTCAAAGAGAATAGTAAAGGCAGGGACGTCAGGCAGGTACGGTGCCAGATATGGTGTCGTCATCCGCAACAGGGTAAAGAACATCGAGGCGCAGCAGTACAGCAAGCACGAGTGCCCCACATGCCGCCACAAGTCTGTGAAGAGAGTCAGTGCCGGAATCTGGAACTGCAGTCACTGCGGCTACAAATTCGCCGCGGGAGCCTACAGCCCCAAGCACAAGAAAGGCACCGTCCAGATAATGGAGTGAGGTGCTGAGTATGTACAAGTGCGGCAAATGCAACGAACCCATAAGGAACGTCAACGCCCTGGGCCTTCAGTGTGAGAAGTGCGGATCCAAGATCTTCTACAAGGAAAGGCCCAACGTGAAGAAGGTCCTTAAGTCCGACTGAATGCCATGCTCAGCGCCGTCCTGAGGATAGAGTCCCCTAACTCGGGAATGATCCTGGAGACGCTGAGGCCCGAGGCGGGCAGGGAGTTGCCGCGCACCAGGGTGTCTGTCGGCGGCGGCGGGGGATCGGTAACGGTCTCTTTCGAAGCCGCCGATTCCACCGCCATGCGCGCCGCTCTCAACTCCTATCTTGGCTTCATAAAGATAACCGAAGACATAAGCAAAATCACAGGTGAATAAGATGAACAACATGAGTCCACAACTGCAGAATCAGATCGCACAGTTCCAGCAGGTGCAGCAGCAGCTGCAGGCCACCTCGAATCAGAAGATCCAGATGGAGGCCCAGAAGAAGGAGATGGAGAGGACCATCGATGAGCTCGGGAAATCAGAGGGCGATGTGTACAAGAACGTAGGCTCCCTTCTGCTGAAGGTCAAGGACAAAGAGGAAGTGAAGAACGAGATCCAGGACTCCATGGAGACCATGGAGATCCGCATCAAATCCTTGGACCGCCAGGAGAAGGGACTCCGTGAGAAGTACGAGAACCTGCAGGCGGTCATAAACAAATCCCTCGGCCACGGCGGCGAGTGAGCGTGCCGCCGGTCAGGCCGGCGACATGCTTTTATTTTCATTTAATATCGAGATGATGAGGCTGATACCTTGAACGCTCTCGATGTTAGGGGTCTCCACAAAAGCTATGGTGAGTTCAAAGCTCTCGACGGAGTGAGTTTCTCGGTCAGAGACGGAGAGATATACGGCCTCATAGGCCCGAACGGAGCCGGCAAGACGACAGCTCTGCGCATAATATCCACCTTACTGACGATAGATTCCGGCGAGATAGATGTCTACGGGGTCAGCGTCAAAGATGAAGCGGACGAGGTCAGGAAGGTGATAAGCTACCTCCCCGAGGATGCAGGAGCCTATAAGGACCTCACCGGAAGGAAATACCTGACATTCATGGCCAATTTCTTCGCCGACGGCGATGCGGCGAAGGAGATGGTGGACAGGGGCATCGGAATAGCCGACCTGGGAGAGCGGATCGATTCCAAGGTCAGCACATACAGCAAGGGGATGATGCGTCGCCTGCTGATAGCCAGAGCAATAATGCCCCAACCTAAGCTGGCGATACTCGATGAGGTCACATCGGGCCTGGATGTCGTGAATGCCTTCGAGATCAGAGGGATAATCAAGGAGATAGCCGGGCACGGCGTGTCGGTCCTGCTGTCATCCCACAACATGTTCGAAGTGGAATTCCTGTGCGACAGGGTGGGGATGATGAACAAGGGGGTGCTGATCCAGGAGGGCACCCCGGAGCAGTTAAAATCCAAATTCAACGCCAAGAGCCTGGAAGAGGTCTTCGTCAGGGCGGTGGCGGAATGAACCATCTCCTGAACCTCATCAAGAAGGAGCTGAAGGAGCTGCTCACCCCGGGGACCATCGTCACCATGCTGGCGATGGTCCTGATCTTCATCGGCATGGGGGCCATGATAAGCGCTCAGTCCGAACAGGCCGTGAGCGACCTGACCGACATGAAATTCGGTTACTTCAACAAGGATGCGGATGACGGTAATGATGCATACTCAACAGGTCATCTGGAGTATCTTGGAGGTATTGAACTGACCTTTGAGGATGTGTCGTCCTCCGATGCGATAATGAGTACTCTGAGTGAGAAGGAACTCGGATTCATCCTTGTGATTGATGCGAATTTCTCAGAGGATATCGAATCAGCCGTCAAAGGCAATCTCAGCGTATATTACAACCAGAAAGGGCTGAGCATGTTCGATTCCACCTCCTCTGCGATGGCATCGACGATCCTGGCATATTTTAACGGTCTGATTTTCAATCAATACCTGGAAGACAAAGGGATCACAGATACTGATTTCATCAGGTCCCCGACGAATGTAGAGGAGCAGACCACGTTCCTCAACGGCAAAGTGTATGAAGGAGTCACCCCGGACGATATCGTCGGTGCCGTTTCCGCACAACAGATCTTCATACCCATCATAATCATGCTGGTCATAGTCATGATCGGCAGCATACTGATCTCCTCCATGGGCAATGAGAAGGAGAATAAGACCCTGGAGACCCTGCTGACGATGCCCGTCAAGAGGACCACCGTCGTAGCAGGCAAGATAATCGGCTCGGCCATCGCCGGGCTCCTCTTCGCCCTGGTCTATATGTTCGGCATGTACTATTACATGAATTCGATCACCGGGAGCGCCCTGTCCGGCGGGATATCCCTGTCAGACATAGGGCTTACACTCGACGCCTTCGACTGGGTCATTGTGACCGTCTTCATGTTCCTGTCCATAGTATGCGCTCTCGGCCTCTGCATGATACTGGGAGCGTTCGTGAAGGACTATAAAGCCGCCCAGATGTACGTTATGCCGATCAGCATACTGGCTCTTATCCCCATGATCCTGACGGTCTTCTCCGATTTCCAGAGCATGTCGCCTGTGCTGCAGACGGTCCTGTTCCTCATCCCGTTCTCCCATCCGATGATGATAATGAACAGCCTGCTGATGGATCAAACGCTTCTGGTGATCGGCGGTTTCGTGTACATGATCGCCTTCGCACTGCTGAGCGTATACATCACGGTCAGGATCTACAATTCTGACATACTGCTGTCCGGATGGTCCAAGGCAGACAAGCTCAGGAAGAGCCTCAGGAAGAGGTGATGCTAATCACCGACGGCAGCCCTCTGCTCAGGATCGGCGGATCCGACAACGACCGCCACGACAGGATGAGGAGGATCGGCTGGATCGATATGGAGTCCGTGCATTCTGCACGCATCCTGGTGGCCGGTGCCGGAGCTCTGGGGAATGAGGCGGTCAAGAACCTGGTCCTCGCAGGGTTCAGGAGGATAGATGTGGCGGACATGGATGACATCGTCGTCTCTAATCTCAGCAGATGCCTGTTCTTCAGGGATAAGGATGTCAAGACGGTGATGAAGTCGGATGTCGTTGCCGAGAGGGCATCCGAATTGGACCCGGACGCAACCGTGACTTCCATGCCCGGGAGGATACAGGACATCAAGAACTGGGACTACGATATCGTCCTGGGGTGCCTTGACAACATATCTGCGAGGATGCATCTCAATTCCCACTCTTATTTCCACAGGATACCGTATATAGACGGGGCAACGGACGGATTCAGAGGGAAGGTTCATGTGGTCCTCCCGGGAGGGCCCTGCCTCCAATGCACAATGAACCGCTCCCATGTGCGGGAGATGGAGAGGAGATTCACCTGCACGGGGAACTCGACAACGTACGTGCCGAGGATGGCGGCCGATATCACCACCACCGCGGTAATAGCCGCGATGCAGGTGAGAGAGGCCCTGAAGATAGTATCGGGTCGCGAGGATATGTGTTTAAAACACGTTGCCTATTATAATGGGGAGAGTTGCGAGATGTTCACCGCCGAGGCGTCCGTGGACCCGGAGTGCGCGAACCACTTGCTGAGGGAGGGAGAGTAATGGGGATCAAGATAACTGTGAAGAATACCGCGGACGGGTCCACGATAAAGATGGAAGTGGACCCCAAGGAGACGGTCAGCGACATAATCGACAGTGCAGCGGAGTATTGGAGAAAGGATGCCGGGGCCTATGTGCTGAAGAAGGGGAAGAGCATACTCAGGGGCACTGACACCGCCATGGAGATAAACCTGATGGGCGGCGATACCCTCGAGATGATACCTGACCCGGAAGGCGGAAGGTAATGGGCCTTCCGAGAGCCATCCTTCTCAAGAGGCTCTCCAACGAACTGAGGATGTGCTCAGAGTACCTGGGCACGGATTTCATGTTCGATCCGGAGGAGGTCAGAGGGTTCCCCGTAGAGATCGACATCCATGTGAGCAACGTCATAGGGTACGAGGCTCCGGGGAAGATGATCACAGACCACGAATTCTCGATAATCATAACCGAGGAGTACGGAGAGAAGAAACCTGAGGTCAGATGGCGCAGCCGGATATTCCACCCCAACATCATGAGCCCGGAGGACGGCGGTTACATCTGCATAAAGCTGCTGAACGAATGGTCATTCGGCACCACGCTGCTGTCCTTCATCAAAGGTGTTGAGTATCTGATCTCGGACCCGAATCCCAGAAGCCCTTTCGGGACAGATACCTGCATGGAGGCTGCGGAATACTTCCTGAACAACAGATCCAGATTCCACGCATCTGTATCTTACTGCAAATGACACCTGATATACTGTACGGAGAGAGCAGAGAGAGGCCTTACGCTGAGAGAAGAGCGGCAGCTGATATTTTCATGCCCGAATCCGTGATAACGGACATAGCCGCCCATGCGGACCGGGGACTTGAGGAGGACAGGGAGGTGATGGGCCTCCTGCTTGGCAGGATCTACACGGATGATGCGGGCGAATACGCAGTCGTCAAGGGAATCGTCACATCGAAACTGGAATCGGACCGGGTGATGGTCAGATTCGACAGGGACGGCATGGGGGAATTGGTGGACGCCATCGATGACATGCCGGAGGATACAGACATTGTGGGATGGTATCACTCCCACCTGGGCTACGGTTGCTTCATGTCCGATACCGACGTGAAGACCCAGGACGGCCTCTTCGGCGGCGCATGCGGATTCGCACTTGTTATAGACCCCAAAAGGAAGGAGATCGCCGTGTTCGACAGCACCCCGGGTTCCCCGGACGTCGCACGCATGGTGATATTGGAAGAGGACTGATCAGACCCAGATGGCATGCCTTTTACGCATGAGGTCCTCTGTGCAGTTCAGCTTCTTCATCAGGCACGGAACGATGCTGTCGAAGAACATTATGACGGCGTCCTCGAATATCGTGCCCAGCGGAGCGTACACCTTCGTGTCGGAGTTCTTCCTTATCTCCAGGCGTATCACGTCGTTGGAAGCCTGAGCCAGTTTGCTGGTCGAGGATGAGGTCAGGCATATGACATGACAACCTATGCGCCTGGCTATATTGGCTGTCTGTACGGCGGACATTGTCTCCCCGGTGTTGGATATCAGAACTGCCAGATCATTCTTGCTTATGATGGGCGTGGTCATGTCCCCGACGAAGTGCACATCAAGACCCAGCTGCACCAGCCTGACAGCAAAGAAATTCCCGACGAGACCGGACCTCCCGGAACCGTATATGAAAACGGTCTTCTTCGTCAGAAGCAGATCTATGAGCCTGTCCTGCGACTCCTCACTTATGGATGAGACCGCGTCGGCGATCTCCTTCTGGATGAAATCCAGTGATTTTCGGTACATCTAGGCCTCGTTGGCCGATTCCTCGGCCTCCTTCTTCTTGACCCTGAGGGCCTTGGCAACCCTCTTGTTGAGATACCTCTCATGAATGATCCTCATGTACATGGCGTCGTGCTCCAGCAGAGGTGAGGAGGAGATTATCTTTATCTCCGGCTTCAGGTCCGCCAGGCATTCGCCCAGCATATCGAATTTAAGGTCTCCTTTCTTTATCGGTGTGAGTCTCTGCTCATTGCCGTCAGCGTGCTCCACGCCCGCGAATATGGAATAGACGCGGCCGTCATTGTACGGTGCCACGGTCTCGATGAGCTCCCTGAAATCCTCCGGTGTCTCCAGGGAACCTCTCGTACGGGCATGGTGGTGCGGGAAGTTGACCACCGGCACAACGTTGTCCACGGCATCGCACAGGTCCAGGATCTGTTCCAGCGAACCGTATACGTCCTGATGTCCCGTGATCTCAACGCCCAGTTTGGGGGTCAGACCGGTATCCTTCCACCATTCCATGATCATCCCCACATTCTCCGTTATGTTGTTGTCGATTTCTTCCCGGTCCGCACCATCGTGATAAAGACCCAGGTTGGTGACCACAGTATCGCCTCCCAGGGCGTCGGCCATCACAGCGGCGAACATTATGCTGTCCATGCATTCGGAGGTGAGCTCATTGTTGGATCCGAGGTCCATGTAATTCGGAGTGTGCATGGACATGCTTATGTCCAGCCTCTTGGCCATCCTGCCCACTTTGTAAAGGTCCCCGAAGGAATTCGTCACCCCGGAGTTCATCTGGATCATGAAATCATCCTCCTCGATGATCAGCTGCGGGTCGCAGATCATCTCATCATTGCGGATGACGCCGACTACCAGTGCGCTTTCGATGTCCTTTATAGAACGTCCGATCTCCTCGTCGTCAGGCGGGACCTCGCTAGTTCCCGCTCTGACCATCTGGATCTCCATGGCGGTCAGGCTGAGATTGTGAACGTCCTCTATTCCGTCTTTCATGGTGCGCCCTTTACAGGACAGAGGTATGCCGGCAGGACCGAATCTTATCATTTTTAATCTCTCACCGTTGGCAAGAGGTTAGAGCCTTCGATTATATTAATCTCTGTCACGCATGCGTTACCATATCGCGCGAGACAG
>JAAYKC010000014.1 GCA_012522645.1 Thermoplasmatales archaeon
GGCCCAGGGCGGATCCGCGGCAGACGCCGTCAAGGCGGGAGCGGACTATGTGATAATCGGAAGGGCGATATACGGTTCGGCAGACCCCCGGGAAGCGGCAAGAGCCTTCGAATCGGAGATACGTTCCGTGCTGTAGGTGCGTGCGCATGTGTGCTGTCAGCTTTTTATATATTGTTGGCAATCGTCAGCTACTTTGCATGCGGAGACATAGGAAATAATGGCTTAATTCGGTAAGAAATCCGACGGTTCCGATAAAAAAAGCATCGCGAACAGGATAATGGGTAAATGGCGCACAGTAGCCATGTTGTTGATGATCTTCATATTCGCCGCTTTTATCAGGATCTACTTCGCCGCTGACGTTACGGGCTCCGCATTCGCTCTTTCCGGCGGCTCCGATGCCACATATCATTTCCGTGTGGTCCGTGAATTCGCAGAGACGGGGCATCTCATCGTCTGGGACAGCTCCTTCAATTACCCGCTGACCTCAGTCAATCCCAATCCGCCCTTCTTCGATATGATGATCGGCGTGGTGGCTTACATCGCGGCCGCCCTGGGCATGAACTCGGCGACCGCCGCCTCCGCGGCCCTGGCCATTCAGGCGCCCGTGTTCGGGATCCTTGCCTGCGTGGCATCGTACTACCTGGGCAGGGAGATAGTCGGCAGCAATGCCGGCGGGATACTTACCGCGCTGTTCATGGCGATGAGCCCGGTACTGATCTCAACATCCGTTCTGTCCATGGGCACGGAAACGGCATTCGTATCGTTCCTGACGGTCATGCTGTTCTACTTCACGGTGAAGTTCGTCCGTGCCGTAGATACCGAGACGGATTTCGGCGGCCTCAGGGGGACCATCGAGGGTAACAAGAAAGCACTTGCCTATTCCATCTTCGCAGGAGTGCTCATGGCCCTCATTGTGATGTCATGGAGCGGTTTCCACATCCTGATAGTGATGTACAGCCTTCTGATGGCCGTGCAGCTCATCTATGACAGGTTCAGCGGCAAGGACCCGAGATATCTTGCTCTCTTCTACTCCATATCCATAATGCTGGGTCTGCTGATCGCAGTTCCGGCTTTCGCAGGTGCCAGTCTCTTCACACAGCTTCTCCTGGGTACGCTGATCTATGCGATCATGGCATGCGCCGCATGCGTTGCCTTCGCAGAGGCCAGGAAGGTTCCGTGGATAGTCACCGTCCCTGTATTAGTGGTGGCGCTGGCATCAGTGGCCGTCCTGCTGTATTACTTCGGAGGCGGTCTGTTCAGTGACGTCTTCTACGGCGGGAGCTTGTACGGGTCCTCCCAATTCGCAGCGCTCATGGGCGGCGGCTCGGTGAGCGTGTCCACACTCTCGGTCTACTTCGGCTGGGTCACCGCATGGTTGGGATGGGCCGCTGTGTTCGTGATGATCCTTCTCAGGAAGACCATGAACTCAAGGCACTATCTGTTCACTATGAGTTGGCTGGTCATTCTCATGGCCCTCAGCTGGAGGAGCACGACCGTGGCGGCGATATCAGCTCCCGCATATGCAGTCGGATTCGCCGTGATCTCGATACAGATCTACAAGATAACGGGGCTGGAGGGATATTTCGTCTCACTGAAAGCGTCAGATGCAGTCCCGTTCATTAAGAAATTGTTCAAACCCATTCCTTTCCTGTCAATACTGTCCGTGGTCCTGCTGGTGGGCGCTCCGAATATGATGCACGCCATGGACGCCGGGATATCCTATAATGAGAAGGACGAGCGCAATGCAGATATGGAGCCGCTGTTCAGCGGTGATATCTTCGGTGCGATCGGATACAGCGTCATGACCTCGGATAACTGGGTCATAGGTGATGCGTTCAGGACCCAGGCGGACGTCTCCAAGGACGGGGCCATATTCACATGGCTTGAATACGCCTCGGATGCCGTGACCAACGGCGGATATCAGAGCGTCAGCGATTCCAAGGGCAACGGTGCTGAAGCAGCATCGAATATGCTGTTATCCAGTGCTTCTGGCGGAGGCACTATAGCCGCAATGATGGTGAGGATCCTGTCCTCCAACGACGTTTCGTCCCTGGAAACCGTTCTTGTGAATGCAGGCATGAGCGGGGATGATTACAATGATCTCAGGGAGACCATATCCAACCCCGGGTCCAAGAAGGCACAGGTACTGGCCGATCCAGACAGATACGGTATAATCAGCCCCGGTGTGAGCGGTGAGAATCTGATGTACATCTATCTGACGAATATGCTCACAGAGAACTATACTCCGTTGAAGATCGCTAAGATGTATGATCGTGTGTGCACCGCTACGGGAGAGAGGATCTCCTACGGGGCAGTGGGCGGCACGATGCTCCCCACTTATTCGGGATACAGCAATGCATTCCTGATGCTGGCCTATCTGAACGGATACATCGTTGATGACGGGTCGGTCCCTCAGTTCGCGACTTCCACCTATTTCGGGTTCTCCTACACTGACGAGATGTACGATACCTACCTTTGGAGGTCATATATGGGGATGAGCCCGGAGGAGGCCGGATATACGGGCAATTACGCAGCCTACTACTACATCAGCGACCTGAGCCTCAGTGACGGTACTGTCGTACCTGTCCCCGGATTCGGGATGATGGGCTTCGAAGTGGAGTACTGGGAGGTCATGTACAACCCCGATGATGACGCCACCCACAGCTCTGAAGGGTGGGAGAGGATGAGCCAGGCCGAAGCTGTCGAATTGCAGAAGGTCCAGGGCGGTTTGATCAACTACGTGAGCGGGCTGCCTGTGATCATGAAGTACGTCGGCGTAAGCGGTACGGATGCGGAAGGCACGGTCACCATGGGCGGTGAAGCAGTTTCCGGCATACGCGTCTCCGCGGTGGATTCCGACGGCACGGTCCGCAGTACTGCGTTCACAGATGCTGACGGGAAGTACAGCATAACGGTGCCGACCGGCGGGAAGGTCAACTTCTATTCCGGATCAGTCAATCTGGCGGACGGTGTTCTCATACAGAGCTCCGAACCGGCAGCGACGGTCGATTGCGCAATGGCTTCCGCTTCTCTGACAGGCAGTCTGTCCGGCACCACTGTTCCGGCGGGGGCCACGTTGAAGTTCACAGGTACAGCGTCCGGTGCGGTGTACGAGCCCACGTTCTCGGGCAACACGTTCACGATCAGCACCATGATACCCGACATCTATTCAGTCGAGGTCTTCGCATCTGACGGGACATCCCTGAAGACGTCGACCGTAACGGTTCATCCCGGCATGGTCGGAACGGGATTCGTGATAGACCTGGATGACAAGAAGGTCGAGATCAC
>JAAYKC010000161.1 GCA_012522645.1 Thermoplasmatales archaeon
AGTGGTTCCCTCTTCCTCATCTATGATCCAATCCGAATAGAGCACCATATCACTGTTGATTGCCGATGAAAACGTAAAGGGAATTGTTCTTCCCCCATCAATATACCAGCCAGACAGCGCATATCCTGGTTTATCAGGTACGAGCGGACGACGAATCTTGGCGCCGCTTCTCACATGAAGAAAGTAATAATCAGCATCATCTGCATCCTTCAGCGTTATCTGAAAAACCTTAGATTTCTCCCCAGATCCAGATGTACAGGATCCTCCGAAATCCAGTGAGCACCCAAAACAAAGCAGAATTGACAATACCCCAGATACTACGAGATAAAGGCATTTGGATTTGTGTCTAGATGTCATTTCCATGCTCCTGTCATGCCGGCAAGCGTGCCTCATCTGATGAGTAGGTATCCCATAAGACTGGTGAAAAACAAATGCAATATCTTTTTGTGGACAAGAACCCTCAGCCCTTGTATCCACGAACATCCCATCTTCTTCAGCAATTATGTGTTCTGAATACTCTTCAAGCGAGGATCAGCAGAGTTGCATAGGCTTCTTGCAAACTCCACTATCCCCTCTCTCTCCCTCTTCAACATCTGATCGCTGATATCAATGGCTGGCTGAAAGATGCTGAGGTTGCCTTCAAAGTGGTTGAATTCGTTGATGAGGGTTTTCCTTGAAGTGAGAAAAACCCTTCTTCTGGTTTGTTTCGTTGCCTCTTCCCGCTCTTCCTCTGTTGTTGGTTTCTTTGGTTCTGGGAACGCCTTATCGATGATCTCTCCAAGTACTTGCTTGAAATAGAATTCATTGGTGAATATCGAGTACCCTTGAAGCTTGGTGAATGTGGTCGTAATGGTTCTCCTTGGGAGTTGATGAAGACAAGACATGCGAGGAGGTTGTTATTAATCATCACCGAGTTCCATTGCTCCCTCAGTGAAGAAGCCTATCCGTAAGCTCATCCCATCTTTCTGAATCAACGCATTTGCTCGCCAGATATATTCATCAAGATTATTCATCGAATCGAAGAGTTGGGCAATCTTGTATGCTAGAGGCTCAATAGTAAAATGTCTCTCCTCCGAGTCAGAAATTGGTTGCGGCATTTTTGCAGTGCCTTCGTCAACAGCTACTATGATAATTTCGTCTATCAGGGTGGTATTGTAGAATATCTTTGCCATATAGCTTGTGGCATTTGGATGCAGGAAACAATTGGCCCACGGGCTTTTATAATCTTCTATTAGTATCCCGTTTTTTGTTTCATCAAGTACCACTCTCAGTTGAGGGTCTTTCTGGTAGTACACCTGAAAGACACCAGTTTCAATTTCATATTGCTCAGACCAGTCTTCGAGTTTAGAAACAAGAATATGGTCATAAATGGTTTTGTACGATACAGGGGATCGTAGGGATGGAAGCGACTCTTTGGGAGGTAAAGCCAGACAATAGGCCATTGCTTTATTAAGATCTTTTTTGAACCGTTCCTTTATCTTTGCTCTTTCCACTTTTGTTGTATCTGGAGCCAAACAGTATTGAACTGGAAACCGTCTCTGCACAATGTCAAACGGGAGGTCTTCTGGTTCTCCATAATAGGTGTTCATTACTGCAATGACTCTTTTATAACCAAGACAATATACTGCGTAGCCCAACTCATACATTACATTTGGATTGGGAATGCCTTTCTTTGCGGTTTTAGCTACGAAGGAGAGGTCAGCTACAAAACAATCAGCGTCGGAAATCTTCTTGATAATTGTATCTACTATAGCTGGATATCCAGGAACCCCCTGAGTATCCTTATTAAGAGTATGCAGTTCTTCATTTCTTCCTGTGATATCAACAGTTCTATCCAAGTCATTGATTACTTCTCTGAGACATTCTTCAATGAATTTTTTGTTGGTTGATTGAGGATTGTCACTTTGCCAAGAGTAGAAGATGTTCATAATCCCATTGCTACCTCTAGATTCATTCTTTTTGGATTCCTGCAATCTGCATGGAACTCAATTTAGTTTCTGACAGCAGATTCCTAAGCAAGGGTAGCGGTACATTCACAGGGGAATAGCAGATAATCACGTTGCCAAATCTATTTGCTTCCTGATTACAACACTGTCATACATCATCATGACAACGTCATCCTCATAGTCGCCGAATACAGGCTCATTCTCAATTCCGTTAGCATTGTTTTCAATCAATTTAATAAAATCAACACCTGCTCCATATGCATGCAAGTAAGCTCCACCAAATCTTGGATTAATTTCTGATAAATA
>JAAYKC010000099.1 GCA_012522645.1 Thermoplasmatales archaeon
ATATGGCGGAGCCTGTGCAGAAGCACCTCGAGAGCATGGGCATAGAGATCGTCCTGAATGCTCCCGTCGAGGGTGTGAAAGGGACCGGAAAGGCCGAAGGGATCACCGCAGCCGGCAAAGATTACGATTGCGACATAGTCATATTCGCTACAGGCATACGCGCCAATCTTGACCTGCCGAAGATGCTCGGCCTAGATACAGGTCAGCTGGGAGCCGTGGCGGTATCGCCCACCATGCAGCCCTATGTGAGAGGCCGTCTGCAGAAGGACATATTCCTCGCAGGCGATGTGATACAGTGCCAGTCGGCCCCGGGCAACGGACCCGCGATGAGCCAGCTGGGCTCGTCAGCTCTGAAGCAGGGTCTTGTGGCCGGCACCAATGCCGCAGGCGGCAATGAGACGATGGGCCCCGTATGCAGCCCCTGGATCAGCAGGATCGGAGATCTTGAGATCGGAGGCACAGGACTCTCGCGGAGCCTTGCCGGATGGTACGGGATCGAGAGTGTCGAGGGCAAAGCAGACGGATCCACAAGAGCCAGATACCACCCCGGAGGGAAGATGCTGACGGTCAAGATATCCGCAGATGCATCATCCCACAGGATAATAGGCGCCCAGATACTGGCGGGAGAAGATGCCAACGGGCGCATCAATTGGATCACCGACATGATAGCCAGGGGGGAGACTGTGGAGAACCTCCTGTCATATGCAGAGAATGCATACTGTCCGCCCACATCAATGGTCAGGGACGTTGTTCTGTCCGCAGCCGAAAACCTCCGCGATAAATTCAAAAAGGTCATTTGATGGAGTACGAAGAATACAAATCGATATACAACCGCCTTAACAAACCAGAGGACGTCAGGAAGATGCTCGGCGAGGGGTATGATTCCAGGCTTGTCAAGACCCTGTATGTTCAGAAGACCAGCAGGGACGTCAAGAAGAGATTCCATGTGGTGAAGAACCATACCCGACAGATGCTGAAGGACTGGAGGAACGGCCACAGCCTCATGGAAATATCCGAGAAGTGGAAATTCCCTCCGATACTCACTTCCATGTTCATATTCCAGGAAGACGGAGCATCGAAGAAGGAATTCTGGTCATATATCCGCGATCCGGATTCTCTGAACAAGAGAACTGCGCAAGAGATCAAGGAAGTGGTGGCCAATGATTACGTTTACTCCCCGGATGCCAACGAGGATCAGAGGCTCAGAGGGATCTGGGGCGAGGACCTCCTGACGGGATGGCTGGACGGCCAGGGCATAACATATCGTACGGAGGAGGACCTCCGCGGAAAGTTCCAGAAAACCCCGGATGCGCTTCTGGACGAACCGATGATGTTCGACGGCCGCAAGATCTACTGGATCGAGAGCAAGGCCTCATTCGGCGATAACATCGAATTCAGATTCAACGCCAGGAAGCAGCTGGTCCCGTATACCGAGATATTCGGTCCCGGTATCGTCGTCTATTGGGTCGGCTGCCTCAAGGACATGGAATGCCCCAAAGACGTGATCGTCGAGGACTACGGCATTCTGGAGAAGGTCCTGAAACCCTGCCCTCCTGAATGAGTCCGGCGTAAATATCCGGGCATTCAGATATGGAAGGAATGGTAGCGAGGAATCGATTTGAACGATTGGTCTCCGGGTTATGAGCCCGACGGGATATCCTGGCTACCCTACCTCGCTGTACTGACCTCTACCCAGCAGCATGTATAAAAATACTTTGCAAATCCCTCAGAATAGGTGCTTGAGTTTCAGGATATCCTGGATATTGCCCTTTACGGTTACCTTCTTCGTGATGAAGGCCTTGGTCGGCCTCAGGCTGCCGTCTATCAGGGCAGCCATGTTCTCCGGCGTGGATTTCAGGTATATGTCCGCCTCATCCAGGAGCCCGTCCCTGAAATCCTTGATCTCCGCATTCTCCAGCCTCATGCTGTAGGCCTCTGTTCCCAGATCGATGTTCACCGTCTTTTTGAAGACCGTCACCTCTTCTCTGGCCTCCGGGTCCTCCGCCATCTTCTTATGGAATTTGTCCACCATCTCCTGAATTCTGGGTCTCATGTTCATATAATTCACCAATCTGTTATCCTCGTATTCGCGGAAACAGAGAGCATGCGCTTCACAGGTTCCCACGAGTTCCTCGTGTGTTTCGGCGATACACCGTACCTTTTAATCCATTTTTCTATGAAATCCATAGTCTCGGCATCACTGGGATACCCGCTTCCTATGCTCACGCCGAATTCTTCCGATATCTCACCCAACATACGGTCCCGCGTCACCTTGGCAACGATGGATGCGGCGGAGACCACGGGGAACATATCATCGGCTCCGTGCCGGCCTATCACCTTCACGTTGCCCGTGAGCACGGACAGCCGGTTGGAGAAACCTGATTCATTGACCTCGGGGCAGTCTGCATAGATCCTGTTGATCTTCCTGTGACCCGCGGCCTCGGCGAACATGCTCATCTCTATCTCATTGAGGGATTCCTTGATGCGCCTGGCATCGATCTCTGCGGCGGAGACGACGACCACCGTATGATCTGCGGTACCCTCTATCTGCGAGAACATGCGCTCTCTGGCTCTGGGGGTCAGCTTCTTGGAGTCCCTGACGCCGATGGCCGCCAAGTCCCTGTCGTCATCACAGAAGACCGCTCCGACCACCAGGGGCCCCATGACCGAACCTCTGCCCGCCTCATCTATCCCGCAGAACATCACGGGTCATTCCTCCTGCGCATATATTGGTCCTTCGGACACCTACCTAAAACAATGTTGCTAAAAGATATCTTTAAATCAAGTTCAGCGTACACCTCAGTATGATTCCTGTCTGTGATGTGCAGAACAGAGAGGCCGATAACAGATTCGAGCTCACCAAAGTCGGAGTTACCGGGGTGAAGAAACCCGTATCGGTCAAGAGAAATGACAAGGAGAACGGCCACAGCGGCACGCTCTCCTGCACCATAGACATATTCGTGGACCTTCCCGCCGTGCAGAAGGGATCCCACCTCTCGAGGAACCTCGAGGTGCTCCGAGAAATAGTCGAGGAGAGCGTGAAACAGCCTGTTTCCGGGGTGGAGAACCTGGCGGCGGACATGTGCAGGAAGCTCCTGGACAGACATGAGTACGCCAGCACAGCAAACGTTCGCATGGTTGCCGATTATTTCAAGAGCAGCCGGACCCCGAACGGCAGGGATACCCTGGAGACCTATACCCTGATGGGAGAGAGCACGTACAAACGCGGACAGAAGATCAGGAAGACCCTGGGGGTGAAGGTCATAGGCATGACCGCCTGCCCGTGCGCCCAGGAAACAGTAACGGAGACACTGAAATGCTCACGGGACTGGCCTGTCATGTCGCACAACCAGAGGAATGTCTGCACCGTCATCCTGGAGATGGATGAGGATATCAATGTGGAAGCAGACCTGCTGATAGATCTTGTGGAGGGCGCTTTCTCATCACCAACCTATGAGCTCCTGAAGAGGGACGACGAGGCGGCTGTTGTCATCAATGCCCACAAGAACCCAAAATTCGTAGAGGATGTCGTAAGGGATGTCCTCAGGCTGCTGGTGGAGGAATTCACGGACCTGCCTGACAACATCGGGGTTACGGTGCGCAGCGAGTCCGAGGAATCGATCCACAAGCACAACGCCTTCGCTGAGAGGAAGGCTGTTCTTGGGGATCTGAGGGCCTAGAGCAGGCTCTTTGCTTCGGCCGGATCTATTTCAAGTGCCATGAGCATGTACTTGAGGGCTTTCCTCACGAACGGCTCTCTGGCCTTGGGATCCTCCATTATCTCGCCGTAGGATGCCATGGCATGGTCAAAATAGGTGACGGCGAACTCAGAGTACAGAGCTGATGCTCTGGACTCGTCAGCTGCGGCCGCTTCGAGATAGGCGCTCTCCGCCTCATCGTACTTATTGATGGATATGCAGAACTGCCCGTAGGATTGGTAATAATCAGCATTCTCAGGATCCAGTTCGATGGCGTCGTTGTATGCATCCATTATCTCATCGTTGGAGATCTTGGCACCGAACATCCCGGAGGCCAGACTGCCGCATTCCGCTTTATAGTACCAGCACTCAGGTTCATCGGGGTTCTCCGCACACAACTTCTTGAACTGAGAATACGCCTTCTTGAAGTCGCCCTCATCCATTGCTTTCATGCCTGCTGCGAGCTTCTTTCCAAGGTCGTCGGCCATATCTATCACGCTTCATAACCAGAAGGTCATTTTTAACTCTTTCTCGGTAATCCCGTTTCTTTGCGGTTCACCATGAAGATCCGGAAGCGGAGAACGGAGTCCTTTTCTCTGACCGCCGCAGAATATCCTCCGGCGTCCGGGAATAATCGTATGCTCGATCGACTCGGAATTCGCTTACGGTACTAATATATCCGAATTGAACAATCAGCCAATCGGTCTTCCATGGACAGAGAAACAGTGATAAGAGTCGCACGGTCGGCTCACCTAGAACTGACTGAAGAGGAGATAGAGCTTTACCGCAGGGATCTGGAGGAGATCCTGGATTACTTCCGGGTCCTGGACGATGCTCCGTCCTCGGATGATCTTCTCGTGAATCCCGTGGAAGTGACCGACGTCCTGAGATCCGATGAACCTCACATGGAGATCCCCGCCGACACCCTGCTGGAGGATGTCAACACCTACGAAAGGTACGTCAGGGGGCCGAGGGTCCAATGATCGACCTCTCGAAGCTCCCTGCGATCAATGAGAGATATCGTATGTTCTCCGAGATAACATCGGAAGCATCCGCGGATGCAGAGTTCGCATTCTCTGCCAAGGACAATCTTACCGCTGTGGGATTCCGGGCCCGTGCCGGATCTGCCATATTGGAGGGATACGAACCTGTGTTCGATGCCGCCTGTGTCGAGAAGATGAGATCCGCAGGCGGATTCCTGGTAGGGAAGACGAATATGGACGAATTCGGGTTCGGTTCCTTCTCTGTGAACTCCGCCTACGGGGTGCCGAGGAATCCGTACGATGCCGAGAGGTCCTGCGGAGGATCCTCGGGCGGCGCAGCCTGCGCCGCCGCCGTGATGGACGGACATGTGGCACTCGGCGTTTCCACCGGCGGGTCGATTGCGTGCCCGGCATCATTCTGCGGAGTGTACGGTATGGCCCCCACATACGGACGCGTTTCGAAGCACGGTCTGATTGATTACGGTAACTCGATGGATAAGGTGGGCATACTGTCCGGAGATGCGAAGGACCTCGGGAGATATCTTCCTGTGATATCTGGGGAGGACCGAAGGGATCCGACCTCGTGCAACCATCCTCCCCTTGCGAAGAAGTTCAGGAAGCTGAAGTCCGTGGCACTGGTCAGAAGCGAGACGAGCGCGGGAGTGGATGCAGCCATTAGAGCTGCGGAAGAGGAGCTCAGGAGCATGTCTGTGGATGTGGAGGCCGTATCCATGGACACGCTCAGATACGCTCTTCCCGCATACTATGTCCTGGCATCAGCAGAGGGTTCCACCAATATCGCAAGGTACTGCGGCCTGAGATACGGCAGGCAGGACGGCGACCTCTCCATGAAATTCGATGATTACTTCACAAGCATGCGCTCGCAGTATCTGGGAGAGGAGACGAAGCGGAGGGTCATACTCGGAACATTCACCCGCATGTCAGGCTTCCGTGACAAATATTACGCCAAGGCCCTGGGCGTCAGGAATGCGATAATCTCAGAGTACAAGAAGATCTTCGAGAGATTCGATGCCGTGCTCACACCGACGATGCCGTTCATATCCCCGAGATTCGATGAGATATCCGGCATGTCCGCCCTGGAATCTTACCGTGCGGATGTGCTCTCGGTTCCTCCGAACCTCTCCGGTCTGCCTCATGTCTCGATGCCGTGCGGCTACTCCGAGGGGATGCCCGTGGGCATGATGCTCACCGCGGACCACTGGAACGATGACATGCTTCTGTCCGCGGCAGAGGATTGGCAGGATCGGTTCACGGCGATACCTCCGGAGGTGTCATTATGAAAATAGGATTGGAGGTCCATGTCCAGCTTCCTACCAGATCCAAGATGTTCTGCTCATGCCCCACCGAAGGCGATGCGGAGCCGAATACGAGGATATGCCCCGTTTGCATGGGATTCCCGGGATCCAAGCCCTCACTCAACGGAGAGGCTCTGAAACTGGGACTTAAATTGGCGAAGATGCTAGAATGCAGCATTCCCGACACCACCTGGTTCTCGAGGAAGATCTACTTCTATCCGGACCTGGCGAAAAACTTTCAGATAACGCAGCAGGAAACACCGGTCGGATTGGGCGGCGTCTATATGCTGGGCGATAAGCCGATAAGGATCACCAGGATCCACCTGGAGGAGGATCCCGGTAAGATCAAGAGGACCTCGGACGGTTCCTCGCTCATAGACTACAACCGCAGCGGAATACCTCTGGCAGAGATAGTCACCGAACCGGATATCTCGTCCCCTGCAGAAGCCAGGAAGTTCCTGGCCTCGCTTCTCGCAGACATAAGGCACACCATAGACCTGGAGCCGGACAGTGAGAGGAGCGTCCGCTGTGACTGCAACATATCCGTAGGCAAGGAGAGATGCGAGGTCAAGAACGTCACCGGCCTGAAGAACGTCGAGAGGGCTCTGACCTTCGAGGTCGTCAGGCAGACCAAGATCCTCAGGGCCGGCGGGAAGATAGAGAGGGAGACAAGGCACTTCGATGAGGAGCGCAAGGTCACCACCTCCGCCAGGAAGAAGGAGTTCGAGGCGGATTACGGATACATAAACGAACCTGACCTGGGAACGTACCACATAGCCAGGATGGCTTCCGAGATAGAGAACAAGGAGACCCCCATGGAGATGGCGGTCCGCTTCGAGAATGATTACGGCATGACCGCGAAAGCCGCCAGGCAGATCATCTCCACCGACATCAGACTGGCCGGGTTCTTCGAGGATCTGGCGGCCGCCACGGATACCGAGACCGCGAAATGCCTGGTGTCGGGTGTCGTGAGCTCGAACTGGAAGGGCTTCGAACCCACGAAGGGAAGCCTTGATGACATAATCTCCATGGTGAGAAGATTCAAAGAAGGGAAGATCACCGATGTGGAATGCAACATGAGGGTCCGCTGCATAATGACAGGTGACGAGGACACATGCAGGATTTGCTCTGAGGATCTGGATAAGATCGTCGGACGCGCATTGGACGAGAATCCCTCGGTCATAGCAGACTATGCCGCGAATGAGAAGGCGGCGAACCGCATAATCGGGGCCGTCATGAAGGAGACCGGCGGAACGTACTCTTCAGCGGAGATAGTCTCTGCCGTCAGGCGCCTGATCACAGAGAGGCTGTGATCACAGATCGTCCAGATCATCCATGGCCAAGGACAGTATCTGCAGCTCCTCCAGCTTGTCGTCGTCCACCTTGGCGGGTGAATCATCGAAGAGGGACTGAGCCCTCTTGTTCTTCGGGAACGCTATGGTGTCGCGTATCGTCTCCTTGCCTGTGATCATGGCTATCAGCCTGTCGATGCCGAGTGCTATCCCGCCGTGGGGCGGCGCACCGTAGCGCAGTGCCTCAAGGAAGAAACCGAAGTCCTTCTCGATCTTGTCCGCGGACATGCCCAGCATCGAGAATGCTTTCCTCTGCATCTCCGGATCGTTTATCCTGACGGACCCGGAGCCCAGCTCACTGCCGTTCAGAACCAGATCGAAAGAGCTTCCCATGACATTATCATCATCAAGGGAGGAACGGGGCTTGACGAACGGGTGATGGAATGTCGTGAGCCTTCCGGAGACCGGATCGGTCTCGAAGAGCGGACAGTCCACCAGCCATGCGAATTCGAATACGCCCTCAGGGATCAGACCCAGGTCCTCGGCGAGTTTCAGCCTTACCTGTCCCGCTCCCTCCTGGGTCGCCTTCTCCGGGCCTGCGAACAGGAACAGCAGGTCCCCGTCTTTGATGTCCAGTTTACCTATGAGATTCCCGATGACCTCGGGACTGAAATATTTCACGATGTTGCTGTCAAGGGTCCCGTCCCTGGCCCTCATCCAGGTGAGACCTCCGAGACCGACCTTCTTGGCATGCTCTATGTAACGGTCGACCTCGTTCCTGCCTATTTTTTCCGCAAGGGCCGCTTCGATCCTTATCCCCAGGATTATACCGCCCTTTGAGATTATCCTGCGGAAGATCTCGTAATCTGCCTTCCCTGCGATGTCCGTGACATCATTGAGCCTGAGACCGAATCTGAGGTCGGGCTTGTCGGAACCGTAGGACCACATGGCCTCTTTGTAGGAGATCCTTCTGAACGGTGTCTCCAGCTTCTTGCCGTAAAGACCTTTCCATACGTGTGCCAGCATGCCCTCTATGACATCTTGGATGTCCTTCTCATCCACGAAGGACATCTCCATGTCCAGCTGAGTGAACTCAGGCTGCCTGTCTTTCCTGGAATCCTCATCCCGGAAGCACCTGGCTATCTGATAGTAACGGTCCATGCCGCCGACCATGAGCATCTGCTTGAACAGCTGCGGAGACTGAGCCAGCGCATAGAATGTGCCGGGGTGGACCCTGGACGGGACCAGATAGTCCCTTGCGCCCTCAGGGGTGCTCCTTCCCAGGATAGGGGTCTCGATCTCCAGGAATCTCTGGGTCTCAAGATACTGACGCGCGAAATGCATGAATCTGCTCCTGGTCTCCAGGGTGCGGATCATGTCCGTCCTCCTGAGGTCCAGGTATCTGTACTTCATCCTGATGTCCTCGCTCGGAAGGACGCCTTCCTTCTGGTCGCCCACCTCAAGCGGCGGGACGTCGGACTTACCCAGGAGCTCGGCCGATGTTATCAGGACTTCCACGTCTCCTGTGGGATTCCGTTCATCCTCCGTGCCTTCCACTCTGCTCCTGACCGTGCCTCTGATGGAGACGGCTGACTCGCGGGTGAAGGACCTCATCGTCTCTGCCAGCGCCTCTGCATCCGCATCCTTGGAAAGATCCTCCGGATCAAAGACCACCTGGGTTATGCCGTATCTGTCAGCGAGGTCGATGAATGCCACCCCGCCGTGGTCCCTGGAGAATCTTACCCATCCCTGGAGGCACGCTTCCGTACCTATGTCAGACGTTCTGAGCTCTCCGCAGGTGTGGGTTCTTTTCATTTATTGCATCCTCTGAAGCTTATGAGTCAGCAAATAATGGCGTGTATTAAAATACTTACTCAGAGGAATCCGATTTCCCGTGCACATCAGGAATGAAATCGAACGGGTCCTTTATCATATTCAGGACAACTGACGTATTGGTCTTCTTGACGCCTTCTATCTCCAGTATGCCCTTCACCGCCGCCGAGAACTCGTCCCTGTCCGTGCATGCGATCCATGCGATGGAATCGCATTCCCCGGTTACATCGAACACCCCTATGACGTGAGGGAGCTCCCTGACAGCCTGCTGGACGCCCAGTATGTTGCCCTCAGCGTATATCTGAACTATGCCCATGAACTCGAATCCCATGCGCATATAGTCCACTTTGGCCCGGTAGCCGGTTATTATGCCCTTCGATTCCAGATTCTTGACCCTCTGTATGAGGGTCGTCGGATGTATTCCGAGCTGTTTGGCCAGCTGCCTGTAGGAACCTTGGCTGGAAACGCACATCAGCTCAATTATGCGCCTGTCTGTCTCATCGAAATCCCTGATGTCTGACATGTTACGTTTCCCGAGTGCGTCTCCTAGGTTTTATCGCATATTTATTAAATCTTACAGCCAATCCCGAGCCCGGTAAAGGATATGACAGAGGAGATTTTCGCATTTGACGGGTATCTGACCGAATTCGAGGCAGTCGTCTCTGCGACCGACGGCGACTGGGTATCTCTGGATTCAACGGCATTCTACCCCGGCGGAGGAGGACAGGCGCACGACACCGGGACCCTCAGAGGGAAGGCCGTCGAGAAAGTGGAAAGAAGGGGGGACGGGATCTGGCACCTCTGCCCCGGCCACGGCCTTGAAGAGGGGGACAAGATCTGGTGCAGCGTCAACTGGGACAGGCGCTACGAGCTGATGAAGGGGCACACCGCCGAGCATATGCTCTTCGGAGCCCTGAACCGTCTGGTCCCGGATATGAACATCGTCAAGATAGACATAGAGTACGATGACAAGTATGTCATCGTCGACAGGGATGTGGATTGGGACATCATATCGGACGCCGTCGCATCGGTGAATGCCGCGGTGGGCGAGGACCTGTCGGTGATCAGGAGCTCCATGGACAGGGATGACCCTGAACTGGAGCACATAAGGGCGAAGCTGGACAGGATAGAGGGCAACAGGATCTCCGTGGTGGAGATCGACGGTTTCGATATCGCGGCATGCGGAGGCCTCCATGTGATGGAGACGGGAGAAATAGAATTCGTATTCGCGGACAGGAAGGTCTCCTCCGGGAAGGAGGGCTACGCCATTCATTTCAAAGTGGGATCGGCAGCGAAAAAAGCATCCTCGGATCTTGCCTACGGCTGCCTGAAGATATCCGAGGCACTCAACAGCAAGCCCTCGGATGCAGAGAAGGCTGCTGCCAATGTCCTATCAGAGCTGAACGACGCCAGATCCATGCTGAAGAAGGCGGGCAGGGCCCTCGTCAACACCGCCGGGAAGAAGGATTTCGAAGGAGTCACCATCAGATACGGCGTCCTCCCTGCGGACACGGACGTCCTGGCAGAGGCGGCGGAGAGATGGAGATCCGAAGGGCACATAGCTGTGCTCGCAACGGACTCCGATCCGTCTTCGGTGATACTGGCCTCCGGGGATGCGAGGATCGACTGCAAAAAGATCCTGGCAGATGCCCTGTCCTCGGTGGGAGGCAGAGGCGGCGGGAAGAAGGAGTTCGCCAGAGGAGGATTGACGAAGGGAGCCGACCCCTCTGATTTCGTCAAAAAGGCAACGGACGCCGTTCAGAGAGCCTTATCTAGCTTGTAGACCCTCAAAGGATATAAGTTCCTTCAGTATACGAGGGGCTATGGCAGGAAGAGGCATGAACCCGCGTCAGATGAAGCAGGCCATGCGCAAAATGGGCATAAGCAATGAGCCGATGAGGGGTGTCACTCAGGTGATCATCAGGACCGCCGACAAGGAGTACGTCTTCGATTCACCGGATGTCAACATAATGACTGTACAGGGACAGAAGACCTATCAGTTCACCGGGGAGCCGGCGGAAATGCCTCTCGGAGAGGCGGCAGCGCCGGGGATGCCGGAGGAAGATATAGAATTGGTCATGTCTCAGACGGGATGCGGAAGGGATGCCGCTATCAAAGCCCTTGAGGAGAATGACGGACAGCCCGCAGAAGCGATCCTGCAGATAATGACCGGGTGATACACATGTGCCTTGCAGCCCCAGGAAAATTGATCTCCGTGGAAGGAGAGATAGGGAAGATAGATTTCGGCGGAACGATCAGAGAAGCCAACATCTCGATGGTAGAGGCGGAGATCGGCGACTGGGTCGTGATCCATGCAGGATTCGCGATACAGACCATGGATGAGGAGGAAGCGAAGGAGACATTAGAGCTCTGGAACGAATTCCTCAGCGCCGAGACAACAGAATTCAAGTGAATCTTAGAAAAAATTTATATACTTGTCAGCTATGGCATGTTTCGGCATGACGGCCACAGCGGCGGGGCAACACCCGGTCCCATTCCGAACCCGGCAGTAAAGTCCGCCCGCGTACCTGTCTGTACTGTATTGCGCGAGCGTACGGGAACACAAATACGCTGTCAGCCACTTTTCCTTTTTCTCTGACGAGCATACGCTCTGACCTTCCTGTGCGAGATCCGCAAGACGTGCAAGAACAGTACGTTATCGGCATCACAGGCACATACACTTTATAATTGAGGACAAAATATCCGACATGATGATACTCATCAAACTGGGCGGGAGCGTGATAACGGACAAGACGCGTTACCGCACATTCAACTCCGGGATCGTGAG
Source organism: Thermoplasmatales archaeon (assembly GCA_012522645.1). Taxonomy (GTDB): domain Archaea; phylum Thermoplasmatota; class Thermoplasmata; order Methanomassiliicoccales; family Methanomethylophilaceae; genus RumEn-M2. The sequence continues at coordinate 11,911 of JAAYKC010000099.1, forward strand.
CAGACTCTGCCGGGAAATCAAGGAATCCGGGAAAGAGGTCATGATCGTGCACGGCGCAGGATCTTTCGGACATGTTCTGGCCAAGGAGCATGATATAAATTCCGGTTTCAAAGAAGAGACTCAGATCCCCGCAGTCGCCCGGATCTGCTATGACGTACGGGAGCTCAACTCGATGGTCGTCTCGGAGCTGATCTCTGCCGGGATCCCGTCAGTGTCGGTACCCACGGGGTCCTGTTTCGTGATGGATAACAGAGATCTCATATTCGAGAATGATGAGCCGGTGCGCAGATTCCGTGATCTCGGAATCGTGCCCGTCCTCTTCGGAGATGTGGTCACCGACCGCAGCCTCGGATTCGCAATATGCTCAGGAGATCAAATAATGGAAAGGCTGGCCGATCTGTTTGATCCGGAAATGGTTGTATTCGTCTCAGACATAGACGGGCTCTATGATAAGAATCCCAAAACAGAGCGGGATGCAGTGTTATATGATGAAGTTGATAGCAGGGTGTTGAAAGAAGTGAGCACGAAATACGACGTCGATGATGTCACCGGAGGCGTCCGCGCCAAGATGGAATCAATGCTCAGGATGTGCTCCGGCAGCAGGTGCTGCGTACTGGTCAACGGTAACGCAGAGGGGAGACTTCTGAAACTCCTGCGCGGAGAGAGGATCGTCTGCACAACGGCTAAGGGCGGAATATCATGACTCAGATGGAAAAGAGAAAGGCAGACCACATAGAGATATGCCTCAACAGGGAGATTCTCCCGGGATACAGATATTGGGATGACGTCTCCCTTATCCACGACGCTCTGCCCGAGATCGATCTGGATGAGATAGATACATCCGCCAGGGTTCTGGGCAGGAAGCTCAGTATGCCGTTCATAGTGACCGCCATAACAGGCGGGTTCGAAGGGGCGGAGATCATCAATGCGAACATAGCAGAGGCCTGCGCTGAGATGGGCGTCGGAATGGGCGTAGGCAGCGAGAGGGCCGCCATAGAGAGGATAGATACCGCGTCCTATGAGATAATCAAAGATTACGATGTTCCCTTGGTGATAGGGAACGTAGGCGCACCTCAGCTGATCCCGCAGAAAGGGAAGAGAGCCTACACAGCGGCAGATGTGGCAATTGCCAGGGACCTCATAGATGCAGATTATGTCGCAATACACCTTAATTTCCTGCAGGAGGTTGTGCAGCCCGAGGGGGACACAAACGCCAAGGGATGCTATGATGCCATAAGGAGCATAGCCAGGGAATTGCCGATCATCGTCAAGGAGACCGGCGCCGGAATATCCGCGAAGACAGCCGCCAAGCTCTCCGCCATAGGCGTGGCCGCCATAGATGTGGCGGGAATGGGGGGCACCAGCTTCTCCGCTGTGGAGATGCACAGGGCCAAGGACAGAGAGGACACCATACGCGCTGAGATGGGCATGACGTACTTCGATTGGGGCATACCCGCTCCCGTCTCCCTCCTGGAGGCCTCTGCAGGCATACCGCTGATATCCTCCGGAGGAGTGGTGTCCGGACTGGATGTCGCCAGGTCCATAGCGATGGGCGCATGCTGTGCCGGTGCGGCGGGACTTTTCCTAAAAGCGGCCACTGAATCCTCGGAAGCGGTGGTCAGCATTCTTGAACTGATAAGGGAGGAGCTTAAAACTGCGATGCTGTTGACAGGCTCCCCGAATATAGAAGCGCTCTCCGATGCAGACTACATTGTGACGGGAGAGACGCGTAAATGGATGGAAGGCCTGAAATGACCGACGTCGAGAAAATATTGAAGCGAATGTCCAGCGAGCTCAGCGAGCCGATCGAATCGTATATCGAAGATGAACTGCCAGATAATCTCATCGAGGCGGCAAGACAGTACCCTTATGCAGGCGGCAAGAGGATGAGACCTGCCATGGTCATAGCCGCATGCAGGGCGGTCGGAGGGGACGGGGAGAAGGCCGTACCGCTTGCAGTCGCCATAGAGTACATACATAATTTCACACTGATCCATGATGACCTCATGGACGGCGATGAGAGACGCCGCGGCATGGTGACGTCTCACATCAAATACGGTATGCCCACGGCAGTATTGGCGGGGGATGCATTGTTCGCCAAGGCCTTCCAGATAATCGCCGGTCTGGATACGGACGGTGAGACGATCAGGGATGTGCTGAGCGTGGTTTCCCAGTCCGTCTGGGACCTGGCCAGAGGCCAGCAGATGGATATAAACAACGAGAATGGGGGCGAGGTCACTATGGAAGAGTACATAGAGACCATCAGGCTGAAGACCAGCGTCCTCTTCGCTGCCGGCGCCGCAGGAGGCGCAATGGTCGGAGGCGCAAGCAAGGAGGTCGTGGACGCCATACACGGTTACGCCATGAACCTGGGCGTCGCATTCCAGATGTACGATGACATCCTGGGCATAGTCGGGGACCCGGCGGTCACCGGCAAATCATCCGGCAATGACATACGCAAAGGGAAGAGGACTGTCATCGTATGCCATGCTCTGAAGAACATAGCCGACAGGGCGGACCTTCTGATCTTCCAGGACATCCTGGGAAAGGCAGATGCCACCGATGCGGAGATAGATGAGGTCAGGAGCATACTCAGAAGAGCCTGCAGCCTTGACTATGCCGTAGTGACCGCAGAGGAATATATCCGAAGGGCCGTCGAATGCCTGGAGATACTGGAGCCTTCAGAGGATAAGGACTTCATGATCGCTCTGGCCGAGTACACGATGACCAGGAACCTCTAGTCAGAGATACCGTTCTCCGTTATGGAGTACTGGGCCTTCCGGCCCTCCGGTATGCTGCGGTGCTTCACCATGACAGCGACCCTGCGGCCGTTCCCTTTCTTCTCCAGGCGTATTATCGTCTTGGCATTGTGATGCATCGCATGCCCGCCGAGGAACTCTATGGTGCCGGCGCCTATGTTCGTGTACACCTGAGAGGTGAGCAATACGGCCACATCGCTCTTCCTGGCTGCATTCAACAGCATCTCCGTCTGCTTCACGAACTCATTCCTGACAGATGTATCATCTGATTTCAGACGATAGTACATCGTCATGGAATCCACGATTATCATGCCGATCTTATCATTGGCCTCGGCGAGACGGACCACCCTCGCTATCCTGTCGATCTGCTCCTCGAAGCTGCGGACCTGAAAGACCAGGAGGTCCTTGCGGGAATCCTCTCCGGAGGATATCTGCTCTATCCTCTCTGAAGACAGGCCCTCTGTATCCACATAGGCCACCTTCTTGCCCTCTCTTTCGATCAGACTGAAGGCCGCCTGAAGGCATATGTTCGTCTTGCCTGTCCCGGCTTCGCCGTAGAGCAGGGTGACGCTCCCGCATTCTATGCCTCCTCCCAAAAGGTCATCAAAGGAGTTGGATCCCGTACTGAGTCTTCGCACAGATGAAAAAGAGTAAAGGGGTTGATAAAGGTGTTTAACTGAAGACTCAGTTCTTGTCGTCCTTATCGTCCGATGAGGTCTCCTTGACCGACTTCACTTCATCCAGTCCGTATGCGGTGTCCGTCTGATACTTCTCACCCTTGAACATGTACACAGGGATCGCCAGAACGGCCATCAGTAAGAATATCACCAGGATGATGAGCACGATCGCCACGACAATGACTATAGCCACTTTGACCAGGGATTCCAGAACATCTGGCGTCATTATCACGTACACTACGAGGGCCACCAAGATCGCGGCGCACAGTACCAGCAGTATCCCCGACAGGGTCGTGGATATTCTCTTCTCATTCGTTGCTTCCATTTTAATCCCTCAGCTCTGCGGCATATACTGAAACAGGGAAGCCGCAAGTTCCGCCAGTGTCATGGATTGTATCACGATCTTCCCGGGCCCGGTCAGAGTCGTGACGAAGAGCCCTTCCCCTCCGAAGAGGGCATTCTTGAATCCGCCCGTTGCCGCTATGTCGTACTTCACGGTCTCCTCCCACGCTACGGCGTTGGCGGTGGATACCTTATACTGCTCCCCCGGTTTGAGATCGACGACGTTGAAGTCACCGCAGGCGGACGCCCATGCGACACCTTTGCCGCTGAGCCTCTGAAGGACCAGTCCCTCCCCTCCGAAGAAGATGCTGCCGAGCTTCTTCTGGAACCCTATGTCGACATCGACTCCGGGATCGGAGGCCAGAAATGCACTTCTCTGCAGAAGATAGGTCCTCGTGCCGTCGAGCTTCAGATCGATAATCTTGCCGGGGACGTTGCCTCCGAGACCGACGACCCCTGTGCCCCCTTCACTCCTGAAATTAACCAAGAAGAAGGATGCCCCTGATATCGATCTCTTGAGCCCTTTGAACAGACCGCCTTCCATCTTGGCATCCATTCTCATGTTACCGCTCATATACTTGAAGTTCCCGGGCGTGGCTCTTATGGTCTCGTCAGGATCAAGCTGAATATTGACAAATTGTAGGTTATCTCCGGTGATGGTGTATCTCATCTTCACCCTCCCTGTTTAAAACATTTTTGTTATAGGATAAAAATATGTGTATGGTGAGGCATCACGGGGCCGATGGATATCGTGATAGGCAAAGGCGCAGAAGCGGTCATCACAGAGGCTGTATTCCATGGCAGAAGGGCCGCGGTCAAGACGCGGGTGCCCAAAGGATACCGTCACCCCGAGATCGATGACAGGATCAGAACCTCCCGGATCAGGAAGGAGGCGAAAGTCATGAGAGAGGCCCGGGCTGCCGGTATCAGGACCCCCGTTATATATGATATCGATTTGCGGGAGGGGAGCATCACGATGGAGCTTTTAGAAGGTCCGAAAGCCAAAGACATCATAGATTCCTCGGGGGATCCGCTGAAGGTGTGCAGCAGCATCGGTTCTGCCGTGGCCAAGCTTCATGCCGCCGGCATATGCCACGGGGATCTTACCACCTCGAACATGATCATCTGCCCTGACGGCAGCATAGGGTTCATCGACTTCTCCCTGGGAGATACCGGGGCGGATGTGGAGGCCCTGGGCGTGGATATGCATCTCCTTGAGAGGGCGTTCTCCTCTGCCCACTCTTCGGTTGAGAATGGATACCGGACCGTTGTGGAATCATACAGGGCGGATATGCCTGATGCACAGGCGATATTGGACAGAGTAGAAGTGATAAAAGGGAGAGCCAGATACACATGATCCTGAAAATCGTGACGTCCAATCCCGGCAAGGTCAGGGAATTCTCAGAGGCGTTCTCAGGCATCGGCCTGGGATTCGAGCATGTGCGCATACCGTATCAGGAACCGCAGGTGTCATCCCTGGAAGAGGTCGTGGAGGCAGGGATGAAGGAGCTCAGGGCTCAGGGCCTCTCAGACTTCCTGATTGATGATTCTGGCATGTTCGTGGACCATCTGAAGGGCTTCCCCGGGGTGTACTCCTCATATGTTCAGAAGACTGTCGGCAATGACGGTGTCCTGAAGCTCATGAAGGGAGTCTCCGACAGAAGTGCCAGGTTCGAATGCTGCATAGGATGCTGTGTTGGTGATGAGGTGATCACGGTCACAGGTGTGAGCCCTGGATTCATACTGCATGA
>JAAYKC010000100.1 GCA_012522645.1 Thermoplasmatales archaeon
AACGTGAAAAGTCATAGATATATTTTTTATAACAATAAATGATAAGTCCGATGAATGACCTACGATGTCATCATAATAGGTGCTGGTCCTTCCGGCCTCACCGCCGGCATTTATGCCAGGTCCAAGATGATGAAGACGCTGATCCTCGATGCCGCAGAGGTGGGAGGGCAGTTAACGGCTCTTTATCCTGAGAAAGGGATACACAACTACCCTGGATTTGAGAGGATCCAGGCCAGGAAGCTCTCGGACAAGATGTACGCTCAGGCGGAATCCATGGAATGCGAGATCAGAAGCCATGAGAAGGTCCTGGAGATAAAGGACGGGAAGGAGGAGCTCATCATCATCACCTCCAAAGGCGAGTATCACACCAAATCGGTGATAATAGCCGTCGGCATGGGGATGTTCAAACCCAAGCGCATGGAGGCAAAGGGGGAGGAGGAATTCGAGGACAAAGGCCTGACATACATCCTGCCCGTCAAAGAAGAGCTCGTAGGGAAGAAGGTCGTCATGTTCGGAGGAGGCAACAGCGCGATAGATATGGCCCTTGTTGCCGCCACCGTCACCGATACCACCATCGTGCACAGGAGGGACGAGTTCAGAGCCGACGAGAGCAACGTGGCGGCTCTCAGGGAGAGCAGGGTCAAGAAGATCATGAACGCCGCACTCGTATCCGTGAACGGCGACAGCCGTGTCAGATCCGTCACCATCGACCAGAACGGCAAGGTCTTCGATCTGGAGACGGATCTTGCCGTTATCAACATAGGCATATCCTCCGACTTGGAGGACCTGAAGAAATGGAATATAGGCCTGACCGAGTCCGGCCTGATAAATGTCGATTTCGACATGAGGACCAGCAGACCGGGCGTATTCGCCTGCGGCGATGTGGTGGATTATCCCGGCAAGCACAAGCAGATAATCACCGGCTGCGGAGAAGCGTGCACTGCAGTCGTAGCTGCGTACAAATTCGTCAAGAAACCTTATTGGGCGTAAAAACTTGGGGGGTTTATGGTTTGGGTGTGAGCTGACGCTTTATGCGCGACTCACTCGACAATTGCGTTAGAGGGACACTCGTCAACGCATGCGCCGCACTCAACGCATTTGTCATTGTCTATGACGGCGACGTCATCAACGACAATTGCGTCCTGAGGGCAAACGTCAACGCATGCGCCGCATCCGACACACTCATCTACGATTACTTTTACCATGGTGCAATACCTCGGAGTCATGTATTGTGGAGCAATATAATATTCTTTCCACCATGATGCAGGAGAGTTGTTGTAGGCAAGTGAATATTTTAACAGCACAGGATATTGTACGCGGCATGGAATACATATCCGGGGACATCTGGACATCAGACGGCATCCTGAACGGGTACGTGGCCATGGAGAACGGCAGGATAGCTGAGATCGGAGAAGGGACATGCCCGGAGCATCCGGTCTGTTCGGGCCTCATCGTTCCCGCACCGGTCAATGCCCATACGCACATAGGCGATGCCGGGCTGTGTCTTGACCGGAAGTATTCCCTGGAAGAGCTGGTCGCCCCCCCGGACGGAGTGAAGCACACATACCTGTCAAAGACCCCGCGGAAGGACCTCGTGAACAACATGAGCAGCTTCTCCGAGCGCCTTCGAACGGGGGGATTCTCGAGCTTCATAGATTTCAGAGAGGGAGGGGCGAAGGGCTGCAGGATGCTGAGGGAAGCCTCCAGGAACGCAGTGATACTCGGACGCCCTGTGTCCGAGACCTTTGATGAGAAGGAGGCAGAGGACATCCTGAGGATCGCGGACGGGATGGGGATCTCCGGGATGCGGGATATGAGCTACCGCTATCTGGAGAAGCTCGCCGATGCGACCCACAGGGCAGGAGGGATATTCGCAGTTCATGCGTCTGAATGCAGAAGGGACGACATAGACGCCGTCCTGGCTCTGGAACCGGACTTCCTGGTGCATATGTGCTCATCTGACAAGGGGGACCTCAGGAAATGCGCCGATGCCGATGTCCCGGTGGTCGTATGCGCCAGATCGAATCTGTACTTCGGCCTGGTGCCGCCCATAAAGGATATGCTGGACGCAGGGGTGCGGGTGGCAGTGGGCACGGACAATGCGATGATCTGCAGCGCCGATTCCGGCGCGGAGCTGGATACCTTCACGGATGTGCTGATATCCCAGGGGGGGAAACGCCTGGATGCCGTAAGGTGTTTGACCGAGGGCGGGAAGAAGATATTAAATGATGGTGCGAATATCGGTCTGAAGGCCGGAGCGGAAGCGGATATATCCGTTTACCGTGTCGGAAGCCATGGCACGGAGGTCGTGCGCTTCTCCCCCGGCCTGTAATGGAGGGCTGACAAATGGCATTCAAAACTATACTCGTACCCACTGACGGAAGTGAGTATACCAAATTCGCGGTGAAAGAGGCCGTAGATCTGGCAGCCGCAACGAACGCGAAGATAACCGCGGTCTATGTGCTCGACCGCGCCCTTTTCTCGAACATGCCCCTGGATACGGCCGTTCTCAACGTTTACACCGTCCTGGAGAAGGAAGGCAAGGAGGCCGTGGAATACGTGAAGGCAGAAGGGGATAAGGCGGGTGTGGAAGTCGAGACAAAAGTGGTCGAGGGAACGCCTGTTAAAGCCATAGTCGAGATGTCAGGTGATTACGATCTCGTAGTGATGGGAACGCTCGGCAGGACAGGTTTCTCGAAGCTCATGCTGGGAAGCGTCGCCGAGAAGGTGGTTAGACACTCCAACAGCCCCGTCCTCGTGGTGGGGAAACCAGCGGAGGAAGAATATTGAAGACAGTAGCAGAAGTGATGATGCATCTCCCCATAGTCGCGGAGGTGCCGGGCAGCCGCAATGATGCGATAAATTTGATGGTCCGCGAGAAACTGACAGGATTACCTGTGGTCAGAGCATCCGACGGCAAACTCGTGGGAATAGTCTCAAGAAGAGACGTTTTCAACAATTTCAAAGAGGATCAGCTCTCCCTCATAATGAAGAAGGACATAATCACGATAACTCCCGATAAGACCATCGCAGACGCGGCGAGGATCTTCACAACGAGGAGGATACACCGCCTGCCTGTGGTGGATGACGGCAAGCTTGTGGGGATAGTCACCCCCACCGATCTTCTCGATGAGATAGTGGCGATGAAGACCCCGATGAAGGCGGATGAGGTGCTCAATGTGAAATGCATCACCGCTTATGAGGGGGAGCCTTTGTCATACACCGTCCCGGCCATGAGGATCAGCGATGTCGCGGCCATGCCGGTACTGAACGACAGCGGGGAGCTGGTGGGGATCCTCACGGATCGTGATCTGTTCTTAGATCAGGGCAGGGACTCCGACACCCTTTCGACACTGGGTCTTGACGAGGGCTACGAGAATCTGGCAGGATACCGCAATGTCATGCCCCTGTTCTATGTGGCCACTCAGAGGGAGATACCGAAGGAGTACCTGGTGAAGGATGCCATGGTCAGAGAGCCTTCCACCGTCTACAAGAAGACATCCCTGTCGGATGCGGCCAAGATCATGAAGGTCAACGACTTCGGTCAGCTGCCCGTTCACGGGAACAACGACGAATTGATAGGCATGATTTATGATATCGATGTCCTCTACGCCTTAGTTGGTAATCTAGATGGTTGATGCATCAGATATCCTGGCACTCTGCAGGCGCAGAGGATTCATATGGCCCTCCTTCGAGATCTACGGCGGAGTGGCCGGCATGTTCGACTACGGTCCCCTGGGCTGCGTTCTGAGGAACAACATAGTCGAGAAATGGCGGGCCCTGTACAAAGGCAGAGAGGGCTTCGTCGAGATCGATTCGGAGACGGTCAGTCCCAGGGAGGTCTTCAGGGCCTCGGGGCACGTGGATGCGTTCTCCGATTTCATGACATTCTGCAAGAAATGCGAATCCCCATTCAGGGCGGATCATCTTGTGAGCGGATTCTGTGAGAATCCCGACGTTCTGTCGGCGGAGGAGCTCGAGGGTATGTTCGCGGAGCACGGGATAAAATGCCCTGAATGCGGAGGGGACCTCGGAAAGGTCGAGGAGTTCAACCTGATGTTCAGGACCAATATAGGCCCCGGTTCCAAGAGAGAGGGGTTCCTCAGGCCCGAGACGGCCCAGGGGATATTCGTGAACTATCCGAACCTGTACAGATACAACCGCGAGAAGCTGCCGCTGGGCGTGATACAGACCGGACGCGGGTACCGCAATGAGATCGCACCCCGCCAGGGCATGATCCGCATGAGGGAGTTCAACATGATGGAGGTGGAGCTCTTCGTCGATCCTGATGATAAGAGCTGGAGCAGATTCGATGAGGTGAAGGACTGCGAATTCACGCTCATGCCCCAGGAAGGCGGGCAGATCACCGTGACCGTCGGAGAGGCGGTCAGCAGGAACATCATCGTGAATGAGGTGCTGGCATATTTCGTGTACGCCACGAAGCAGCTGCTGATGTCCATCGGCGTGAAAGAGGACAAGATACGCTTCAGACAGCATCTGAAGGATGAGATGGCCCATTATGCGGCAGACTGTTGGGATGCGGAAGTGGAGCTGTCTTACGGATGGACCGAGGTCACGGGTGTGGCCGACAGGGGGTGCTGGGACCTTTCAAGGCATGCCGAGTTCTCCGGACAGGACATGACCCACTTCAAGAGGTTCGATGAGCCCAGGGAAGTGGAGGAGGAGAGGATCAGGGCCAGGCATAAGGCTCTCGGACCCAGATTCAAGAACCGCGCCAAGAAGATAGCGGCCGCGATAGAGGGGATGAGCCCTTCCGACATCAGGAACGGCAGCATAACAGTCACCGTTGACGGCGAGAAGATAACGCTTACGGATGAATTCTTCGAGGTCGCCCTGGTCAGGGAGAAGGTCTCCGGCGTCCGCGTCATACCTCATGTGATAGAGCCCTCCTACGGTCTCGACAGGCTGTTCTACTCCGTGTTGGAGCATGCTTATGATCACAACGAGGAAGAGGACTACACTGTGCTGCACCTGAAGCCGAGCATGGCCCCCGTGAAGGTGGGCGTGTTCCCCCTAATGGAGAAGGACGGCCTTGATGACATCGCCTTCCGGATATCCGAGGAGCTCCGCATGTCCGGCATAGAGACCGTTTATGACGGGGCCGGCACCATCGGCAAGAGATATGCCCGCATGGATGAGATCGGAACGCCCTGGTGCATAACCGTGGATTACGAGACAGTCGAGGAAGGTGCGGACAAGGGCACTGTCACACTCAGATACAGGGACACTAAGGAACAGGTGCGTCTCAGGATAGAGGATGCGGAGTGCCGCATAAAGGATATGCTCTGCGAAGACGCGTGAGCACATCTTATTTAATACCTTCCGGTGTCCGCACGTCCGGCATCCTGGCCTGACCTCCCGGCTTTGCCGTTCCCGGCATCCGCCCGCCCTTCCAGGCCGTACTTTGCTACCTTTTATCTACCTTCTAGACAATTTACAAGCAGAGGTGTGAAATTGGGAGTTGAAGACCTACAGGATCTGAAAAAACTCTCCATGCTCAGATCTGTGATCAACAGCAGGGAGATTGAAGACATTATGAGCACCGAATTCCCGAAGGCAAGCCCCGAGGACCGCATATCCGATGTAACGTCCCTTATGCGGAAAACGAAGTACTACGATGTGCCCGTCATAGACAACGGCGAGTACGTCGGAGTACTGAGCTACGGAACAATGCTGAAGAAGGGGAACGTTTCGCTCGACACGAAGATCCAAAAACTGGTGAGCAAGCCGCCCACAGTCTCCAAGGGGATGAGCATAACAGATGTTGCGGAGATGATGATCTCCAGCAACAGCCGTCAGCTGGCGGTCCTCAATTCAGGAGGCAGGAAGGTCGTAGGCACGATCTCCCGGTCCGCTCTGCTGGAAGCGGCGGCGGAAGTGAAATCCTTCAGGGAGATCAAGGTCTGGGAGCTGATGAGCAACCCCGTCGAGTCCATAAGGGACACGGCGATGCTGGATGATGCGCTGGAGATCATGACCGGATTGGACATAAGGACCGTTCCGGTCGTTGACAGCGCAGACCGGGTGGTCGGTATAGTCGGTATGAACGAGGTCACGGAGCACTTCCGCAAGAGTGATGCCAAGACCATAGGTGACGCCTCCGGCTCCAAGAAGGAGAGGGCTGCGGTGCCCATCAGCACGATATCGGCCACGGCACCGAAGACCGTGAACTGGGACGATGATATAGGAACGGCTGCCAGGATCATGATCGACAACGACATATCCACTCTGCCGGTGCTCGAGGGCGAGGAGCTCGTGGGCATACTGACCCAGTATGACATAGTCGAGCTCATCTCCGCATGCAGGGAGAGAGAGGTCCTCTATGTGCAGATCAGCGGCCTGGATGACGACGACAAGGCATACCACGACTCGATCTATGATATAATCGGGAAAGAGGTGGAGAAGATCGCCAAGATCAGCAAACCGTCCTCCCTGACCATGCATGTGGCCAAGTACAATGAGAAGGGTGAGAACAACAAGTACAGCATAACAGCCAGGCTCTCCACGGACAATTATAATCTGAGCCTCAAGGAGGTCGGCTGGGACCTGATACGCGTTGTCAATGACCTGATGAAGCGCATGACGTCCGAAGTGGTCTCCGCGAAGGACGCCCGCCGCACGTATCGCAGAAGGAAGCGCTGAGACCTTCTCACAAACCTTTTTCAATACCTTTTCTATAAGTGTCCCAATGGCCCAATACGATTCCGCATCTATAGAGGAACGCTGGCAGAGGATGTGGAAGGAAGAGGCTGTGTACAGATTCGACCCCGAATCTGACAAGCCCGTTTACAGCATCGACAATCCTCCCAGATATACGTCGGGATCCCTGCATCTCGGTCATGCCACGGGATACTCGCTGATAGATTTCGCCGCCCGGTACAGGAGGATGAAAGGGTGCAACGTGCTCTTCCCCCTGTGCTTCGATGTCAACGGGACGCCGATAGAGGTCAGGGTCGAGAAGAAGCACAACATCACCAAGCTGGACCTTCCCCGCAGCGAGTACAGGAAGCTCTGCTCTGATTTCGCCAACGGATTCATAGAGGAGATGATCCACCACTTCGAGATACTCGGGGAGAGCATGGATCCCAGCGTATACTATCAGACGGATGCTCCCTATTACAGGAGGATAACCCAGATCTCATTCCTGAGGCTGTTCGAGATGGGGCTGGTCTACAAGGGCAACTTCCCCGTGAACTGGTGCCCCCGCTGCATGACGGCACTGGCCGCCGCAGAGGTAGAGTACAAGGATAACCTTGGGAAGCTCAATTACATCAGATTCAACATAGACGGCGGGGACGGGCACGTCCTCATAGCCACAACAAGACCGGAGCTGCTCTGCACCTGCAAGATGGTGGCCGTGCATCCGGATGATAAGAGCAAGGCCGGCCTGATAGGGAAGAATCTCATCACGCCCGTATACGGCAGGAAAGTGCCAGTCATATCAGATCCGAAAGTGGATCCGGAGTACGGGACGGGCAACGTCATGATCTGCACCATAGGCGACAAGGATGATCTGGAATGGGTCATGAAGTACCGTCTGGAGATGGAGAAGGGCATTGACGAGTTCGGCAAGATGACCGCTCTGGCCGGCAAATACGCCGGCATGACCGTCCCCGAGGCCAGGAATGCGATAATAGAGGATATGAGGAAGAGCGGGGAGCTCATCAAACAGGAGGACAATCAGCAGAACGTGTCCATATGCTGGAGGTGCCACTCCCCCGTAGAATTCCTGCAGATGCCGCAATGGTTCCTGAAGACCCTGGATTTCAGGGACAGGGTCCTCGAGGAAGCTGACAAGATAAACTGGTATCCTGCTTTCATGAAGACGAGACTGGAGGACTGGGTCAATTCACTTGAATGGGACTGGGTCCTCAGCAGACAGCGCATATTCGCCACGCCCATACCCATATGGGAATGCAGGAAATGCGGTCATGCGGTCCCGGCCACCGAGGAGATGTGCTATTGCGATCCGACCGAGGATGCGCCTCCTGTCAAAGAGTGCCCTAAATGCGGAGGGGAGCTCATAGGGAGCACCGATGTCTTCGACACATGGATGGATTCCTCCGGTTCGGCATTGTACAACACATTCTGGGAGAGGGATATGGCTCTTCACGAGAAGCTGTTCCCCATGTCCATGAGGCCCCAGTCCCACGACATAATACGCACCTGGGCCTTCTATTCCATCCTCAGGAGCAAGCAGCTCAGGGATTCGAGGCCCTGGGACGACATCATGATACACGGCTTCATCATGGCCCCGGACGGCACCCCCATGCATTCGTCCATAGGGAACGTGATAGATCCGATACCCATTCTGAAGGAGTACGGAGCGGATGCTCTGAGATACTACGCCGCGACATGCTCCCTGGGCATAGACCATGCATTCAGGGAGAAGGATGTCATCCGCGGGAGGAGGCTCTGCAACAAGATCTTCAATCTGGGTCAGTTCGTCTCCCGCTTCTTCGATATCAAACCTGAGAAGCCCGCAGAGCTCAGGCTCCCGGACAGATGGATACTCAGCAGATACTCGGACATGGTCGCCAGGACCTCCGCCTTCTTCGACGAGTATCAGTTCGATAAGGCGATGAAGGAGATCGAGAGCTTCATATGGCATGAGTTCGCAGACCACTACGTGGAGATGGTGAAGTCCAGGAAGGACGACGCCGTCAGGTACACGCTGTACACAGTGTTCCTGGGCTCGCTCAAGATCATCGCACCGTTCCTCCCCCACGTTACCGAGGATGTGTACCAGTCATGCTTCGTGAAGCATGAGGGCACGATCAGCCTGCATCTGACATCATGGCCGGAACCGGTCCTGAAGGACGATGAGGCGGCGGTCGCGGGAGATGTGCTGAAGGACATCATAGCCGCCATACGCGGATGGAAGTCCGAGAAGAAGATGGCACTGAATGCCGGGATGGGCACCGTTGAGATAATAGGCAGCGGAGCCGCCGTCCTGTCAGCAGCGAAGGATGATATAACGGAGACCGTGAAAGCGGATGAGGTCATAATTGCGGAGGAGGCGGACCTTACCGAGGAGGCCGTAGGGGTGAAGCCCGTCTACGCCAAGCTGGGACCTGCTTTCAAAGCGGACGCCAAGGAAATAACCGCGGCCGTCTCCGGCATGAATGCCGCCGAGGTCGTGGAAGCTCTGAAGAGCGGGGGGCTGAGGATCACCGCCGGCGGCGGAGTCCATACCCTGGGCCCCGAGTTCTTCGATATAGAGAACAGGCTCATGCTGGACGGAAGGGCCGTCGATACGATCCAGGTGGGGGATCTGCTCATAGCCATAAGCCTGTGATGCTGTTCGGATGAGGCCCGCAGGCCGACGTCGCCACGGTTAAATATTCACCCTGTATTGATACAAGCATGGACCAGACCACCATATCGATGATGCTGATGATCATCGGCGCACTCCTGATGATAGCGGAGGCGTTCAGCCCCGGGATATTCATGCTGATACCGGGTACCATCTTGGTGTTCCTGGGCATAGTCGGGGTATTCTCCCCTGATTTCCTGTTCAGCTGGTACTCCCCTATCGTAGGGCTGCTGCTCGCGATCCCCGTGACCGTGATGACGCTGAAGATATACCAGCGCCTCGGAGAGCCTGAGCCTCCCACCACTACGGTGGCCGAATCCCTGGTCGGAAGGGAGGGCGTCGTCACCGTTGATACGGTGCCCGGCAATCTCAGAGGCAAGGTGAAGATCGAGAATGAGATATGGAGCGCCACTTCGGAGAAGCCCATACCCGCCGGTAAGAAGGTCGTGGTGATCCACAGCGAAGGCGTCCACGTAAGGGTCGAGGAATCCGTATAACCCTTTTTTAAGAGATGAGCCGTATACACCTTTCATGGATACGGACATCCTCATTACAATAATCGCCTTCCTCGCAATATTCGGCACTGTCGTAGTGCTCGTGAGCGGTGTGAAGATCGTTCAGCCCTATGAACAGGCAATCTACATGAGACTCGGGAAATATGTTCGTATCCTGAACCAGGGTCTGAGCGTCGTATTCCCCCTGATCAACACGGTGGTGAAGCTCGACCTGCGTACGCAGGTCATGGATGTCCCCAGGCAGGAGGTCATAACCAAGGACAACTCCCCTGTGAACGTGGATGCCATCATCTACATCAAGGTCATCGACCCGAAGAAGGCGTACTTCGAGGTCACCAACTACAGGATAGCAACGATCAACCTGGCACAGACCACCCTCAGATCCGTGATCGGGGAGATGGAGCTGGACCAGATACTCTCCAGCAGAGAGAAAATAAACCTCCAGCTCAGGGACACCCTGGATGAGGCCACGGACAAGTGGGGCGTCAAGGTCGAGGCTGTGGAGATAAGGGAGGTCGATCCTGCGGCGAAGGTCAAGGACTCCATGGAGGAGCAGACATCCGCCGAGAGAAGGAGGCGTGCGGCCATCCTCCAGGCGGACGGTATGAAGACCGCCGCCATCCTTGAGGCAGAAGGGAAGAAGAGGGCCCGCATCCTGGAGGCCGAGGGTCTCAGGCAGTCCAAGATACTCGAGGCGGAGGGAGAGAGGCTCGCAACGGTCCTGGAAGGACAGGGTCAGGCGCAGAGGCTGCGCATACTGTCCGTAGGAGCGGCCAGCATGGACTCCAAGGCACTGTCGGTCCTTTCGATGGAGACCCTGCAGAAAGTCGGCGAGGGAGAATCCTCCAAGATATTCTTCCCGCTGGAGGTGACGCACCTGATAGACGGCATATCCCAATACATGGGAACCGCCGCGAAGGTCCCCGACAGAGCGGTCTCCGATCTCAGCGATGTCAGAGCCAACATAGGCGATCCGGATGAGATACTCGGTCCGATACCCAGGCCCGAGGACATAAGGGCCGAGACCCACAGCGTCCAGAGCATGATCGAGGACGATATCTCAGAAGCTGAGGAGATAATCAACCGGAGGAAATAGGAACTTAAGGAGATCAGTGCAGGACCCCGACGGTTATGCGCTTCCCCTTGTGCTTGCTCTTGGGGAGGTCCATGGTCATCCTGTTGCCGAAGTCCCTGTGGACTTCCACGACGGATGAGTCTGCACCGATCTCCATCTTCCCGATGGCCGCATCACGTATCCGCGCGTTGCGTATTATGAAATCGGCAAGCGTCACCTTCCCGTAACCGTCGTTCTTACCCAGATTGATCTCGAATTTGACCATCCCGAACGGGTCGGACAACTGATCATAATCCACGACCTTCCTGACGGTGTCCTTCTCCCCCTCATCCTTGTCCGGCACGTCCCTCTTGACTATCTCCATGGCCGTGCGGGTCTCGAACTCCCTTATGAGATATTCCTCGTTGGATGTTACGAAGGAGACGGCCACGCCCTCTCTGCCGGCGCGGCCCGTTCTGCCTATGCGGTGTATGTATGTGTCAACATCATCCGGCATGTCGTAGTTTATCACGTATTCGATGTCGTCGATGTCGAGGCCTCTCGCCGCCACGTCCGTGGCTATGAGCAGGTCTATCCTCCCCTCCTTCAGGTCCCTGATGACCTTCTCCCTGCGGGACTGGGGGAGATCGCCGTGGATCGCCTCCACCTTGTACTTCAGATTGGTGAGCCTCTCTTCGAGGATATCCACCATCCTCTTGGTCTGGCAGAATATTATCGCCTTCGGATTATCGATGTCCAGTATCCTGCACAGGGCCCAGGTCTTGTTCCTCCTGCCCACGCTTATGTAGTACTGCTTCGTGAGGTCCAGCACGACCTCGTCCTTGGAGACCATTATCTCCTTGGGCTTCGGCATGTAATCGTATGCGAGCCTCTTGACGCCCTCGGGCATAGTCGCCGAGAACAGGAGCATCTGCCTCTCGGAGGGCATGGCCCTCATTATGTACTCGATATCCTCGATGAAGCCCATGTCCAGCATCCGGTCCGCCTCATCCAGGACGAGTATCTTTATCTCGGCGAGATTGAGGGCCCTGCGGTCGATCATGTCCTTCACTCTTCCGGGGGTCCCGGCGACTATGTCGGTCCCCTTCTCCAGCTTGGAGATCTGGCCTTCGATGGATGCGCCGCCGTATATGGCCATCACGTCGTGGCCGGAGTACTTGGCCATCTTGCCCACTTCCTCGGACACCTGATTGGCCAGCTCCCTGGTGGGCGTCAGTATTATCGCTCTCGGGATCCTGCCCCCGGCCTCGATGCGGCCGAGTATGATGGAGCCGAAGGCCCCTGTCTTGCCTGTCCCGGTCTGTGCCTGGGCGAACATGTCCGCCCCTTCGATCCCTGCGGGGATCGATTCCTTCTGTATGGGGGTCGGATCCTTCCAGCCCATTTCCTCTATCGCCTTTATAACGTCCTCAGAGACGCCTATATCAATGAAAT
>JAAYKC010000101.1 GCA_012522645.1 Thermoplasmatales archaeon
AAATGCATGAGCAACTCTGAATAATCCGTAACATTCGAGGAGGCGTTGCCTCTTATCGTCAATGAAGAGATGTTATTGTTATGGAATGCGGTGGGATCCATGCTGTTTATCCGGTCGGGCATGATCAGAGATGTAAGGGAAGCACAATCGGAGAAAGCATATACGTCCAGCACGGCAACACTGCCAGGGATCGTGACCGAGCTCAGGTTGGAAAAACCGAATGCGTATTTCTCTACAATCTCAACGCCTTCAGGTATTATGAACGGTCCGATCCTGCCGCACGGGTACTGCGCCAACACCGTTCCGTCAATGCTGTACAGCACCCCGTTCACATCCTTGAACAGAGCATTCGCCTCATTTACGAATATATCGGTCAGGGAGGAGCATTGCGAGAAAGCACCTGTCCCGCAGGCCTCTAAGCTTCCCGGAAGGGCTACTGAGGTGAGTCCGGTACCGTAGAAAGAATTGACGTCCAGTGAGATCAGCCCGTTCGGCAAAATGATCTCAGTCAAAGAGGAACAACCGTAGAATGCCGATTCGCCGATCGTTGTTATGCCTTCCGGTAGGTTGACCGTTGTCAGAGATGTGCATGATGCGAATGTACCATTTCCTATTGAAGTGACATTCTTTGGCACAGTGATATATATCAATTTGGAGCAACCTAGAAATGCATTATTATTAACGGTTGTCAGATTATCTGGCAATGTTATTGAGGTTAGTGAGGTACAATTCAAGAATGCGTAATTTCCAATAGAAATTATATTGTCTGGCACAGATATAGAAGTCAAAGAGAGACAGCTGCTGAATGCGAGATTACCAATAGATATGACTTCGTATACAATACCATCTCTAACGATATGTCCGTCAATTTTTACATTTATACTCCACTCATTTTTTAGACCAGTCACCTTGGCAGTTAGGTCTGTTTTATTGATTTCATATTTCACATTGGAATCAGAAGGCATCATCGTAGCTATTTGAATCCATTCAGTTCTGGTGTTTGCAGCAAAGAATTTGCCTTTAAGCTCGCTTGCATTTTCGATGATCGTTTCATCAGAATTTTTAAAAATCAGATCTCCAATTATTGGATCCTCGGATGAATTCATTATTCCAATTTTTGTAATTCGATTTACAGAAGTTATGCTATTGAGATCAACGGATGATCCGTTCATTAGAGCTATAGAAGAAATTGTATTTGGAAAATCATTTATAATTTTTTCATAATCTATGGCATCGCCAGAAAATATTACTGAAGTAAGTTTTACACAATTTTCAAACATACTAGGCATTACTGATACGTCATTCGGCAATTCTATGGAAACTAAGGAGGTGCAACCTGCGAAAGCCTGATCACCAATGGATATATTTCCCAATATTTTCACAGATGTGAGGCCAGTTTCGCCAATGAAAGCTCCATCTGCAACGGACACAACATTGTAGATTTCAGTTCCGTGAAAGAACGTCGGGGGGATCTCAACAGGATAATCCTCGGATCCCTCCGAGACTGATCCCGTCACGACGGCTGTTCTGTTATCGGTGTCGATGGAGTAGTATAGGTATCCGTTTTCTATCGATCCCGCAGGCACCCCTTCGATCTCTTCCGGGACTAAGGGCGAAGCGGGCAGGATCAGCAGTATGGCCGTCAGCCCGATCAGCAATGACAGGATATATCCGGACCTGCGCCCCCGTAAAATCATAATCGAATACCAATTTTTTCTATTTATAATGATTTCGTTAAACACATATAAGGAATCAGAATACTGCCGATTTCCAGACGGTTTACCGCAGCCACATCCCGATCGGATCCCACGGATCCGCTGCACCTGCGCCCGTCGGGCATCCGTGAACCAGAAACAGCATATACTACTTCGAAGAACTAAACCGCATGTCGGCGGAGAGGAGCTTTTTACCCAAACGTTTGGTCACGACCGCCGCAGGGCTCGTGCTGATGGCCTTCGGAGTCGTCATATCATCCAAGGCGGTTCTTGGCACATCACCCATGACAGCGATCCCCTTCGTTCTGAGCCTGACGACAACGCTCTCCCTGGGAACAGCCAATCTGCTGTTCTCGGTAATGCTCATGACGGCCGGTGCACTGATAATGGGCAGGTTCTACCGGCCCGTCTGTCTGCTGCAGATCCTCACGGTCATACTGTTCAGTGCTTTGTGCGATGTGTTCGCATTCCTGCTGTCCGATCTTGTCATCACGGATTACGTCTTCCAATGGGGGGCCATAATCGTCAGCTGCATCATATTGGCCTTCGGGGTGAGCCTGCTCATAGCCTCGGACCTGACGATGATGCCGCCTGAGTATCTGGTGCTCTTCATATCATTCCGTACGAAGGCTGAATTCGGCAGGGTGAAGGTGATGGTGGATCTGACCCTGATCTCAGTTGCCGCCGTTATATCCCTGCTCAGCTTCGGCTCCTTCGTCGGTGTGCGGGAGGGGACGCTCTTCGCAGCCCTGGCACTGGGGTTCACGATCCGCTTCTTCACGGCGCAGCTCAAGAGGACAGGATTCTATGACAGCATCGGCCGCAGGTCCGCTGAACCGGGAAGGTCTCCGGGAGCATCCTGAAACGCTGTCTCTCTCTGCCGGAGCACACAGGGAAAGCTTTTTGTTTTCACGAGGTCTACTCTCGGGGCATAGGAGGGGAATCAGTCCGAATGACCATCAGGGTAAGGGTAAAGATGTCCTCATGCGGGAACACATCCGATATATCGGTGAGCGGCACCATAGACGGGAGATTCATCGTGATGATGAACGATACGACCTGCGAGAAGGCCAAGAGCTTCGTCGGAGGCATAAGATACCTTACGCCGGACGACCTCATCGATAAGAAGAAGAGCAAGGTATTCCGCAACTTCATCGATTCAGAGATGAGCGCCAACTGCCTGGTCCCCTCCGGTGTGCTGACGGCCGCCTGGGCCGAGGCGGGGATGATAGCGCCTTCCGCCAGGAAGAAGGGGGAGCCCTCCTTCGTGGAATTCATCAACTGATCCCGGCCTGTCGGATCCATCCGTGGATGACGGGAGCATTCTTCTCCTTCGGCACGGTCTCCCTGACCTCAGGATATCCCACTGTTATCGTTGCCCTCAGGGTCCGGTCGTCCGGGATCCCCAGTTCCCTTCGGAAGTCCGGGTCCCCGTTCAGGCCCTGTGCCAGTCCGATCCAGCAGGTGCCCAGTCCCGCATCCTCGGCAGCGGTCATGATGTTGCCTGCCACAAGGGACGCATCCTCTACGGGCAAATAGCATTCAGGGGATGTGAACAGGAAGATCAGAGCGGGAGCACGGTGGAATATCACGGACCTCTCACTGGTGAGGATCCTCTCCACGTGAGGATTCATCCTTTCAGAACCCCTCCACTCCTCCAGGGTTTTCTTCTTGCCCCTTTCCCCGTATTCAGTCACCCTGTCCCTGTCGGTCACGACAGCGAAGGACACGCCCTGGGCGTTCAGGGCGGAGGCTGCGCGGCATCCAGCCTCCATCAGCATCCTCATTTTATCTTCGGGAACAGGGTCAGGCAGATACTTCCTGACGGACCTTCTGCCGTATATCGCATCCATGGTCTCCATGCCCCGTTTATGGCGGTCCATTATGAAAATCATATGTAATGGCGATCGGTGCCCCGGTTCAATCTTCCGTTTATGGCATTCATGACGTTCGGGCTCATGCTCCTGTCCCCTCTGATGATCCTGTGGGCGGATGCCGGTATGCCGTAATGGATGATATTATCCAGGATGTCTCCGTTGATCATCACCCTCGGCCGTATCCTCGAGTATGCGCTCTGGATGTCCCCTATGCACCTGCCCATGGTCTCCCCGAACAGGTATATGTTCTCATTCACGAAGGATCTTGAATCGGTGAATCCCCCGGTACCGGACAGGAAGGGGTTGTAGTTCCCTTCATAGAAGTCCTCATCCAGGTCCTCGACGGCATCCATGACATAGACCCAGACACCGAGGCTCAGGAAGAGGTCCCTGAGATCCTGATCGAATCCGTCCCCCAGTATGTCGCTCAGAACCCCCATCATCGAGGCTGCCGACAGGCGCCCCATGGCGATGGGATCGGAGCATCCCCGTCCCTCAGCATCCAGGAGAGCGTTGTATCCGTTATCGATATGGGTCTGGAATGAGGGGTAATCCCTCTTCGCCTTCTCAATGGCCCTGTTAAGTGCCAGCAGACCGAATTTGGACTTAAGGTCGGGCCCGTCGGTCTCGTCGTCCACCAAACTGTTGTTGGTCACCAGCACCGTGTACGCCGCAAGGGCGGACATGAGCTCCGAATCCGGGATCCCGCGTCTCAGAACGCAGAAGCTCTTATTCGGGGTGCCTTTCAATTCCGTCCCGGATTCCGAGACGGAGTTGAGCATTATGTTCGCAAATGTCATCTCATAGTTCACCGCCACCGTCGAGAGCACGCCGTATCCGTCCCTGAGCTGATGGCATGTCTCACAGTAGTAGTTCCTGTAGATCAGCGCATCCTTTGACGTCAGTGCTGACTCCACAGGCAGAGTGTACCCGAACATGCGTTCCCTATAATATGCTGAATGATTTATATATGTCTAAAAGTATCCCACGCCGACAGATCTGGCAGGATGAAGGCGGTACGGGCAGGAACAAGTCTGAAGGCTTGGAAATTGAACCCGAAGCCGAGAAGGATCCCTGCCTGAGGAGATCTGCCTCGGCGGAAAAGAAAGCGAAAATCGAATCTGCCAAGGGTGAGGAGAGGGCAAAGTTGAACGCGGAAAAACAAGCCGAGAATGATAAGAAGGCAGCCAAATTGGCGGCGAAAGAGGAGAAGAAGGCGGCTAAATTGGCGGCCAAAGAAGAGAAGAAGGCCGGGAAGGAACAGAAAGCCGCTGCTCCGAAAGAACCGAAGGATGACGCGTCCAATGAGGATCTGAAGAAGGCATATGCGGATCAGTCACTTCCGGCATTCGCGACGGTCCAGTACAAGCCGCCCACCGGTGAGGAGGACGATCACGGCTATCATTCCGATCTTGCAGGCTGTTATTCCTGCTGCGGTCCCAAGTGCACCTGGTCCTGCGTGGGCCTGATCGCCGTGCTGCTGGTCTGCTGCGCCTACGTATCCGACGGCTCCTGCTGCTCGTACTGCTACTGGCCGTTCTGAGCGCCTGTAGGGGTCAGAGATGGGTCAGTTCATATCGGTGATAATGAAACCGACCCTGGGATGCAATCTTCAATGCAGGCACTGCTATCACCGTCCCTCTGAGATCGATGATTCGGTCATGAGCAGGGAGGTCCTCGAGAAGACCATATCCCTGGTGGCGGGGGAATACGATTCCTCATGGTTCATATGGCACGGCGGAGAGCCGCTCAACGCCGGCGAGTCCTTTTTCAAGACCGCCGCCGCCCTGGAGAAGAAGCACTACGGTAAAAGGCTCCCGAGGTGCGGCAACACAATTCAGACCAACGGTTCCCTGCTGAGACCCAGATTCGTAGAGTTCTGCAAGGGTCACAGGTTCAATATCGGCATTTCGTACGAGGCCGGTCTTGACCGAGGACTCCGTCCCGGTGCCGACGGTGAGAATATAGAGAAGATGCTGTCCTACATGAAGGACAAGAATCATATGTTCTCAGTCAGCGCCACCATCCACGGCGGGAACGTGAAGGACATGGAAGCGATATATGACAGGTTCAACGAAGAATCCGTTCCTTTCACCTTCAATCCCGTGATATCCCTGGGATGTGCCGCTGACAATCCGGACCTGGCACTTGACCCGGATGAGTACATCAACGGATGCATCGGAGTCTTCGATAAGTGGATGAACGACCCAGATGCCAGGATACCGCTGATGCCGTTCTATCAATACGTAATGACTGTGATCAACAACAGCCCCAATATCTCGGACTGCGCCCATGCGTCATGCCTGACGTCCTGGATATGCGTGCACCCCAACGGGGATGTGTATCCGTGCGGGAAGGCCTGTCCCGAGGATCTCAGGATGGGCAACATCCTGGAGATGGACAGTATCTCCGACGCCTTCGATTCGGAAGGGTTCGCTGAGATATTGAAGGGATCCATATCCCGCAGGGAGAAGTGCCAGGGGTGCGAGATCTATAAATGGTGCAACGGAGGGTGCAGTGTCGATGCCATGACCGAGAACGGCATGACCGAGAACGGCGGCTTCTCCTGCGTTACCTACAAGGCGGTATTCCTTCACATAAAATCGGAGTTGGAGCGCATACTGAAGGATAAGCCGGACCTTTCCGGATACAACCGGTACATAAGGGATGCCGTCGTCGGCAGGATGATAAATCCCAGAGCTTACGATTCAATCGTCCGCATCCAATGACCGCAATCTAAAAATCAGACTGACGCAGATACGGAGCCCCATGTCTGAATGCAAGACGACTGTGGATGCGGGAGTATGCCGCTTCAAGACCGTTATCGAGGCGGTCGGTGATGATATGATGAACGTTACGTTCAAGATAAGGAGCGAATGCTCCGCAGTCAGAGCGATGGCCAAGGGGCTTGAGGGGCCCATAGGGATCTTTGACGTTCTTAAGTTGCCGTTCTCGGAGAATCCCGTCTACTGTGTCGCGAACGGGACGATAATTCACAGCTCATGTCCTGTTCCCTCGGCCGTGATAAAATCGGCGGAAGTTGCTGCGGACATGGCACTGAAGAAGGATGTAAGCATGAAGATGGAGTGATCAGCGGGTATAGGCTGGTCCGTGCCCGGTCAGGACCATCGTGTCCTCTCCCATCTCATCGATCATCCTCTTCACGGATTCCCTCATCTTCTTGGCCCTTGCCGGATCGACGTCAACGCTCTTCATGAGATACGGGGCTATAGATGTGAATTCCTTCCTTTCCTCGGACATCCCCTTCAGATTGACATATACGTCGCCGGTGATGATGATCCTCGGGTCCCTGCATACGAACACCACCTCCCCGTAAAGGTGACCTCCAGACCCCTCATGGATCTCGAAGTCCATCCCGCCGAAAGAGAAATCGCCTATATACACCAGGTCGTCGTGTTCCGCAGGGCCGTCGGCTATCACCCTCACTCTGGCGGGATCAGGGGGAACGTAGTTGGTGACGATCCTGCTCAGGTGGCTGTACCCTGCGCAGACCATGCTCTCCTCTCTGTGGTCATCCACCATGCGGCTCTGCCTCTCCAGGCCGTCGGCGCTCTTGGCATTCATGAAGATGTCCGCATCCTGTATCACAGAGAGCAGACCGCAGTGATCCACGTCCGCATGGGTTACGGTCATGGACTTGTTCCTGCTTTGGAATCCCGGGAACATTCCGTTCAGAAGTGCCAGCATCTCCTCTGCGTAGACGGAGAATCCGGAATCTATGAACAGAAGGTCGTTCCCGTGCTCGAATATGTATGTGTTGCTGCCGCAGGGCGGTTCGATGATATGCAGGATATTCCCGTTGCCCAGGTCTGCGGATGAGACATCGGGCATGAAGGATTCCCCTCTGTACCTTGCCACATACTCAGCCAGCTTCTCCACGCTGCCGAAGACGGTCTCGGGGTCCTCTCCTCCGTCCTGCAGCATCTGGTATATCCTGTTCGACTCCTGGATGAAGCGCATGGTCTTATCAGGTTCCAGGTCGAAGAGCTTCTGTATCCTGTTGCCGAGACGTATGTAGAATACGGTGTTATCGAGATCGTACTCTTTCCCGTTGTAATCTATGACATCGATCGGGTACAGCTCGCTGATGTCCTCCAATATCATCCTGATCATCTTCGGGTTCTCCAGGAGGAGCCCCATCTTGAAGTCCTGATAATCGCTGTTGTCCTCGTTGGAGCTCATATAAGATATGTTGACATCATATCTGTCCAATATCTTCAGCACGGGATACAGCCCTCCCGGCTCATCCCTGATCTTTATGCTGACGACGACCACCCGGGCATCGGTTATGGTGTCCTCGAGATATCCTATCGTCGTGAGCTCCTCTGCAATGGACTCAAGATCACTGCGGTCAGCCCTCACCTCTACGAAGAGGGTGTTCAGATCGAGGGCCTTGTTGTAACTCACCCGTATGATGTTGCCGTCATGCTTCTTTATGATCCTGCTCACCAGCATGAAGGCCCCGGGCTTGTCCGGGATCCTTATCGTGAAAGTTCGGTTTATCCTCTCGGTCATGTTCTCTGCTGCCTAACTGCTTCCTGCCGCATCCTTATCCCGTATGGCACGTCTCTTGATCTTCCCGCTTATGGATTTGGGCAACTCAGGTACGAATTCTACGATCCTCGGGTATTTGTAAGGTGCGGTGCCCTTCTTCACGAAGTTCTGGATCTCCTTCTTCAGACCCTCTTCCGGCTCACAGCCCTTCTTGAGGACTATGCTTGCCTTAACCACCTGTCCGCGAACGGGATCGGGAACTCCGGTGATGGCACATTCCAGAACGGACGGGTGCTCAACGAGCACGCTCTCCACCTCGAAGGGGCTGATCCTGTAACCTGATGATTTGATCACGTCATCATTCCGGCCTATGTACCAGAAGTAACCGTCCTCATCCTTCCATGCAATATCGCCGGTGTGGTGATATCCGCCGTAATGGGTCTTCGCTGTGCTCTCGGGGTCCCTGTAATACCCCATCATTATCCCGGGCGGTTTCGGGTCTATGCCGATCACGATCTCCCCGCTGACACCGGGAGCGCACGAATCACCGTTCTCATCCACTATATCGGCTTTGTATTGCGGCGTCGGTTTTCCCATTGAGCCGGGCTTAGGAACGGTCCCTCTGAGGTTGGCCACCGTGACGGTCGTCTCCGTCTGACCGAAGCCCTCCATGAGCATTATGCCCGTAGATTTGTACCAGGTCTTGAAGACATCCGGATTCAGGGCCTCTCCTGCTATGGTGCAGTGGGTCAGGGATGACAGATCATGTCCCTCCAGCCCGGCATTGATGTACATCCTGAACATAGTGGGCGGGCTGCACAGGCTGGTGACCTTGTACTTCTCCACCACGTTCAGGATATCGGACGGGTCGAATTTCTCATATTCGTAGACCATGACAGCGCATTCCATTATCCACTGGCCGTAAATCTTCCCCCAGGCGCATTTTGCCCATCCGGTGTCGGATACCGTGTAATGGAGTCCCCCCGGAGTCACGTCCTGCCAATGCTTCGCAGTCACTATGTGACCTATGGGATATGTGAAGTCGTGCATCACCATCTTCGGATTCCCGGCGGTGCCGGATGTGAAGTAGATGAGCATTATGTCATCAGCCTTCGTCTCCGTCCTCTCCAACTTATCGGAGGCCTTATCCACGCCTTCTGTGAAATTCAGCCATCCTTCTCTCGGAGTACCTACGATTATCTTCCTTTTAAGGGAGGGGATGTTCTCTGCCGCATCAACGGATTCTGATATCTGGGTCTGTGATGTGCAGATCACTGTTTCCACCTCTGCGGCGTTGATGCGGTACTCCACATCATGCTTCATCAGCATGTAAGTGGCCTGTATCAAGATGGCACCGATCTTGTGCAATGCGACTGAGAGATACCAGAACTCGTAGCGCTGTTTTATCATGACCATGACCCTGTCGCCCCTCTTTATTCCCAGGGACATCAGATAATTCGCCGTCTTATCGGAAAGCCTCTTCAGATCCCCGAAGGTGAAGATCCTCTCCTCCCCGGTATCACTGGCCCAGACCATGGCTCTCAGGTCAGGTTCATGCTCGGCTATATCGTCGACGATATCGTAGCCGAAGTTGAAATTATCGGGCCAGCGGAAATCGATCGTCTTGAGCAGACCCTTCTCATCATAGGTCTCCTCCACATATCTTTGGTGTATGTTCCTCAACAGGAACCCTCCTCCTTCATGATGACGGCGAGGAATATGCAGCCGTTCTCATCTGATGCTATCATCCCGTGCGGCCGCCCCGAATCGTAGTACACGGAGTCCCCGGCCCCCAATTCCGTGATGTGATCGTCGATGACGAAGGTCATCTTCCCGCTGATCACGTAATCGAATTCCTGTCCCGGGTGGGTGGACAGCACTATCGGCTTATCCTGTTCATCCGCTCTGTAGGGGGCTTCCACAAGGAACGGTTCAGCGGTCTTGTTCTTGAAAGTGGCTGCCAGATGATAATAGTCGAATCCTTTGCGCCTTTTCATCGGGAGCCCCTTGCCCGAACGAACCACAGCATACTCCGAAAGATGGGGACTGCCTCCGGTGAGAAGGTCGACTATGTCCACACCGCACTTCTCGGCGCATCTGTATAGGAAAGTGAACGTGAAATCGAGATCACCGGATTCATATTCGATGTATTTGCTCTCATCAATACCGGTAGCTCCGGCCATCTCCTCAGTGGTGAATCCGCATACTTCCCTTATCGCCCTGACTCTCTCGGCTATCTCCGCGATATTCGGCTCCATGTCCGCATGAGATACCCAAGGCGGTTAAAAACATGCTTACTGCCGGCAGTGGCACAGAGGGATGCCCGCGGGTCCGGTGCGCATCATCATCGGATCAACCGGTGCCGTTCCTCAGCATGGGGATCGCGCCCGCTATGAATATCGGGATATTGCCGATAAGACAGAGATATGCTCCCATCTCCGTGGAAACGCTTCTGCTGGCAAGGCCGCCCCCTACCCAGCTGCTATTCCCGGCCAGGTCCCCGAACCACACCATGAATTGTATCGACAAAATGATGAGGACCACTGCGATCACCACGGTGACCAGACCCAGTATCCTCTCGGTCCTCACGCCGCCGAAGCTCCTGCCCGGCACCAGGAACAGCAGGAGAGCTATGCACGCTGTTATCAAAGCTATGAGCGGTATCGAGTTGTACCAGGAATTGTAGGCATCGGTGTTCTCGACCCACATGGCCCTCTCGAAGAAATCCATGCCGCTGTACTCCAGGGTCCTGCTGAACCCGAGTATCGTTGTAGTGTCGCTTCCCCATATGAGGAAGAAGGATACGATCACAAGAAGTGCTCCGAGCACTCCGATGAACCGGAACGCCGGGGACGATTTGACTTTTCTCTTGACGGAAGATGCCATTTTAACACACCTTTTGTTACGGGATATGCATTCGCACTCCCGCCCAGGGGATCATGAAGCCTATCTCATAAGATAAAGATTGACTCTCCGACATCAAAGGATGCATACGTGACCTTTTTAGATTATACGTATATCGCAGTCTGTGTTCGGAAAGGCTACAACCGTCGTGTGCGGCCATTACGGGGCAGGCAAGACAAACCTCTCCATGAATCTGGCCTTCGACTCGTCCGGGAGCGCGGAGACCACGTTGATAGATCTGGACATCGTCAACCCCTATTTCAGGTCATCCGATAACCGCTGGATACTCGAGGACCGCGGCATACGGGTCATAGGTCCGAACTTCGCCAACACCAATACGGATACGCCCTCCCTGCCTCCCGCCGTCGATGTGGCACTTGCAGGGTCCGGTCGGGTGATAGTGGATGCCGGAGGGGATGATGCGGGGGCGGTCGTCCTCGGCAGATACTCCGGGGCCATAAGGAAGAGGGGCTATGAGATGATCTATGTGGTCAACATGTACCGCTCAATGACCCAGACGCCTGAGGACGCGGTCGGGATCCTTCGCAGCATAGAAGCGGCCTCCGGATTGGAGGCGACGGGGATAGTGAACAATTCCCATCTGAAAGAGAGGACCGATGCCCGCACAGTGGAAGCTTCCGTGGGCTTTGCCGAGGAGGTGTCCGAAATGACCTCCCTCCCTCTGCTCTTCACCACGGCTCCCCGGTTGGTCACGGACTCTTTAAATAAAATCACTAACGTCTATCCGCTCGATATTTACGTCAGGACCCCCTGGGAATGACGTATTCGGAGAAAGATGACAGAATGCCCACAATACATGTTGACGGTAGCGTATGCAAAGGTTGCGGGATGTGCGTGATAGCGTGCCCCAAGCAAATAATCGAGCTGGATACGTCCAAGATCAATCTTAAGGGATACCACCCGGCGAGGCTTACGGATCAGTCGAAATGCATAGGGTGCGGGTCCTGCAGGACGATGTGCCCGGATGTGGCGATAACGGTGGAGGTATGAGCATGAAGGAAAGGGTGCTGATGAAGGGCAACGAGGCTCTTGCGGAAGCGGCCATAGCCGCGGGCTGCAGGCATTTCTTCGGTTATCCGATAACCCC
>JAAYKC010000102.1 GCA_012522645.1 Thermoplasmatales archaeon
CGTTGTGTCGAAGGGGATGCCTATGCTACCGGCACCTCCCAGCGCCGTCTTCACAGCCTCATCCCTTTCCGAGGCCGTAGAATATACTGTGACCTCTCCCAAGGAATTCCTGGCAGCCTCTTCCTCCAGTCTGCTGATGATGACATGCAGTCCGCGGTCACGGGATATGACTGCGAGTCCGCCTTCGAATGTACCGGAATTCAGGCCTGTAAGGTACCAGAATGCCGAATCGAGGAAGGGCTCCGTGCCGTTGGAGATTATCACGGCGTCCGTCCCGGCCGCTTCCATAAGCCTCCCGGCCCGAGTGGATTCCATGCCGGCTCCAACGCTGAGCTGGCTGAAATATCTTTGCAGGGATCAGATGCCTATCCATTCGTTCCTTATTATGCGTTTGAGAGCAGATATGGCCGACAGGGACGCAAGATAGGATGTCCTCGGATTGTCCGGGGAAGGGACGTTGAATGTCCGGCATTCCGTTCTTCCGAATACACCCGTGACGATGAGGTCGTGGTTGTTGCTCTTCACTTCCGGGTCCAGGATGATGGTCACCGTCGTTTTATCGAATCCTATCCCCAGGAGACTCACCGTGGCAGCCACGTTGATGTTGCGGGGGAAGAGCTTGACGGCTTCCCTGGCGGTGCCGCTGTAGAGAACCGTGCTCTCTTTGACCTCAGACGGGCGTATCCCCTTCTTCTCGAGGTACTCTATGTCGGCAAGGGCCTTTGGGTTCTTCGTGGACCTCAGCTCCACTGAGGTGATCTCATCGGAGGAGGCCGATCTGAGCGCATCCGTTCCCGCCAATGCTCCGGACGGTATGAATATGCGTGCGCCGCTGTTATTGGCCTTATCGAACGTCTGGCTCCTGAAATCGTCATCCACCAGCGCACCTACGGACATCATCATCACATCAACGCCCCGACTCACGGATTTCATCAGGATTTCCTTGGCGGCATCCTGGGAGGCGGCCTCTATGACCAGGTCGCAGTGATAGAGTTCGTCCTCCACTGATTCCACTACTATGGCCTTCTTGAGCTCCTTCTCCAGTTTCTCTGCGTAGCCTCTGTTCAGATCTATCAGGTAGATCCTCTTGACCTCGGGCATATCGTCAGCCGCTTTGGCCAGTTTCGAACCGATCGCGCCGCAGCCTACTATCGTGATGCGCATGACAAGTGGACTACAGATTGAGATTATTAAATATTCGCTCCGTCCGCACCGACAACTGATTTATCCTGTATAAGAGATGGGAGTTCATGAGGTACGAGCTGTTGGAGCACACCGCTGACGCTATGGTGAAGTGCTACGGGAAGGATATGGAAGAGTGCTTCGGCAATGCCGCGTACGCCATGTACGATCAGATGCTCGATGCTTCCTCGGTCATGCCGTCGATCTCGGTCCGGCTGACCGCATCCGGAGAGGACTGGGAGGAACGCCTGTTCTCCTTCCTGTCCGAGCTCATATACATAACGGACGTCAAAGGCCTGGTATTCTCTGAATTCGAAGTGTCCTTCAACGGCGATGACGTCATATGCACGGCGTCAGGCGAACCTCTGGATGTTGCGAAGCACAGGCCCCGTGCGGAGGTCAAGGCCGTAACGTATCATATGATGTCCGTGGACCCCGGGGAGCCTTCCGTCACAGTGGTCTTCGACCTGTGACGTTTGAAATATGACCACGCCGATTGGCATTCCATGTTGAGACTGGGTTGGTTCTCCACGGGCCGGGGGGCGGGCTCCCGAAATCTGTTGAAGGCCGTGATGGATAAGAAGGAACAGGGGGAGCTGGATGTCGAGATATCCTTCGTCTTCTGCAACTGGGACAATGAAGAGGAGCCGAATCCCAGGAAAGAGCAGCGGGAGATGTTCTTCCGCATGGTCAAAGGGTACGGCATACCGCTTCTGACCGTTTCCTGGAAGACCTTCAGACCGGACCTGTGGGACACCGACCAGACCGCCTGGAGGAATGAGTACGGCAGGGAGCTCAGGAAAGCCGTATCACCGTACGGCTTCGACCTCGGGATATTGGCGGGATATATGCTGTGGATAGATGACGAGACCTGCGAAACGCATGATCTCATGAACCTGCATCCTGCCATGCCGGACGGCCCCAAGGGCACGTGGCAGGAGGTCATCTGGAAGCTCATAAGGGAGAATGCCGACGAGCAGGGTGCGATGATGCACATATGCACGCCCGACTGGGATCGGGGGGCAGCTCTCACATACTGCAGATTCCCTATACGCGGAGGCGATTATGACAGGCTCTGGTCCGATCTGAACGAGAAAATGAGGCACAAGACCCTGGAAGAAATCATCGCAGAGGAGGGGACGGAGGAGCCCCTTTTCAAGAGGATAAGGGAGGACGGGATGAAGAGGGAACTGCCGCTGGTGGTCAGCACGATATCAAGCTTCGCGGACGAGACCGTATCGATCAGGGACAAGCACCTGTACGCGAACGGAAAAATGCTTAAAGAGCCCTTCGACCTCTCGGAGGATGTGGATTCGTCCATACGGAGCATCTGAATGGAATACAACCCGATGGAGGAGATGGGATTCACCCATGACAAGCAGTTCGTCTGCGGGGACCTGGGATTCATATCGGCCAATAATAACGCCAGGAGGATGTGCGCACGGCTCATAAGGAACGGCGGGCA
>JAAYKC010000103.1 GCA_012522645.1 Thermoplasmatales archaeon
GAACAAGGAGAGGGATGCGGAGAAGAGAAAGGCACTGGAAGAGGCAGGATGGACTGTGATCACCGTATGGGAATGTGAGATCGATACGGAGATTGAGACAGTTGTGAGAAGGATCTCTCAGGAACTCAGCGATCGATCCAAATTATTATAAGCAGGGTCGATGTTCGGGTGTTGATGGCAAAGGAAATACGAGTGGTCGAGCTCTTCGCAGGTGTCGGCGGGTTCAGATGCGGTTTGGAAGCATCATCGGATCACTTTACCACATTATGGGCCAATCAATGGGAACCGGGACGCAGGAATCAATTCGCCTTCGACTGTTACAACGTCCACTACGGTGATTCAGGCTCGTTGCATGTAAATAAGGATATCGCAGAGGTGAGAGATGATGTGCCAGAGCACGACTTATTGGTCGGAGGGTTCCCCTGTCAGGATTATTCAGTCGCCGCTACTCAGGCCAAAGGGATCGCCGGCAAGAAGGGGGTCCTGTGGTGGCACATTGATCACATAATAAAAGAGAAGCTCCCGAAATATGTGCTGCTGGAGAATGTTGACAGACTGCTGAAGTCACCATCTGCTCAGAGGGGGAGGGACTTCGGTATAATCCTCCGATGCCTGGCAGATCACGGTTACACGGTGGAGTGGCGCACCATAAATGCAGCGGATTATGGGTTCGTTCAGAAGAGGAGGCGGGTATTCATATTCGCCAGCAGATGGGATATGAGGAAATCGATTGACATAGATATGGGGGATCCCGAGACGACTGTACAGGAACGTGGCTTCTTCTCGGGGGAGTTCCCAATAGAGCCAGTATCCTCAGATGATAAGATGGGGTCCTTCGACATGGGGCCCGGCAGATATAGGACTCTTGTAGAGGTCTCGGATAATTTCGCAGAGCAGTTCTTCTCTGCGGGCGTGATGAAGGACTATCGAATCTATACACGGGAAGCAACACCGAGATTCGATGGGAAAAGGGCTCAACTTGGAGACATACTTGAGAACGACGTTGATGACCGATTCTATGTCAAGGACAAGGACCTGCCCAAATGGGAATTCATGAAGGGACCCAAGAAGCTAAAACGCAGAAAAGCCGGCACGGACATAACATATCTGTATTCAGAGGGCGGTATCCCCTTCCCTGACAGTAAAAACGGTCCCGGCAGGACCATGCTCACAAGCGAGGGAACGAAGAACCGCAGCAGCCACATAATATCAGGCAAAGACGGCAGATACAGGATATTGACGCCCGTAGAGTGCGAGCGCATGAACGGATTCCCGGACAACTGGACGGATATGATGACAGATCGTCAAAGATACTTCACCATGGGGAACGCCCTGGTGGTAGGTCTGATCAAGAAGATGGGCAACTCCCTCTTGAGATTGGCAGAGCTAGATTAATCGATGGTTCGATCGAACAGATTCTCAATAAGAGCATTCTTGAAAAGTGATTGATCAGAAGAACTCCCTATACCTCTTCATGGTGTGCTCTATTATCGCCGTGACCTCTGCGGACCCTATCACCTCGTCCACAGCGGTATCCTTATTCTCGAGCGTCTTGTAAACGGAGAAGAAGTGGGTCATCTCGTTGAAGACGTGCTCCGGAAGGTCCGTTATGTCCCTGAACGAATTGTACATCGGATCGCCGAATGGTATCGCTATTATCTTCTCGTCATTCTCCCCGCTGTCGATCATCTTTATGGCACCTATGGGATAGCATCTGACCAGCGTCATCGGGGCGATGGGCTCGGAGCACAGCACCAATGCGTCCAAAGGATCCCCGTCATCCGCGAACGTCCTGGGGATGAAACCGTAGTTCGCCGGGTAATGCGTCGAAGTATAGAGGATCCTGTCCAGCATCAGCAGCCCCGTGTCCTTGTCCAGCTCGTACTTGTTCTTGCTGCCCTTGGATATCTCCACCACCACCACGAAATCCTCGGGGGATATCCTCTTCGGATCGATGTC
>JAAYKC010000150.1 GCA_012522645.1 Thermoplasmatales archaeon
ATGATCGACAGTCCGGCGGCGGTCGATCTGACTGAGATAGGCGGGATCGGCACCGTTACGGGATTCCTCCTGACTGAAAGAGCAACAGCGACCACGGGTCTGACGCTCATGGCAGGAGAGGATGAGATAACCGATCCGGCGAACAGGGCCGCGAAGAGATACACGACAGACTCGGAGAGGCAGGTCTGGTACGGGACGGATCTGGTATCGGCTCCCAAGGCTGCGGACGGGCTCGTCTATAACGGCTACCAGCAGACGGGGGTCTCTCCCGGCACAGGCTATTCTGTAGTTGATAATAAGGGCACGAAACCGGGAACCTACACCGCCACAGCGATGCTCGGGAACGGGTCGGACTGCTGGTCAGACGGGACCACAGGCCACAAGACCGTTGCCTGGGTCATAGCCAGGGCAGTGCTGACGGCAACATATCCCGGTGAAACGGTGGTCTTCGGGACCTCTCCGGGCCTGAGGATTGATGTCACGGGATTCGTCGGGGATGACGATCCTCTGATCGCCGAAGGATACACGGCACCCGCCATAGGCAGTGCCGAAACGGATGTGGGCATGTATCTGCTGATCCCGACCGGCGGGGAGGCGGACTGTTATGATTTCATGTACATCCCGGGAACCCTGACTATCATCGGGGCAGATGTGCCGGATGACGGGGCTGAGGATGTGCCGGACGCAGACCTGACCCTGCTGTACGCCGGCGTGATCATCACCGCAGCTGCGATAATCACAGTGGCCTGGCTCATCATCTCCAGGAAACGTAAGTCCTCATGATCGCGGACCGGGAGCCCGAAAACAGGGCATCCCTTCTGCGCGATTCGACGAATGCCTAATACCTGGCCGCCGAGGAGGCGTACCGGGGATTACCCTTCCCCTCAGACCTGTTGCCGCGGGGCATGCGGCGCCTGCGGCCCCCGGATGAAGGTGCACGGTCGTCGATGACCATGGTTCCGGCGGAGGGGATGTCCTCGGCCATCACCTTCATGATCCTCTTGCCGGCCTCCCTCTCGTACCTGCGTATCAGGTATTCCTCGGGCTTCGTCACGAAGGATACCGCGGTGCCTTCCTTCCCGGCGCGTCCCGTGCGCCCGATCCTGTGCACATAGCTCTCAGGGTCGGCGGGTATGTCGTAGTTCACCACGAGATCTATGCTGTTGATGTCCAGGCCTCTCGCGGCCACGTCCGTGGCTATGAGCACCTGGAACCTGTCATTCCTGAACCCGCGCACGGTCTTCTCCCTCTGATTCTGGTTTATGTCCCCGTGCAGCGTACCCACCCTGAACCTGCCCGACAGGCGGTCCGCCAGCATGTCGACCATCTTCTTGGTCTGGCAGAAGACCACGGTCTTAGGGCATCCGTTCTCCAGTATGGTCTCCAGCCTCTCCATCTTCACGCCCCTCTGGAGCGGGACCCAGTACTGGGTCACCAGGTCCAGGACGGGCTCGTCACCGGAGACGCTTATCTCTACGGGGCTGACCATCCTCCTCAGGGCGATGTGCCTTATGCCGTCCGCCATGGTGGCGGAGAACAGAAGCGTGTGCCTCTCTGCGGGAACGGCATCCATTATGAAATCCAATTCGTCGGCGAATCCCATGTCGAGCATGCGGTCCGCCTCGTCCAGAACGACCTCCTTTATCTCAGAGAGATCGAGATGCCCTCTGGAGATCATGTCCTTGAGCCTGCCGGGGGTCCCGACGACGATGTCGACGCCGGCCCTGAGCCCGCGTGCCTGCTCGCTTATGCTCGCTCCGCCGTAGACGGGGATGCACCTGTGCCCGGTATACCGGGACAGTTTGTAAATCTCCTCGCGCACCTGGACCGCAAGCTCCCTCGTCGGTGTTAGCACCAATGATGTGGGCTTATCGGAGCCGGAACGGATGCGCGAAAGAACGATGAGCGCGTACGAGCCGGTCTTCCCTGTGCCGGTCTGGGCCCGGGCGAGGATGTCCTTCCCGGCCAGCCCCGCGGGCACCGTCTCCGTCTGGATGGGGGTGGGCTCCGTCCATCCCATGTCGGAGATACCTTTCAACAACTTATCGTTCAAACCTAGACCGCTGAAACCTGTCATGTCC
>JAAYKC010000162.1 GCA_012522645.1 Thermoplasmatales archaeon
ACATCGAACGCGTAGACAAGGATGTGACCGCTGCCCATACATGGATCGATTACAGTGATATCAGAGGGCATCATGGACGAACGTGATGCACGGATCTCCTTCAATCTCTCAATGACCTCTGGCTCCTGTTCGGCCTCCTGAAGATAGTACTTCCATCTTTCCTTGAGGGCGGCATCGTCATGACCTTCCAACCATACCCTCCCTACAGAATTCTCCACCATATAGCGAACGATCCAATCCGGAGTGAACAACTGTGTTGCAGCAGGGATGCGCTCCTTGGAGATCTTAACATTTTTCTTCAGATTGGCGAATACCTCATCCTTGAGTTCGGAATTGTAGTATTGATACATCCACCCGATGATCTGTACCGCATCCCTGAAGTCCTCTTCGGGGACATTGTCCACAAGATCCCTGAGGACTCCGTCCTGATTGACATACGACAATCTGAGAAGGAGATTCTCGTACGGTTTCGTCAAGGTGAAAAGTTCCGGAAGGATCCTGTTCAATTCCCTGCATTGATGGATGAATATCTTTGAGAACATCTGATCCAACAGGTTTTCATCCTTCAGACGAAGTATCTCCTCCCTTTCCGATTGGGGGATCTGAAGCGGAACATAAGCGAATTGTGTAACGATATCGGGCTCGTCCTTTTCCGGATCAATTGATGAAAGAACACGTACGTGTGTCGGAAGGAAGTCATTGACCTCCATGTATCTTATGGCTATCAATCTGTTGAACCAGGTGTAAGCCACCTGTTCCAGAATATTCTCGTATCCGACGGATCCGAGAACCTCGATCAACTGATTGCGCCATTTTGCCTCATCGGAGGATATGGTGTTCTGCAATCCGCCTTCCAAGGTGATGACTGTGACATCCCCTGCGGATTCGACGGATATCGATTTCGATTTAGGACCGACACCCAATTCGATCATCGCAGATTCGACGGACTGAATGAGTTTCCTTCTTGCATCGATGGAGAATCTCTCTATGGCCGTTCTGTTCATGGTATCACCACACTATGTCGAACGGGCCATTGGCCAGTTTCTCTTTCAACTTATTAGCCAATTCCTGAACGATCTCATCGATGTCGTCCTCGGAATCGATGCTCCTCTTCTGACTTGCGATGGATCTCATTACGATCTTCTGACGGACAGGTTTTGGAGGGATCGGTTGTGGCACCGGTGTTTGGGAACCTCCAGGTTCAGATGAGCTTCCGGTAGCAGGAGCTGGTTCGGGCATGGGCACCGATTTAATTGACTGTTCGATGAGGAATTTGCATCCCTTCTTCTTACTGTTCATGGCAGCAATGGATGTGGCGGAATCCATGTCGGACAGACAGGCATCGATACTACGTCCGATGGAATCATAGAGGTCGGGGTTATCGACATGTTCATCACGTATCGAACCGAACTCCTTTTCGATCTCCATCTTTATTTCGGACCTGTAAGCATCCACAGCAGATTTGATGTGCCCTTCGAGTGTTGGACACAATATATTGAGCTGGGGGATCTTAGAATACTCGGAATCGATGATATCACGGATCTGAGATGCGACATCCTTCACTTCGGGAGGCAAATAATCCTCGTTGTCCGCGAATGCCTTCAATGATGAGATGCCACGATCGAACAGAGCCTTACGCTGACTGTTTACAGCGAAGAAATCGGTCACATTGTTCAGCCTGTCACGCAGTGACCTCAACATCTCCTCGTTCTGATCCGTGTATTTGAACAATTCAGGGGACTGCTTACTGGAAAGCTCATCCAATACGGTCTTGACCTCCATAAGATCGTTCCTTCCGGGATATCTTGGTTCGAGGTCGTAGAATTTCATTGTTCCTTCAACCAGCTTCAGCATCTCTTTTGCTGACTGATTGACTGTCTCGACGATACGGACCTCATCGGATTGGATGGATTTGGAGAATAGGGAGTTGTAGATGTTCGTAGCCCTGTAGATCTGTTCGGGCGTGACCGATTCACAGAGCTCGATCTTCACCTTGTCCATATTCGATCTGGTAGTGAGGAGGTCCAATGCACGCTTGAGGTCGACATCGTTCCCCCTGTACGTCTTCCCCTCATGGATGAGATCGATCCTCCTATGACGGAACAGGATGGCCAATAACCATTGCACATCGGAATCGTTGAAACCATAGGGCTTTCTGGTGAACTTGTCCATCACGTTCTTGATGAGGATGGTGGAATGGGAAGCAGCGTTGAACTGAAGGTACTTCAACATGTCGGAAACAGCCTTACCGCAATCCTTGGAAATATCCTCGAAAGGTATAAGACTGGAATTCTTGAGCAGGGTTTCGATATCCTTCTTGGATTTTCCGCCCTTGAAGTAACCCATCTTGCTGTAGATCGATTCGATGAGCCTCTTCATCGCATCGTTGACACGCTTATCGGGTATGACATCCTTGGAGATCTCGACTTCGGTACCGTTGACATAGATGCGTGCATTCTGTATGGATGATTCCAATGCAGCCTGGGCACGTGCCTTCATCTGAGGGAGCTCTGCCCTTCTGGCCGCGATCACTTCCTTCTGTTGCGGAGTAAGAGTGGTTCCATCCTTCTTACGAAGGTAATTATCCGTACGGATGTACTCGGAAATCTGTTCGAGTACGCGACCGCTATCGGAAAGCTGGATCAACACCCCACCAACGGATTTCTGCGGGAGGAGGGATTCGTGGGTGGTGTCACGAGGCGTACTTATGTAGAGACTCAACTCATGTTCGGTGTTGTTGACATTGTCCCCATCCACCATCTTATTGAATGGATAATCATGAGCGGAATCGAAACGGTATTTCGTTCCAGATAAGGAAAGGATCTGTCCGAATGAGATATCGGCGATGTGTTTGTTCAGAGACTCCTTATCGAAGGTCTCCCTGGAGATCTCACGGTTTATCTCCTGTTCTTGGTCCGTTAGATATACATATATGTCCCCGACGCGCTGTACAAAGTTCTGTTCTACGAGACGGTCCAATGACTCCTGGATGTTGGACATCAACTCGGTACGCACAACATCAAAGTTATCCACCATAAGTGCGGAGATGTTACGGATGTTGGTGTCCAACCCCTCATAGTATTTCACAAGGTATAGGGTCTTCAAAACATCCTGATCGAAATCTGTCAGAGCTGGATTGTCCCTTGCTCTGGCGAAAAGAAGGTTGGTAGGTGAGTCCAACTCGTCCCTTATGGAGTCGAAGAATGCATACAACGGCATCACCGTTCTAAGGTCACGATCTCCATAGTTTGCGACAGCGTCCTTGAACAACCTCAGCATGGAACGCGCGGCATTACTGAGGTTCTTACCTGCGGCACTCTTATTCCTGAGCTGTGTCAACATCACCTGCAGCATATCGTACTGGTAAGGGATGAACGGGTATGTAGCGACGAATTCACTGGAGTTACGGTACAACCTGATGTTCATCCTGTTATCCAGCTCCAACTTTGTATTGATGTCCAATCTGGAAGCTTCATAGAATGCCCCCAATGATATGGAATCTTCCGGCCTCTTCTCCAATACCCTCTTCTCTATGACCTCCTTCACATCGGAGGAGACCATCTTGATCCTGGTACTGAAACGACCCTGGATCTTGGAGAAGTCGTTGTTGCTGACGCCGGAGACGATTGCCTCTATGTCCTCCTGACTTGTCACGATGACCCAAGCCTGTCCTCTGGCCTTCACTCCAAGCTCTTCTACGATGGTCTGGAGTTTGAGCATCTTCTGAACATTATCGGAGATGAACTGACCGACCTCGTCCACGAGGAAGAACATCGCATAGTCCTTTCCACGGGACTTGCAATGTTCACCCACCATCTTGGCGAAATCCACCACACTGACGTTGGACTCCCTGGATATGTCGTTGGCAATACCTGTGGCATCCTCTTCGGAACTGCATACCCCGCAGTCCAGAAGGGCATTAGCGATGTCCTGTTTGATGAAGGTGGGCCTTCCACGCTCCTCTTCCCATGACCTCTTCTTCTTGGACACGTTCTTGAACGATTCCTTGAACTGTTCGTACCTGTCCAATCCGATCAGATAACGTTCGAAATCGGCGATGGAATTATTGGAACTGAGACCTAACATCTCGTTGAAGACCATCATGAATGTCTGGACAAGACTGTCCTCATCCTGTCCGTTTCTGCTCTTCGCATCTATATCGAAGAGAACGGTATCGATGTTCTTCCTACCGACACTCTGCATCATCGAATACACGGGAGGAGATACCTTCTCGCGAAGGTAATCTATGGAGTTCTTACCGCTTACAGATTGATTCCTGAGGAGGAAGGATGTGATTTTGAGGAAATGAGATTTACCGCTGCCGAAATCACCCGAGATCCAGACTACCATGTGATCCTTGTTGTTGGTGAGACCATCCGTGATCCCTTTGTAGAGCTTCTCAAAATTCTTGTCTATCTCGGAGGTGACGACATATTCATCCAATTCCTGGAAAATGGTGGATTCATCATCCTGGTCACTGACCTTGATGACGGGATTCATCGATCTATAGATGTCCTTCACGAAAATGTCCTTGATAGCCATATCACTCAGTCCTCTCAACCAAAATCATAGAACGGTAGTAGTTCTCACTCCTGATCGTGCCAAATAGTTTCAATTCCTCGGAATTGTAGGTTCCGGGGTAGAAGAGAACGGTCTTCACCCCGGACATCTTGCTGTTGAAATTGTTGATCACCATATGGGAACGGATGAATGGGTGACACTTCCCAACACCCGTGATGAATATCACGTTGCCTTCGATAGCGTGCTCACGAATGTAATTGACAAATAGGTCATCCTTTCCGCCCTGGTCGAACAATTGTGACATCGCATACCTCATATGATTGAAACCCTCTTGCTCACACTCCCTTTCAAGATCGAAGACAGCCTCGAGATAATCCTCTTCTTCAAGATAAGGTATGAATATGTCATCGAAAAGATCGATTACCTGTATGTCAAATCCCAAATCCCTTCTGGATGCGAAGTTCTTGATGAATTCCCTCACGATGAGTTCATCCTCGGGATCGTAATCGAAGATGTATCCTCCGTTACCGCTACTGAGGGAACGGTTGCTGAAGAACGGATCGTTACGGATCCTCTCCTCTATCCTGTTCAATCTATCATGGATGGATAATTTCATATCATTCCCACCGTGGCTCCAACGTATTCACGGAAACCGTGTTTCTTCAACAGATCAATTGTTGTCACCGAGACGTATGGTATATTAACCTCTCTCAATTTTGTGGGGTTCCGCAACATACCGGCTTCGAAAAGGATTCTTGCATATAATCTACGAAGTTTGAACAATGTCTCGTACTTCCAATTGGAAACGGTCGCATCCTCGCTGGCCTTCCTCTCGAAGAAGGACATGATATCATAATCGGTGATCGGATCCAAGGACTCCCTCTTCTCATAGAATACCTCAAAGACGAATTCCCTGAAGAGATTATCATACGCCATTATCGAAATGAGATTTACGAATCGAGCATCGACGATATCTCCATCTAGAATTATTTCCTTCAATTGATCAGGAATAGTATTCAGACGATTGTAGATGTAATTAAATTGTTTAGCTTCATTAGCAAGACTCTTGACCTTCAGGAGATTGCCGTCATGCACAATTGCCCTGATCTCGGAACGATCATCATATTCGAGCATCAACCTTGCAATCACCTTCGTCTCGTCCAAAGCGAAGGGTGCTGCAGGCATCGTTGAAAAGTAGCGTGCATCGGAATCCATCCGACCTATATTGTTTTTTAAGACTTAATTGTAAGCATATACAGATTTTAAAAAGCGTACACCTCATGACCAATCCTTTGTTCCTGGGGAAATATCTATCAGACGTAATGATTCCTTATCATTAGCACTCCATGCTGCCGGATTCGTGGATGTTTGGAGCCAAGGTATTTCTAGGGTCATCGAATCCTGTAAGGAGAATGACTATTCAAATCCGGAATTCCAATCTGTTGCTGAAGGTCTTCGTGTTACGTTAAGACCAAGTGCCAGAAAGAAACAGATACAACATGTTTTCGATATGGGGATGGATATTTCTGAAAAAATCGTTGCACTTATGCGTGCGGATCTGAAAATCAACATTAAAGATATTGTAAAATTGGTTGGTCTTTCGGAAAAATCCGTCAAATACATTATCAATGAATTAAAGACTCAGGGTATGATTTCTCGTGAAGACAGTTCTCGTTATGGAAGTTGGATTGTGATCGATGATAATGTTGATAAATCCAAATGATTCGTATCCATTAATACAATACTACTTACTGTTGCACCATAGATTGCACCATATAGTATTGATCAGATTCATTCATCTGGCTCTTCTCGACCCACGTCACTACCGTCGTAGCCATATCGGCTTTTCCATCTCGCTCCTTCTTACATTACATTCTGTATCAAATGCGAAACCAATCACAATTATGGTAGATTCAATTGATCTTGTATGCCACTGGCAGCACGCTTTAATTCACTATTGGAGAAATTAGCACTACAGATTTCTTTCCAAGAATAACCTGCCATCTGTAAATCTAAGATAATAAAACCTGAAACACGAAGTGTTTCTGCATCATATCCTTTATTTCTGAGTTCTTTAGCATTATAATATAATTTTAGAATATCTGTTTCTTTAAAACCGGCACCTATCATTTCTAAAAATGAAAAACCATGCTCTTTCAATTCTTTTGGTAAAAAACCTGCTTCTTTCAACATCACTGGAGTAAATGATTCTTTGATGAAATCGGAAAGAACAAATCCTGCTACATGTAGATCTTTGCCAGAAAAACCCCAAGAATATAATTGTTCAAATGAAAAGCCAATAAGTTTTAAACTACGAGATGAGTAACCCAAATCTTTCAATTCTTCACCAGTATATCCTGCATCTTTCATCTCTTTAGCAGAATATCCTGCATCTTTCAATTCCTCAACAAAATATCCTACATCAATGAGATCTCTAACAGAATATCCTGCATCTTTCAATTCTTTAACAGAATATCCTGCATCTTTCAATTCTTTAACAGAATATCCTGCATTTTTCAACTCCCTACCAGTATACCCTACATCAATGAGATCTCTCGCAGAATAACCAGCATCCCT
>JAAYKC010000104.1 GCA_012522645.1 Thermoplasmatales archaeon
ATATTGGCGACGAATCCGTCCGAAGCGGACATCCTCAGGTATTCTGATTCCTGGGACTCGCTGGGCTACGACCCGACGGCAGTCGTGGGATACGGGTCCGTCGCATTCAGGAAGGGTAAGAGCCAAATCAAGGCGTGACGGCAAGTCTATTAAAGGATTCAGTCAATGCATTCGCCATGAAAGATGAGATACCGCTCTTCTGCACACAGTGCGGTGCGACACTTAAGGAATCCGCCACTTTCTGCCAGGAATGTGGTACGCCGGTGAGCGGGACGGTGGCCGGAGGCACACAGGTCTACCGGGGCAAAGGGACGGATAACAACAATGGCAAACTGCTCGTCGTCACAGGTCTCCTGGTGATACTGGCGGTCTTAATGTTTTTTTTTGGGGCCCTCGTGCTCCTGGACATTGACGGGATGGTAAATGAGTTCATGAGCGATCCGGAGAACGTCCAGCTGATGATTGAATACGGGATCACAGAGGAATTGTTCAAA
This sequence comes from Thermoplasmatales archaeon, assembly GCA_012522645.1. Taxonomy (GTDB): domain Archaea; phylum Thermoplasmatota; class Thermoplasmata; order Methanomassiliicoccales; family Methanomethylophilaceae; genus RumEn-M2. Next base: position 495 of record JAAYKC010000104.1, read on the forward strand.
GCCATGATGGAGATCACGGGCTATATGTTCGTAGCCGTCGGTGTATTGGCATTGATAGATGCGGCCCTGACATTTGCAAAGAGGTTCTGGGGACTTGCATTGGCTCTGTCAATAATCCTGACGGTTGTAACATTCGTATCGATGATAGGCCTGTTAGTCGGGATAATGGTGATTTATTTCCAGTACACCGCGAAAAGCGAATTCGCATAACGCAGGATCGGAAAAATAATGCGGGGGAGGCCCCCCGCGTTTCAATTCTTGTTCATATCGACTTCAGGAATCCGACCTTCGGCTCATATGCCAGACCGTCATCCATCAGTGCATCAGACGCTTCTTCCACCTCTTCGGGGGTCATCCCGTTCTCGGCGGCCCTCTTCAGTATGACATCCATGGACACGCCGATCTCACCGAGGTCGAGCTCCTCCAGGAGACTGAGCAGGAATTCCTTCCCTTTGGCCATGTCCCCTTCGTCGATCATGATCTCATCCGGTGCGTCCGCAATGTCCTCAGGCAGTCCCAGATCGATGTTCCTGTCCGGCAGGAGGACGCGTAGCGAGTTCTGAACCAGCTTCAGATACTTCGCGCTCTCCGGTACGCCGTAGTGCTCCAGAGCCTGTACGATACCGTCGGCGTCCTCCGGCGTGAAGCCTTTGCTGATGAGATCCTGCTTCCCGGCATTCGGGATACGGAGGGCGTCCTTCATCTTCACCAGGCGGCCCCATGTGGACTGTGCGGCCTCGAGGATCCAGTAGTTCCTTGTGCTCTCATCGATGGTGGTTACGGTCTCGGGCCTCACGGTCACGAACACCCGTCCGTCATCCGCTGTGTAGGTGCGGACCTTCCCCACCACTGCCACATAGGACGGCGCTTCCAGATCCACCATGGATGCGGCGGCATCCGGCTGGAATCTTCCGACGTTGATGAAGAAGTTCCCGGAGATATCCTGTATCCTCCCTCTCCACATGGGCTCCTCCTCGGTACCGGTGTTCTCCTTGTCCAGGAGAACCCCTGCGATAAGGATCCTGTTCAGTTTGGCACCGAGCGGTGTGATCAGGTACGAGGGGGTCTTCTCCTCCTCGCCCTTGATCTCCAGGCTGGAGGAGTTCAATTCGCCCGCGAATACCCTCCAGGCGGTCTCCCTGGCGTTCATAGCGCTCCCTCCACTGCGTCCAGCAGCTCAGCGGCCGCCTTCTCGATATCCACAGTCTCCTCGTCAGCCTCGCTGACGATCATCATCGGACCGTACTCGTCGCTCATCACGTTGCCGCGGAGGGTAAGCCTCTTCATCAGTATCTTCGGGGCGATCTCCCTGGCGATTATGCTGGATTCGCCCCTCAGTTTGGACAGGGCGACCGCGTCCTCCAAAGTCACGCCGGTCAGCTTCTCCGTGAGCTCCCTGTTTATCACAGCGCCCGTGGCGCCGGTGCCGTCATCCAGCACGATCTTCATCCTGAGATCATGAACAGGCTCTATCTTCCCGTGATTGGCGCATTCGCCTCCCAGCACGGAGCGGTTGCACTCGGGGCATCTGAATATGAGCCCGCTGCCGCC
>JAAYKC010000105.1 GCA_012522645.1 Thermoplasmatales archaeon
ATGGCGGTCATCCGTCTAAGATATCGAACTCCGATCGGGAAGTCCGCCTCTTACCGATTCACGTCACCTATCTGAAATCATACCTGCGTTTGCAGCATTTACCGCGGGGCTCGTCCTCGTCCTCTTCAGGATCTGGCTCTTCTTTCCTTGCATCGCCTTCGCACCCGCATTCCTCATCATGATTGTGATTATGACTGTGATCATGATCGTGGTCATGGTGATGATTGTGATCGTGACTGTGACCGCGGTGATCGAATTCCAGGAAAACACCGGAATCCTCCATCGCGTGAACCATCTCATGTTCCAGGTCGCCCTTCTCCACATCAGTCAGCGCGGCCATGATATGGAACTCCGCCTCAGGGGTCGGACGCAGGTTGCCTTGGATGAGCACGCCCTCCGACATATCCGTGAGATTGAGGGTTATACCGCCCTTATCTGTGGAAACAGACATCTTTATGTGGCCCGTCATCATGCCTGACTCGGACTCGGCCCATTTCCCTATGGCCGTGAGCATGTCCTTCAGACGTCTCTCGGCATCTGCGTTGAATCCTCTGACCTTGCCTTTGAAACCGACTGCCGTGCCCCCTGCCATTTCCGCTGATGTCCTCATCCTGAAGCCTCCGCTGAGATGCCCGTCCCTTCCGGGCCTCTCCCAGGACGGCTAACGCAGGTACGTCATATAAAAGATTCAGGGCAACGAAGGGATTTTCAATCCTTTGCGCAGGACAGTCCGCTCCGCTCCCGGGACCCGGACCTTCACATCAGATCCCTCAGATCCCGGATCATGTACGTGTACGGGCAGTCGGCCGGCGGGCCCCTGGGGATGTATATCCCGTCCATGCCCGCCGCTTCGGCGGCCAGCATATCACCCGGGCTGTCCCCTACGTAGCACATGTCCGTATCCCCGATCCGCGGATACTCTCCGCGGACCAGGAGCAATCCGTCCGGTGCAGGCTTCTGACGCTTCACGTCATCATACCCGACGATGACGTCGAACTTGTTCAGAAGACCGTACCTCAGGAGGATGGCCGTGATGCGCTCTCTCTTCTTGCCCGATACTATTGATAGGGCCTTGCCCCTGTCATACAGGGCCCTTATCACCTCTCCCGTCTCCGGGTACGGCTCCGTCACAGATACCATAGAGGATCCGGACTCAGCTATGAAAGCATCCATGAACGCCCTTTTCTCCGCCTCTGATGTGAAGAACCTGTCCGCAGTGGCATCCAGGGGCTCCTGCACGTACTTCCTGCAGTCGGAGACGCAGAAGGGGATGCTCGCTGACCGGAATGCCTCGGCATAGGCCAGCTCCACCCCCTTCAGCGAATCGAACAGGGTCATGTCGAAATCGAAGATGTACGCTTCGTATTCTCTCATGTGGCCTTCACGCAATAGATCCTTCTTTGCCGTCCGGTTGGATGTTCTCGCTTTCCAGCATCTTGAGTATCCTCCTCCTGAGGGCCGTGAACTCCGGAGATGATCTGTCCCTGGGATGGGGCCACGGGATGTCTATTACCTCTTTTATGCTGGCCGGACGTTTGGTCAGCACCACTATGCGGTCGGATATGTACACTGCCTCATCCACCGAGTGCGTCACGAATATCACCGTTGTATCGGTCTTCTCCGTTATCCTGAGCAGTTCGGTCTGCATTATGTTACGGGTCTGAGCGTCCAGGGCTCCGAAGGGCTCATCCATCAATATCACATTGGGCTTGGTCACCAGCGCCCGGGCGATCCCTACGCGCTGCTTCATGCCTCCGGACAGCTCATGGACCATCGCGTTCTCGAACCCTTCGAGACCTACGGATTTGATGTACCGTTCCGCACGCTCCCTGCGCTCCGCTTTGGGAACGCCTGCGACCTCCAGTCCGAACTCCACATTCTTCCTGACGGACCTCCACGGGAACAGAGCGAAATCCTGGAAGACCATCCCTCTGTCAGGGCCGGGACCCTGGCAGATCTTTCCTCCCAAGGCCACCGTTCCCGATGTTGGCTCCGTGAGCCCCCCGATCATCCGCAGTATGGTCGTCTTACCGCATCCGGAAGGGCCGACGATCGTCACCAGTTCCCCTTCCTCTATATAAAGAGTGAAATCCCAGAGAGCTACCGTCTCCTTCTCGTCAGTCTTGTAGGTCTTGCTGAGATTGGCAATCGATATGTTCCCGCTCATTCTATCCCCATCCTTTTCACTATCTTCCTGTATGCATAATCGGAGAGACCTGTGGTCAGAATACCCAGTATCGCTATCAGTATTATCCCGACGAAGACGTTGGGCCAATATCCAAGCTGTGCCTGTATGCTCACGAAGTATCCGACACCTCCTCCGTAGGAGGCGTACAGCTCTGATGCGACTATGCACATCCAGCCAACGCCCATGCCTATCCTGAGTCCGTTCATCACGTACGGCACGGACGCCGGGAGCATGACCTTGGTGAAAACCTGCTTCTTATTCGCCCCCAGTGTCTTGGCCGCATCCATCCAGTTCGGTTCGATCTTCTTGACTCCGAATATCGTGTTCGTGAGCATCGGGAAGAATATACCGACGAAGACCACCAGGATCGGGCCCCATACATATCCCACGGTGAAGAGGAATATGGGCGCCCATGCTATGGGCGCAATCGGCCTGAGTATCTCCAGCGTAGGAGAGGAGAACTCGTTGAGAGTGTTGGAATATCCCAATAGTAATCCCATCGGAACCGCCACCGCAAGCGCCAACAGGAGACCTGCTATGAATCTCTGAAGGCTGATGGACATGTGGCTCCACATGGTCATGCCGGAAACGAGGTCCCCTTTCTCAAAGAGATAGCGCATCGCATCCCACGTCTCGCCCGGCGTGGGAACCGCAGGATTGTTCAGTATCAAAGACAGATTCCACCATATCAGAAAGAATACCACCAATGATACGACAGATATCGCCAGTTTCCTGATGAATCTGTGATGTCTATTATTCTCATCATAATTAAGCCGTTCCAGATCCACTTTATCACCTCAATGCGTTTATGGAAGAGGAGACCACCGGCGGAGAACCGAGGAAACCTATGTCTGCCTGCCCTGCCAGAAGTGCGTTCATGACGTCCCCTCCTGCTGCGAACGGCCCTACTAACTGGATCTCCAGCCCATATTCGCCGAAGAAGCCTTTCTCTATGCCCACATGAAGAGCCAATTGATGCACATCGGCGGCAAGAAACGCCACCTTGATGCGCACGGCGCCCGTGACTACGACACCCATATCCTCAGGGGCCTTCAGCTCCGAATGGTCTGTGTCCTTGAACACCGAATCCAGATAGGTCCCGTTTATGAGATGATTCGTGAATTCTGAAGGAGTCTCATATCCTGCATTCGAAAGGGCATCCGGTTTGACCAGACCGAGTGACGTATAGGTTTCAATCACGGCGGCCAGCTGCTCATCGAGGTTCCTCAGCTCATATGTGTAGAGTATGTTACTGAGTGCGGCCTCTGCCGTTAAAGCAAGCATGGGATCCGTGGGTGTTCCCACCGATATCGTCTTGCTTATCAGGAACTCGTAGTCCGCTCCGGATCCTTCGGCCATGACATCGGTCATCCATTCCACGGACTTGACATATGCCGCCAGGAATCTCTCCACCTGCATCTGGTTATTAAACAGATATGAATTGTTCCCGGCTATAACGCAGCACGGATGGCCGCTCCAATATTCTTCCGTCTTCAGGACGCTCTTGCATTTTCCGGATGCGATCGCCACTGTATAGTGGGGCTCCCATGCAATGCCTCCCGTAATATCTGGATTTTCATCCATCCACGCTAACATCTGACCCGGTGCGACCTGTGTCCAATAGACAGCGTTTGTCGAGGTCGATGATCCGTACTGTATAAAATCCAGATTCATATCCTTGACTATATCCATCAATATCATATGCTGAATGGAGGACGGTCCGGGAGTCATGAACACTGTGCACTTCCAAGCAGCCGCATTGAATGAGGTTATATTCCCGTCACCGTCTCGAATGACCAAATTGCCGGGTGCATCATTATTTACGAAGATCCCCGACCCGTCGTTGTTGACTCTGGATATGATGGAGACGGATTCTCCCTCAAAATCCTGCTGCGAGAGGTATGCGCCTGAGGCGGACAGTACGATTACGACCGCCAGCACAGCTCCCCACATCTTGAAATTCCAATTCAATTGTGACACCGGGATTTACAAAAACCTCATGTGATATAAAGGTTAAGATTTTA
>JAAYKC010000146.1 GCA_012522645.1 Thermoplasmatales archaeon
ACCCCCGGAGGCCTCTACCGCAACCGGGAGTACCTCAAGGAGAAGGTGCACAGAGAGCGTGAGATCTCCCCCTTCCTGGAGGACATCCTCTATGATCCGCAGACCTCCGGAGGGCTCCTCCTTGCCCTCCCCAAAAAGGAGGCAGAGGAGTTCTCCGCCTCCTCTGGCTACCCGATCATAGGGGAAGTCCTCCCTGCAGGGGAGAAGCGGATCGTGTTGGTGTAAGGAGGGCCATCAGCCCACTTGCGAACTCACGGACGATCTCTACAACGGTTCCTGCTCCAAAAGCGAGCAGCTGATCACGCCGTCACTCTTCTGATGATGCAAGTGAAGCCAATACTGGATTGCGTGCGTTGGAGTTCCCCGCCTTGATGTTCTCTACAGTGAGGTTATTGGGCAGGTGTCCTGCTCTGATGATCTCAATACGGTCACTGAACACGAAGACCCGTATCGGGGCGGAGATGAAATAATCTCGATGTACGAGGGCGTTGGTCACCAGCTCCTCGAAGACGATTCTCGGGATCTCAGGAACGCCTACCGTGTTGACCGTCTGCTCTCCTTGTACCTGAAAGATATGTGCCAGGATGAAGCTCATTGTTTGGCCGAAGATGTCCCCCATCTTGCCCTCGATGTTGCGACTATCGATGTACGAATCCACCGCGAGGGTAGTTCCGGGGAATGCACCGGCTTTGACAATGAACTATAGCTCCCAGGTGAATATTCTAACTACAAAGAATCCGAGGACTTTGAAATTAAATAGTTACTACCTATAGACTTATAACCGGACACTAGTAATCACCGATGTGAATATTCGCAAACTCAGTCACTTCTATTTAACGCCTATGCTGTGAATATCAGAATTGCAAGTTTGCCATCTGATTTATTTATCTATCTATCTATCCAATTCCCCTGCTCATCGAAAGTGAGTGAAAATGGTTCGGTGACGATATGCATTCCTTCTGTTGCTGAGACTTGCTCTTTCAGATTTTCAGAGACGTAAATCTCCCCCAACTCCATCGTGTTTTTAATCCGTACGATGGTGACCTCCTCTGGTTTTTTACCCCATGTCATTTGTATCGCAGCTTGGATGGTCAATCGATCAGTATCAAAGTACATAGGAATCTTGCAGAGACTGGTGACCGTACTCGTGAGAGAGTTAGGATATGTATTTTCAACATCAACTTTTCTGGCAGCTTTTTTTGTGCAGACATCGGCCATGCCGATACCCACCCCATTGCCTAAGGTTTCTTTAGTCAAATCTAGAACTGCAACAATCTTTGAATTAATGCCTCCTTTGATCGTTGGGACTATCCATCGTCCAGAAATATTGGGATCCATTCCTTCCCCGCTAATATCTTTTCCAATCTCATCAACAATAAGAATGTCAACCGATGGAATCATTATGGATCCCATCAGAGCTCTTGCCTTATCTAGATACATCGGTTCCAAAGTAGGTATTTCACTTTTTGTAAGTGCAAAAACGTCATATGTTTGATCGAGAGAGTTTTCCATGGTACCAATACCAAAAAGGATATTGGCTCGTTCGAGAATTGCGAAGGCAAACTTTTCCATGTTGGGACCTAGTCGGAGTATTCCCTCGCGGTGGCATACTTCTGCTCCTTTTTGTTTTCCCAAGCCGATTGTAATCATCTTCATCAACCCACTTTCATATGTCCCTCGAAATGCCGTATGTGGCTTTACGCGGTTGACAACAACAATCCCATCAGCCTCTGCAGCATAGCGATCGATAAAGATTGGCTCATCACTCTCATCGATGGTTCCAATTTTTACTGTCTCCATGGTGGCTCGTACAGGGCATCCCATCGCTTCTTCCGTAATGCCGTACTCTGTGAGAATGGCTCTTTGGCCTTCAGCAGTCGAACCCCCATGACTTCCCATAGCAGGAATGATAAAGGGGAAGGCTCCCATACCTTGCAAGAATTCAACGAGGGTCTTGGTGATGCATGCAATGTTATCTACTCCGCGACTTCCTGAGGTGATAGCAATTGACATTCCAGGGCGGATGAGCTGTGTAATCTCTGAACGATTGAGCTCTGATAAAACCTTAGCAGTGCAATCTGGCACTGTTTCCCGATTGATATCTTGTTTGACTTTGAGAAAACTTGGGATAGGGATATCATGTAACATTTCTCTAATATGGCTCATATCAGGCTCCTGTTTGTAAATGTTAAAATTAATTGTATACTAGAAAATATCCAAATGCAAGAGAAATATAAGGAATATAATTCAATATGTTAAATATAATAAATTAAATTTTAAAATTCAGAAATACCATTGGAAAATTAATTGTTGCATTCTCGATACAATCAGTGTATGATGGTAATTGAAATTAATAGTATACAATAAAGGTGTTGTAAGGATACGGCAATTGGCTGCAATTCTATAGTATGAGGGGTGAAAATGAAGAAATGTATTGTAATGCATGAGACTGATACAGTAGCAACCGCTTTGGATGCATTTTCTGCTGAAGAGGAGGTCCGGGTTCTTAATGCTCAGATGCAAGAAGTAGACAGGTTGAGAATCCAAGAAGCCATTCCTTTTGGGCATAAAGTAAGCCTCAAGGTACACGAGAAAGGATCTTGCATATTCAAATATGGGCAAATTATTGGGAAGGCTACGAGGGAAATTGAGTCAGGCCACCACGCACATATTCATAATATTATAAGTGTTTATAAACTGGAAGGATAAGAATGCAGAAAAAGTTTATGGGGTATTTGCGAAAGAATGGAGAGGTAGGCGTACGAAATCATGTGGTTGTTTTACCTACTATCGGATGTGCCAATGAGCTTGCCTGGAGGATTTCAAAAGAGGTTCCCGATAGCGTTCTGTTGACTCATAATCACGCGTGCATACGATTAGGTGAAGACGCGCAAAGGGCAAAGCGAACGCTTGTCGGTATTGGGCGTAACCCAAATGTTCACTCTGTGCTTATTGTTGGATTGGGCTGTGAGTCAATCAAGGCTGAGGATCTTGCGGCAGAAATAGCTACTACTGAAAAGCCTGTATTTGCGGTTTCTGTAGAATCAAATTCAACCTATGACGCGGTGGTTAAGGAAGGAGTCTCTCATTTAGCAGCATTTGTCGAGCTGGCAAACCAGGAGAAACGGGTCCCTTGCGATGTTTCAAAATTAACTATCGGAATTAAATGCGGTGGTTCAGGAACCGTATCTGCAATATCGAGCAATCCCTCGGTTGGACATGCTGCAGATTTGCTAATCAATGCGGGTGGAACAGTACTCTTTACTGAAACTGCCGAACTAATCGGCGCTCAAGATGTTCTTGCAGAACGTGCTTGTTGTGACGAAGTAAAAAATCTGCTTCTCCAGAAAGTGAATAATTTGCTTGATAAGGTGAAACTGAATGGTGTTGATATTCTCGGGTCAGAACCAACGCAAGGGAATATCTTAAGTGGCCTTACCACTATTGAAGAAAAATCGCTCGGTGCTATCTCAAAAAGTGGCACCTCAGTACTGAAGGGGGTGCTTGACTACGCACAGGCTCCTACGGGGAATGGATTATTCTTTGTCGATGGAACCACCCAGGCCTCACAGCTTTTTATAGGCAAGTTCGCTTCTGGGGCACAAATTCAGATTTTCAGTTATGGAGGGGGGTATCCGGCGCGATTCCGATATTTGCCATCGTACCCGCCAGGCGTGAAATCCCTTCCTGTCATTAAGGTGTTAGGTAGTTCGGATGATTTAACGGAGAAGGACCACTTTGACATATACGCAGGAGATATTATTACTGGTATCGAATCTGTAGGTGCGGTGGGGGATCGGATTTACTCCCTTATTCTTGATGTTGCTTCAGGTAAAGAGACCTATACAGACTTGCATTGCGAGTATCATGAGATGATCCAACTCTATGCAGATGGGCTTCTCATGTAACCAAGACGAAAATATCGATATGAAAACCAAGAGGAGGTTGTCATGAAAAAGAGGGTTGTTATTCTTACAATCATCGTGCTGTGTATTGCCACAGCAGTGTTTGCTGGTGCTCAATCAGAGAAGCAGCAAAAAGTCACCTTAAGCTACGGGTATATTTCACCCGAGCTAACGCCAGAGCAAAACAACGTGACTGCGTTTGCCTACGAGTTCAAGAGACATCTTGAAACAGCCTCAAATGGTGAAGTGACCGTTGATTTGTATCCAGGTGGACAGTTGGGTTCCTTTCCAGAGATGATCCAAGGGGTCATGAAAGGATCGATTGACATTGCACTTGTGAATGTAATTCCTTTGAACAACTTTTATGAAGAAAGCATGATCTTCGGCTTGCCGGGAGTTTTTGCCGACCGGAACGAGTGTACGGCAATTCTTCAAGGTGAGTGGGGTCAGACATTCAATGAGAGGATGGAAAAGGAGCTCGGTGTCAAGGTGCTCTTCCACTATTCATCGGGAATGCGCCACTTTACCAACAGCAAACGTGAGCTTCGAGTTCCCGAAGATGCTCGTGGATTGACCTTTAGGACGATGGAAAGTCCGGTATCAATCAAGATGGCGGAAGCTATAGGAGCGAAGGCAGTGCCTATCGCTTCTTCAGAGATGTACATCGCCATGCAGAACAAGGTTGTTGACGGACAGGAGAACCCCATTACCTCAATCATTCAGGATTTGACATACGAAGTGCAAAAATACCTCGTATTGGATGGCCATTTTTCTTCTTCTATGATCTTGTTGATGAATGCAAAAACGTATGACAACTTGTCCAATGACGTGAAGGGGATGATTGCCAACGGAGTACAGAAAGGTTGGTCTGTTGGATCGAAGGTAATCGAGCGCCAAGAGCTGGAAGGCATTGAATTCCTTCAGAGCAAGGGAATGATTGTGTACGAGCCAACGGCTACCGAACTGGAGCGCTGGCACGAAGCAGTTGCAGGACCTACCCACGCATATGTTAGATCGCAGCTCGGAAACGAACTGGTTGACGGGCTCCTCCAAGCTGTTGATGTGTACCGGTCAAAGAAATAAGGAATCATGCAAGGAGAGTCAGGATGCGTTTGCCCTGACTCTCCATCTTAATGAAGTGACCATCGTATGCTACCTACAGGTATAGGCAATTATTGCCATGTATTTTCCGATCTGCAAAGGAAGGTTTTATGAATACCCAATCCCTGAAAAATTTTTACCAGAGGGTGTCCAGAATTAACAACACTATTGATCGCTTGCTAGAACCGATTATCGCAGCGATGATGACGCTCTTGTTGCTGACTGTTTCATTTCAGGTACTGTATAGATTTGTCATCGTTAAATTTTTCTCTCTCCCTCTCCCATTCTCTGAAGAGCTTGCACTTTGGCTGCTCATCTGGATCACCTATCTTGCAATCGGTATTTGCTTGAAAGAGGGGATGCATGCCGCCGTTGATATTGTGGCTAAAAAGCTCAATAGGCGGGTGCAGGTTGGTTTCTATTTTTTCCTCCGATTCTTGATGTTGATCTTGATTATCACGGTGATCATTGTCGGCTTGGATTTGGCGCTTGGGGCAATTAAGTTTAAAAGCCCAACACTTCGCATTCCTATGACTTTCTTGTATTTGGCTCCTGTTGTTGGTGCTGTTTTGATGCTATTTCAGATGTTTGTGGAAGCAGTCGGAGTTTTCAGTCAAGAAGTTTTGCCTTTTTCTGATAATTCATAAGGAGTCTTGTATGGGAGCAATTCTACTAGTAATATTTCTCATCCTAATTGCAATTGGAGTCCCTGTCGCATTTTCAATGGGATTAGTGACCATGTTCGCCTGTGTCTCACTTGGTGGTGCGATGGAAATCATACCTACCAAGATGGTTATGGGCATCAATAACTTCACGTTCCTCTGTATCCCTTTGTTTGTACTGGCCGGAGAGATCATGAGTATCTCAGGCATCACCAAACGGATTGTAGATTTCAGAAAGAATCTTGTCGGCCATATCACTGGCGGACTTGCCCATGTGAATATCCTTGCCAGTATGCTGTTTGCAGGACTTAGTGGATCGGCGACCGCGGATGCCGCAGGCTTAGGACCAATCGAAATTGCGATGATGGAAGAAGGAGGGTATGATCGCGACTTTTCATCGGCTGTTACGGCAGCATCAGCTATTTTAGGGCCGATTATCCCACCGAGCATGAATATGATTATTTATGCTGTGGCGGCAGGGAATGTATCTGTTGTTGAACTGTTTCTTGGAGGAATTGGACCAGGGGTTATCATTGGAGTTTCTCTGATGGTTGTATGCTATTTTATGTCAAAAAAGCGGAAATACCCCAAAACCGATCAACGTGCAACTATCAAAGAGATAGCTAAATCATTCTTGGAAACCTTGCCCGCAATGTTTATGCCGATTCTCATCATGGGCGGTATTATGGGTGGTATCTTTACCGCCACAGAATCTGCTGCTGTTGCGGTAATCTATGCTATTTTTGTTGGTCGATTTGTCCTTAAGACAATAAAATTCCGAGACCTTTATCAACCGATTCTCTCAGCAGCAAAGATGACTGCTTCGGTAATGTTTATCATTGCAATTGCCTCTGCAATGGGATGGGTTATCACGAGGCTAAGAATTCCTTATGCGATAAGTCAGTTCTTCCTCGCGTACGCCAACAACAAATTCATTTTCTTGCTTTTAGCGAATATTCTATTGTTGTTGATCGGAATGATCATGGATCTTGCCCCTGCACTTTTGATTATGACACCGATATTGGTACCAACGGCAACCGCTCTCGGGATAAACCCACTGCATTTCGGCGTCATGGTAGTAGTTAACCTTTGTGTAGGATTGGTGACACCACCAGTTGGCATGACACTCTTTGTAACGGCGAACGTTGCGAAAATATCCTTAGCACGGATGTATAAGGCTATTCTACCCTTTATCGTTGTAGAAATCGTCGCCTTGATACTCATCGTCTACATCCCTGGGATTTCGACCTGGATCCCCAGTCTCTTTGGATATGTGTGACGATGATGAGTCATGTCATCAGCATAAGGATAACCATCTGAAAACGGGCACTATTCTATCATGATGATGGAATTATGAAAGGAGGCTTGAAGGAATTAGGAATTGGTCATAGTATGCAATGCAATGAGACATATATTGCGAGCAAAATGTAGTAAAGGACAGTGAATGGCACGAAAGCGTACTTCAGTTGTAAAGGTTGCCTATGATGCAATTCTTGAGAAAATACTTTCCTTTGAGTTGACGCCAGGAGCGTCAGTGTCTGACACTCAACTCTCTGACGAGTTGAAGATGAGCAGAACTCCTGTTAGAGAAGCGATGGTGCGCCTAACGATTGAAGGCTTGATCGAGCAAGGCGATGCAGGTATGTTCGTCAAGCCTATGACTGCCACTGATATTCGAGAGCTTCTGGAGGTACGAGAAGCTCTCGAATCCAAAGCGGTCGAATTGATAATGGAAAATGGAGGACTAACAAAAATAGGCACCGAGAAACTTACATACTGGAATGATCAAATGCGCCAGCATGTGGAAAGCAATAATTTTGCAATGAACTTTAACGCTGATGACCAATTTCATAAACTATTGATTTCCTACGCTAATAACTCAAGGTTGAATGAGTATGCAAACCAACTTAGACTGCAAATTCACCGAGTACGTTGGTTGACAATTATTAAACCGAACTATGCCTGTAGTGTTGAAGAGCATCAGAACATTATTGAGGCACTCAATGGCAGTGATAGTGACGTCGCTTTGGAAGCTATTAAAATCCACATGGTCCACGCTATGGAAAACTTTAATGTGGTGCTTCATGATGAGAATACAAATAATCTGATGAACTTGATTGCCCAAGCTGCACTTACGTTGAAAAACTAGTATGTTCTTCATTCAGACTCCCAAGGTATGGCGTTAGGTGAAACAACACGAGTACTTGGCAAACTCCGAGTGAACAGGCTTGGGAATGCTATCTGAAGGTGTCCTATCATCGCTCCGACAAGGAGCGCAATGAAAAACGTAATACGAGGTGCTCTGCAACCATATACTTCTTTGCGCATGAAGATGGATGAGGGTGCCCCTTACTCGTCTCTCAACCGCCTGATGTTGGTATTCAGATGTGGCCTCAGCACCAGCTTATAGCCCAGTGTCCACGTTCTTCGCTCCGCCTCAGGGTGGGCAGCGAAGAACGAATCGGGATCAGGGA
>JAAYKC010000106.1 GCA_012522645.1 Thermoplasmatales archaeon
GTTATCCCGCCTGTTACCACTATGCATGATGTGTTCGTGGAGAGGGCGGCCAGCATTATCTCTGTCCTGTCCCCTCCCGTTATGACCGCCTTCTGCTTGGAGCGCCTCATGTAGCGCATGGCGACCTGGGGGGACATCGCCCCGACAAGGACGTCCTCCACGATATTATCCAATCCGTTCCTGCCGGCCAGCACCTTCGAGGGGATTATCTCCGTTATCTCGATCACGTGGAACGTCGATATCTGAGGTATGGTCGGGATCCCGCCTATGACGGTCATCCCCCTGTCCTCCAGGAAATCCCTTTCCTTGGTGCCGCTGCACATGTTTATGACCACACCCTTCAGCTCCAGGTCCCTCTTCTCGCATATCTCCTTGAACAGGAAAGCGGTCTCCAGGGACTGCTGGGTGGTTGAGGACACCAGCACGATGGGCGCATCCACGGCCTTGGCGATATCGAAGCTGGATATCCCGCAGGAGTATCCGTTGGCCAGGTCCCTGCTGCCTTCCACGATCATGAACTCGTTCCCTTCCCTGACCTCCTCATATCCCTTCACTATCCGGTCCATCGGGATGGGATCGTACATATCGTAGACGAAGGGGGAGAGCTTCTCGGCCTCCGGCAGCTTCAGCACGGAGGCCATCAGTATCGCGTCCTGATCCATGGGCTGCCCGTCCTTCACCACGAGGCTCTCCCTGAACGGCTTATAGAATCCAACCTTCCCGGGATAGTTCATGGCCAGACCCAGAGACAGGACTGATTTCCCGGATCTTGTGCCGACGGACGCCAAATACACCTTCTTTGTCATTTCCACCTCAACGTAGCCAGAGCATCCACGGCCCAGCTTCCTTCATTCCTTTCTCCTACCATTACAGGATTGATTTCTAGTTCATATATCTCTTCATTATCCTCGGCGATCCTGATCAGCCTCAGTATGATGTCCTTGAGCGAATCTATGTCTGCAGGAGGCCTGCCCCTCGCCCCGGACAGCATGCGGTATGCCTTTGTTGACATAATAAGGCGGTCCAGGTCCTGCTCGTTCATCGGCAGCATAGCCTGGGATATCTCTCCCATTATCTCCACATATATCCCCCCGAGCCCGAAGGATATTATCGGACCGAACTGATCGTCGCGGATCATGGACAGGATTACCTCCTGGCCGGAGACCATCTGCTCCACGCTCACACCGTCCACTCTCGCTCCGGGGATCCCGGCGCAGCAGGATGCCAGTATTGATTCGTAAGCGTTCCTCACTCCCTCCTCGTCCCTGATCCCCACTATCACCCCTCCCACATCCGTCTTATGATGTATGTCCGGGGACTGGATCTTCATGACAACGGGATATCCTACGGCCTCCGCCGCCCTCACCGCCTCCTGGGCGCTCGTGGCGAAGTCCTCCTTGGGAACCGGTATCCCGTAAGCTGCCAATATGGCCTTCCCCTCCTCCTCGGACAGGGATATCCTGCCCTCCTCCCGGGCTCTGTCGATCACGTCACGGGCCTTTGCCCTGCCGTCGGTCTCGGGGAATACCAGGGGCGTGCTGTCCTCCGTGACCTCCATCTCCCTGGCTCTGAGGATCTCCAACGCCCTGACGGCTCTGTCCGGGTCACTGAATGTGGGAACGCCGTTCCGCCTCATGACAGCGGATGCCCTCTCGCTGATGACGCCGCCCGTGAATGATACGGCGATCGGGATATCCGTGCGGCCGTTGGCCTCGGATATCAGCTCCGCCATGGAATCCAGGTCCGCGGTGTCCAAAGGTGCGGAGAGTATGACGGCCCCTCCCACCGACGGGTCCTTGGCCACTATCTCCAGGACCCTCACCGCTGCATCGGCGGGAGCATCCCCCCTGACATCGACAGGATTGATGGCGGAAGCCACCGTCGGCAGGGCCTCCTCTATCGCCCGTATTGTCTCAGACGACAGCTCGGCCATGTTTATGTGAGGATAGGAGCTGCATGCATCGGCGGCCATGACCCCCAATCCGCCCGCGTTGGTGATTATCACCACTCCGTCCCTCTCCATCCTGCCGCACAGGGAGAACACGGAAAGGGCATCGAACATCTCATCCAGGTCGTATACCCGCGTGATATTCAGCTTCTTGAACAGTACGTTGAACACGGAATCCGCTCCGGCCAAAGCTCCCGTATGAGACGATGCCGCCTTGGATCCCGCCCCGGTCCTGCCTGATTTCAATATAACCAGGGGCTTGGAATCGTTCATTGCCGTTACGGCCCTTATGAATCCGGGGCCGTCGCTTATGCTCTCGGCATACATCCCGATGACCTGGGTCTCGTCATCTGTCATCAGATAATCCAGTAGCTCCGGCTCGCCGACATCCATCTTATTGCCCAGGGATGCGAATTTCGATATCCCTATCCCGGAATGAAGGGACCAGTCGAGCATGGACGCTCCCACGGCACCGGACTGGGACGTCAGGGCTATGTTGCCCCTGACTGGGAAAAGCGAGGAGAATGTCGTATTCAGACCTTCAGAGGTGTTCATCACCCCGAAGCAGTTCGGGCCGATGACTCTCATCCCGTACTTCCTGACCGCGGCACCGATCCTCTCCTCCATTATACGGCCGTCATCGCTCTCCTCCCGGAATCCGGCGGTTATTATTATCGCGCGGCGGACTCCGGCGGCCCCTAATCGCTCTATCTCCCCGAGAACATATTCCGCTTTTATGCAGATCACGGCCAGATCCGGAACCTTGCCTATCTTGTCCACGGACTCGTATGCTCTGAGCCCCTGGATCTCTCCGCCCTTGGGATTGATTGGATATATCTCGCCTTTGAACCCCGAGCCGAGGAGGTTATTGATGACCATGCCCCCGACCTTCCCCCTGTCGGACGAAGCACCTATCACGGCAACTGAACCCGGTGTGAAGAAGCCCTCCATTGAGCCCTGTAACTCCCTGCAGAGAGATATAACCTTACGCTGGGCGCCGTACATCCGGTCTCCGCCCTCCTTTCGAGAGATATTTTGGCACACTGTGACGGTCTCGGTCCCGAAAATCGAAAGAGCCACACTCTGTTATCATAAGAAAAAGGGAATGGTTTTATTAACAGGTGTTACCATATCATCCTGCCCGGCTGACGTATGAGGGTGATCTGGTGATCCCTCCGGGTACGGCCCGGCGCACAGCGGTCCTATACCTTAATTGGGACCTCGCGGGAGCTGCGATGTGTCATCGTTGCCGTGACCGGGAGCCAACGTGGGATCCGAAACATACCCCCGGCGGGGTCAGTGCTCGGAGGCCGCCGTTACGGCGGACGATGATAGAGCGTGTTACTGCCCGGGGGACACCCCCTCTCATGCTTTTGCCGGATGTTCACACGTACAGGCATAATCTGTTGAGCCAGTCCTCCGCTTCCCTGTGCTTCGGGAATTTGGTCACATCCTTCCTGAAATCCATGTCATGAGGCCTTCCGAAGACCTTCAGCCCCCTGGATGCGTGCAGGTACTCGTGATATACCACATAATCCAGGACGAATTCCGGTATCTCCTCGGAATCGAACACTGATGATATTGCGATCACCTTCATCAGGACAGAGCACGAGCCGACCTTGCGTA
>JAAYKC010000155.1 GCA_012522645.1 Thermoplasmatales archaeon
CGTCTCTTCGACACCCCCCGTAATTTTGTGAATAATTTCTGATCCCGTGGGATTTTGCAGGATCTTTTTTGGAAAAATGCAGCGTCAGCGAGAGCTTCCGCTGATATCGGACGCTGTGTGTTGTATTGGCGGCATACTATATATAGACTGACTTACTTTATCGATTAGCAAAGCTAATCGATAAAGTAACCATCTCGAACGATGGCGAAATCACAGAGAATCGATTGATCGGACGCTGTTTTTGCGGAAAAGAACGGAAGAACGGCCAATGAGGAAGGAACCGAGCGCGGATTTCGGGAAGAGATTCACTTTCGATGACGATTCGGAAGAGATCGAGAGCATCAGCGCAGGCTCCGCCCTCGGAATGGCGATGATGAAGGCGATCGGCATTCCGGAGTACATCGACGATAACACCGGATGGGACCGTTCCCAACGCGTATTGAGCCCGGGCAACGCATTGAAGGCGATCTGCGGCACCATGTTCACCGAGAACCTGAAACGTTCGCTTACCGGAATATCATCATTCTACGGATATTCGCCCGTGGACACACTGTTCGGTGCCAAAGTCGATCACCAGTCGCTGAATGACGTATCGCTGGGAAGAGCGATGGACACGATCTTCGGCGGCGATCTTGAACTGCTGTATTACAACATCGCCTCGAGGGCCAAGGCACAGTACGGCATCATCTCCAAGTACTATCATCTCGACGGCAGCAACATCACCGTCGTGAGGGATCCGAACAGAGAGTACGGGGAATTGGACGACGGCGTGCCGAGGCCGATGCTCGGACATCCCAAGGACGGTCATACCGACCGTCTGCAGTACAATTTCGAATGCGTTGCGGACGACAACGGTCTCCCGGTGTATTTCAAGACACATGACGGTAATACGACCGACAACAGGATGGACACGGATGCGCTGGAATTGATGGCCGATTTCATGTCCGACAATCGTATCGTCGCCGTGGCCGACTGCAAACTGGTGAACGAGGATACCGTCAACAGCCTGATATGGAACAACATTCCGTTCGTTTCCAAATGCCCCGAGAACTTCGCAGAGAAAGTAAGATCCTTCATCGTCAAAGAGGCGGTGGAGAGAGAATTCACGCCCGTCGGGCGTATCGGCAGGAGGAACGATGCTCCGGAATACGGGATCTGCGATCTCGATGCCGTCGCGAACGGGGAGAAGCTTCGTTTCATCGCGTATCGCGAAAGCAACACCGAACATTCCCTGGAGTTCTATCGTAAAAAGGTCGGGAAGGATGTGAACGAACGTTTGACGAAGATCGCAAAGAAGACGTTCGCCTGTGAGAAGGATGCGGTGCTGGAGACGGAACGTCATGCGAAATGGCTCTCCGAAAGACCTTACGACGTGACGTTCACGCCGGTATGCGAGATGGTGAAGACCAAACGCAAAGGGAGGGGACGTCCCAGGCTCGGGGAGGAACCTCCCAAGGATATTGAGCAATGGCATCTTTCGTATACGGCTGCGTTCAACGGGACGCGTGCGAAGAAGATGGCCGAGGAACGCGACATCAGGGTGATAGTGACGTCACTCCCGCGTTCAGATGTTACGTATGAGGATGTCGTTGACGGGATCACCGGCGGAGATGTCATGCGCATCTATCTGCAGCAGTGGAAGATCGAGAACATCTTCGGAGAGATGAAATCGAAGCTCGGTGCGGACAGCGTGTTCTTTGAGTCTCCGAAACGCGAGGCCGTGATGCTGTTCTCCATCGCGGCGGCGGTTCTCGTCAGACGCATGATGCAGTTGCTTGTAAGAAGAGAATACGGCAAAGGATTCGGCATTCCCAGGGATGTCACCGCTTATCGTATGTTCTGCATGATCCGGAACACATCCGTCCGCCTGGACAGGGATGCGGGGCGGGTGTATCTTGACGGCCCGGCAGCGGAGAAACGACAGCTGAAGGCTTTCCTGAGCATCTTGGGCATAGATCCGTCGGATCTCATCGGTTGATCGGAGTTCTGAGCGTCCTCCCGCTCATGGTTCAGCTGCGGCGCTGTTCGGGTCTGGAAAATTATCTGATTTCATGCCGAGGGTGTCGAAGAGACGCATATCTCATCCACTGATCCTTTGTCAGCTTGGAGTTCGCAAGGATCCTTCCGGTCTCGATGTGGCATCTGACGTGGTGGCAGGCTTTGCACTGCCACCTCGGAGTGCCGATCCTGGTCGTCCCGTAGCGGATGCACTCCGTGCTTCCGCAGACGGGACATGTCATGTCGGGGATCTCGTAATTGGTCCGGATGAGTTCGGAATTGAGGATGGACTGAATCGATTGGATCATCGTAACTCTCTGTTCGGACGTGAGTCCGGAAAGAAGGCTCTTCACGACCTCTTCGACTTTTCCGATGTCCCCCTCCATGATGACAGGGACGGGTTGTGCGTATAATAACAGCTGTCTGTAATGTTTGTAATAGCTATTACTCGGAATCCACCAACTCGCATGTCACCTAGTAGTCAGTTCATTCTAAAACACTATTTAAATCGGGATAGAGATGCTTCAGTTTCGTGCGGTCCTTCGCGGTCGTGAACTGCCAGTCCACCTTCTTCCTGTTGGCATTGTGTCTGATCTTCCATACTTCAAGTTCCCTGTCCAGGATATCGATGGTCTCGAAGCGCCTGTTCCCGAGGCATTCATGGGACAGGACCGAGAGTGCGACCTCCGCGATGTCAAGCCAGCTTCCGTGCTCCGGGGTGTAATGGATCTCCAGCTTCGATGCGAGTCTGCGGGCCTCCGCCGGAGGGAAGGCGTCGTAGAACGATGCGATGTTATGCGTGTTCAGATTATCCATGACGAGAATGATCCTCTCGGCATCCGGATAATCCTCGTCGATCAGCTTCTTCATCTGATGGGCCCAGTCCACTTTCGTGCGGTGCTCGAGGACCTCGGGACGCATCCATCCCGTCAAAGGTTCGACGAACATGAATATGGAACACGTACCGTTGCGGACGTACTCGCAATCCACGACCATGGATGCGTCTGTGCATCTGAATCTGGGGCGGCTCTCCCCGAGGAGCTGCAGAGGCTTCTCGTCCATGCAGATGACCGGCCTGGATTGGTCGTATGGGCGGGAATAGACTTCGAGGACGTCCTCCATTTTGGCGACGAAACGGGAAGAATGATCGGGAGGGATGGCCCAATAACGGCTCAGATGCGGTTTGATCTTGTTTTTTTTAAAACGTTTTGAACGGATCCGACACTGATATTGTCCAGGATCTCCAGTTCCACGACCTTCTCCTGGATCAGACGAACGGTCCAGCGACTGCGTCCCTCCGGAGGCGAGGAACAGGCGATCTGGAGGATGCGTGCTTCCACATCCCCGGTGATCTTCGGCTCGACGGGAGGCTTCTCGCGGACCCTCCTGTGCAGGAACTCGTCGATGCCGAGTTCGACATACGCTTTCCTGATGCTGCAGACCGATGAATCCGCGATTCCGAACCGTTCGGCGGCTTCTTTGCAACTCAGTGGGTTCTCGGAATTCAGATCCACAGCCAATACGACGTTCGCCCTTCTCACGATCATGGCGGGATTGTTCCCTTTCGATACGAACCTCCTCAGCTTCTGCCTCTCCTCCGGAGAGAGGCGGATATCCCACCTGTTGTACTCTCTCGTCATCCTATACACTCCTTATGCCGGTCTTTCGGTTATAAAAGATATGGCTATACGTGTATAAATAGTCTTTTAGATTGAACAACATGAGGTTGGACCATACCTGCATATGAATAATCAGAATCAGAAATGTAATAGTGTTTTAGGATGAATTTTTTAGTGTTTTAGGATGAACTAACTACTAGCTTGTATTCCTTTCAAGAACTGAACAGATGTTATCAGCTATCGATTTGGACTCATGCTCATAACTAATAAAAACATCGTGCATAGTTATGAATAGGATAAACCAGTTATAAGACTATCCACGTCGACATACCTCGAATGCATCCTCACATATAGTAAGACGAACCACTACAATCAGGTTTTGAACATCGGTTTTAAAAAGCGTATATATACCCGAGTTAATCTTCGATGTATTGTGCTATCATATATCACAAAGGATTAATGATAGGAAAGGTGTGGCATGATTAAAAAAGAATACGATGTGTTCATAGCTTATCATGGTACATATGAACCAGGCAGTTCATTCGATACAGCCGAAAGATTATATAAATGTCTTGTAAAGAGAGGCCTTAACGCGTTCTTTTTTCCAGAATGCAAAAGCGATACGTACAAGGTAAATATGGTGAATGTTCTCAAATCAAAGACCTTCATATTTGTATGTAATGATTCCATTCATAGAAAAGGCGATGGCAGTATTGATCAATCATTCCATTACGAACTTTCATTAGAAATTGATGCCTTCTATGCACTAACTCAAATGGAAGATGAACAAATCAATTCTAAAGATTCTAAAGTGTTTGTATGTAACTCGAATGGTATTGATGGGTTTAAAGGCGTCGAAAGTAAACTACACCCACTTTTCTCTGATCGTACCCACCTTTTCTTCAAAGAAAATGACCCGGATTATGATGAAGTATATGAGTGGATAATATCTCGTATCAAAGATAATAAACCATCTTGGAAAATAAAAACCACTTCCGAAATTGAAAAAGTATATCCAAAAAGGTCTTCGATGAATCAAGATTATGACCTTGCATCCCTTATTGCAAATTCAAATAATATCCGTTGCGTTGGTATATCTAACACTGAAATGACGGCTAAAATGGACAAGGATGCAATGGAATATGCTCTAAATAATGGAGCTGTAATCGAGTTGATGTTTTTAGATCCCTTTGGAAAATACACTTCTATTCGTGAAAAAGAGGAAAATCATATCCCCGGACGCATTAAAGAAATAACCATATCCAATATGGGGTACCCACAAGACATGAAAAAACGTCTGCCTGACGATGCTGCATCTCGCCTACACATTTTAACATATGATGTATTGCCAAGGATGAATATAATCATAATGGATGATACCGTTCTACTACAATACTATGCGAATGCAGTAGCAGGCCTAGATAATCCTTGCTTTGTAATCGTAAAGGATAAAAACTCCTCGCATTCACCCCTATACGAATATTGCATTCAAACATATGAAACCTTGAAAAAATATGCTAAGGAATTACAATGACCCGTTACGAGAACGAACTCCACTTCATAAAGGAGACCATCCTTGATGTATATTCCAAATATTGTTTAGACAAAATGGATATAAATATCAGAAATAAAGAACAATTTGATATCGTTACAGATTTGGATATTAACATTGAAAATGAAATCATAAATAGAATCAATGATGAATATCCAAAAGATGCCATCTTATCCGAAGAGACTAACCCTTCACAAATACTTAAGGGCAGAACATGGATTCTTGACCCCATTGACGGGACATTCAACATGTCTCGCGATATTCCACTATTCGGAATCCAGAGTGCACTTATTTGTGACGGTTGTGTAGTCGTCAGCGTAATGTATCTACCTCAACAAAATGAAATGTACACAGCTGAATTAAATTGTGGAGCATTTCTTAATTCAAAAAGAATAACTGCTAAAAAGAACACACCTCTTGACAGAGCACTTATCAGTACGGGAGATTACTCCCATTCGAACAATAATCTAAGCGATCTCCAGTATTCAATAATGAATAGAATCAGAAAAGACGTAGCAAAAACTAGAATGTTTGGTTCTGCTTGTGTGGATTGCACGTTCGTAGCGAGCGGAAAAACAGATGCCACCATTATAATGACCCGTAATTTATGGGATCTCATTCCTGGAATTCTTATGTGTTCAGAAGCAGGCTGTCTGATCTCTAACCTAGAAGGACATCCCTACAATTTTGGGGACGCAGGCATCCTTGTTTCCTCAAATCCGTTATTATTTGATTATCTGAAAAAGGCATTAATAGAGTGTGCAAATGATTTGAAATAAATAATATGATATATGACCCGCGATGACACGCACTCTTTCAAATTACTATCGTTCTGAATGAGGTAATTCCAGATGATGCCTACACCCGAGATAGCTTGGCATATTTCCTTCAATACTCCATCATTATATATTAATTAAACAACCAACAGCTTCTCTATTCGTGAACTATATAAGTCATCAATACATGAGATGCTGAATAATGATGTTAACCTCATAAATTCAACACTGCTACGATGTCATGGATATCTGTCAGCACTATTGATTTAGTCCTTATTTCCTCGTCAGCCTCGGTGAGATCTGGAACAAACACAACCCTACATCCGGCCCTATATGCGGATTCCACACCATTAGGAGCATCTTCTACAGCAAGACAGTCCTCAGGACGCTCACCGATCTGCTCACATGCGAAACGATAGACGTCGGGCTCTGGCTTCCCCTTCTCAACAAACGATGTGCAGATGACTTTGTCAAACATCTGTCTAATACCAAGCATCTCCAGATACGACTCGGCATGATCCGGACGCGAAGCAGTAGCGACGGCGATCTTGATCCCTCTATTACCAAGATCCCGCAAAACTTCAACAACGCCAGGCTTAAGCTCCAGACCCTCAGAATCAACATAATCAGCCATCAGCCTCCGCCTCTCATTTCTAGCTACTTCGAAATCAAATGTAGGGAATTTATCTTCGAAGTATCTTTTGATTAGTTTCCCATCAAGACTACGGATATGGAGAGCATCCTCGCGGGTGATATCGAATCCCAGATTCCTCCCAGTCTGAATCCAGAACCGGACATTGAGCTTCTCAGTATCGATCAGCGTCCCATCCATATCGAAAATCACTGCGTTGATCATCGAAAAACCTCAGTCAATCACACCCGATAAACGGGCCAGATACTCTCCGACCGAGTAGGGGGACATTATATAAAGTTCTGTGATGAGCCCGCGGACGTATTCCGGCGGGGTCGCATCGAATGCCGGATTCTCGACGGTCAGGTTGATATCCTCAACGTATTCGAGAACCGTACCGCCCGTTATCTCCCCGGGCTTCCTCTGCTCTATATCCACCATCACTCCAGAAAGTGTATCCTCGGAGAATTTGAAAGTCGGAGTGGCTACATACACGGGTACACGCGCCTCCTGGGCGGCCAAGGCTATGAGTGATGTGCCTATCTTCGATATCACAGAACCATCAGAGCTGACAGTGTCCGCGCCTACCAGAACCAAGTCGATCTTCTTCATGAACAGCCGAACAGCAGAATCCACGATCACGGTTGTCGGTATTCCCAGTTCGATCAGTTCGTTCGCCATCTTCATCCCCTGGTAACGGGGCCTGGTCTCCGTGACGATAACCCTGAAATGCTTCCCGAACTGATTGTAAGCCATGTCGAGTATTCCCTTCACCATCGCGCTGTAACTGCATGTCAGGATGAGATCGCCATCATTGATTATATTGGCACCCAGAAGAGCGATCTTCTGAGCAGATGTGTTGACGGTCTCCTTGAAAGCCGCGACGTTGCCGCGGACTACCTCCAGAACGCGGGCATCATCGGAATCATCGACCTTCTCCAGTTTGTACAGGGTATTCTTCACCGAGTTGCGGAGCGTGACATTGGACGGACGGGATGCTATTATATCCACACCGAGCTGTTGTATCATGTCCTTCAGCTGATTCCTGAAACTCCCTTCGGCGAACGCTTCCTCGGCATCCTGCAGTATCGCATCCGCGGTGCGAATGGCCATAGGCGAAGAGCCCTTCAACCTGGCCATCCTGATATCATCCTTCAGAATATCTGCGTTCGATCCCATGATCATCATCCTCTGTCGTTTATCAGATTGTTCGCCCCGTTTAACAGATTGACGCCGGCACACTGAACATCGAACTTGCAACAGACCTCCTTCAAGAAGAGCTGCGCCGATTCGAACGACGAGATCCCCGATGCCTGATAGCGAGTGTTGTCAAGGAATCCTGGCATATTCGAGGGATCGAACCCATCCACTATGACGGGGATTATCGGATGCCCCAGAACGAATGCCGCACCCATCTCCTGCAGACAATACTCGCTTTTCACACTACGATCGCTCAGAATGCATATGATCAACGAGGCATTGGTCAGACACGTGCGTATCATCTCGCAGAACGACTCCCCCAATGTGGTACCCGTCTTCTCTATGGACGAGCAATAGATCAGCGTATCAGGGATGTTTATACAATTCAGAGCCCTCTTTATCCTATTGGCATACCGGGAGTCGCTTGTGCTGTGGATGATGAACACACCGCGCCATTCGTCTGGATGGAGCACCACGGTGAGCTTCAGTCTCTTCATCAAAGCTATGAGATCATCGTCCGACAGTGATTCGATATACATCCCTGCCCAACCCCTGTATTCCCGGAACTGAAGCCCTCTAGGCACCTCCATCCCGTTCTTCAGAGATTCGAACATGTAGTTCGCAGGCGTTATCGTCAATTCTAACTGGGTAAGCACCTTCTTCTCACGGATCTTCCTGCGTTGCTTCGGATCTTCCTCCGGATCTATGAACATACCATCTCGCCCCCATTGCTCACAAATCGTCCAATTCATCGACAGCGATCTCCGATGATTCCGTCTTCCTTCCCAGATCGAGCAGTTTTCCAGGAGCGTTGAAGTCGCGATCGAGGTATTGGAACACCCAGTCGTTGCTGTCGTTGGTGAGCTGCACCCCCAGTTCGTGGAAGAGTGCGGTCTTCTGCTCGATAACCCTGTGCTCGGAGGTGTTCATCCGCGCACGAAGGCTTGTCAAAGCCTGATCGAAGGTCAGCCTCTTGGATATCACCTGAGTATCGGTGTCCTTGTAAACCGTATTCATCAAGGATAGAAGGATATTGACGAAAACCGTCACGAAGATCATCATCAGCTTGATCAGATCGTACCCTGTGATTCCGGTTCCCTCGGAGACAGAAAGGCTGCCCACATCCAGATCCACCAGATGGAACAGGGAGTCATCGAAATGCTCCATGAAGAAGAGCCCTACGACCACCGCCGCCACAGACAGGATCGCGATCATCTGACGTCCCCTGAATGATAGACAGCTCAGAATGCCATATTTTATACCGGCATCCTTGGCCTCGATATTGTATGCGGCCCTCCGCTCTTCTATCCAGGAGTCCTCGGCACACTCGATGCGGTTCTTCAAGGAGACGCGATTTGATAAAGAGTAGTTGTTGGAGAAGTACGAGTCGTACCCTTTCAATATGGCAGATGCCCATGCCATCCCACTCTTCTGATATCCTCTGCAATTGCGAGAAACCTCGTCGTTTATCCCCAGCATGCCCCAATAGAACTCCGTCCTAAGGGATTCAGCCAGAGTGCTGTATTCTATGAATTTCTTATGTTCGCGATCGTCGAAGTGCTTACGGGTGAGACAGAGAAGCAGGATGAATACAACAGCATAGAAGAGTGTGAAGATCAGGGTTCCGCTGAACCGGATCATGCAATAGAAGAACAGGGAGCTTATTGCGGAAATCGCCGTAAGTGCCCGGATCGACCTCTTACTGCGTTTATCATAATACGAAGACAGATCGCTTAATCTGGAGAACCTTATCGCCATGTCGCTCATGACGCCTGCCTCTTTGACCGCTGTTGTAGACTCAAATGAGCCGGTTAGAAGACCGCAACCGTCCTCCCCATAGGATGTACCCCTCTGCTCCAGCGATTCGAGGTCGGCATTGAGATCATCCATCCTGAGGAATGTAGCGTCGTGTCTGCCTGGAAGCAGCGGAGACAAGAGGTCACGCACATCATTCCTTTCGATGGTGACATCATCTGGAGCTGACATGCCTGAATCGTGCGGAGGAGCAACGTCCTCACGTTCAGGAATCAACCCTCTCAGGAATGCCAGCACTCCGCGCTTCGTGACATCATCGGAATCAGAGAGGGGATCCCTCTTCGAGATGTATCCGCTGTACTGCCCCGGAATCCTTTCCATATTATCGCAGAGGCGCTCCTTGAACCCCTCCTTGTCGAGGCTCCTACCGACCTCTATCCAGAACACCGGGGAATCCACAGACGTATCCAGATAGCGTACAGGAGATATGACAGGGGATGCAGAGACGGAAGTCATGGGATTGACCATGTCTGCAAGATCCGGATCCACCCCGTTCACGGACATCCTGACGCAATCATATGTACCTCCTTTGACCCCGTAGGTCCTGCCGTCCCATGCAGCTATCAGAACGTGGGAATTCGTGACCAGATAGGCCGCCAGAACCCTGTACATCCGATGGACGTTAGCGCTGGAGCCGCAGAGGATGCAGGGCGAATAACATAATCCGTTCCCGAGGATGCCGTTGAAATCATCTATCGACTCCTGGGTGCTATGATATCCGAATCCGGCGAACGTGCCCTCATATTCGTTGGGTGGCATCGGAAGGACCGGGGCCACATGGATACCACGTGAGAAGGCGACCTTAGCGGCGATGCGATCAGGCCCCTCTGCCAGAGCGGACATGAGGATCAAAGGCGTGTTGGAATATCTGGCCCTATAGGAATCCAACATGGTGCCGATCCGTTCCTCGATACGAGAATACTCGGAGACAGGGACATCCACATGACCTGTGATCGCGACGATGAGAGGTGCCTTGTCCCCGCGGTAGTAATCGGTGGTCTCGATGACACGATCTGTCACAAGCTTCCTGCATACCTTAAGGCCTATCCCCTCAACAAGGGGAATGATGTTCCTGGAGACGTTCTTGTCATACTCCTTCATCCCCTCACTCAGGAATTCCCACGGTACGATGCAATCGGAGATCTTCCTCGACACATCCTTGACGGGGCCGTAGACCCACCCGTTCATCTCCCTCTCGTCGACCCAGAGCTCATGCTCCTTCATCGACATCGTGGTGATCTCATCCTCGGTGAACGATTCGACGACCTCCGCTCCGATTCCGTCGCCGATATAGCAACCGATATCGTCCAGTTTCAACGGTATGTTCTGGGCCTGTCTGATGTTGGAGAACTTCAGATCGTCGGGAAGGGAGTCCCAGGTCGGATACTTTATCGCCTTCCCCTCCTCCCTCAGGTGCCTGTTGTAATCATCGTGGATAAGCTTCGCCAGATTCAGCATATTGGCGACAAGGGCATCGGGAAGCATACACTCTGAAGACTGCTCAAAATACTTAAAACCGGATACTTGCGAGATTCCTACTCAATCCGAACGGTATACCGAGATCCCCCTGGATTCCAGGATAGGAAGGATGTTGCGGACGGCTTCCCTATCGTACTCCCTGATATTCTCGGGGATCATCGACCAGGGAGCGACATAGGGGGAGATCCTATTGGGAACATCCTTCTCGGTACCGTAGATCCATCCGCTGGAGCGTCTCTCCAGAACCCACCTGTCATGCTCCGCCATGGAGAGGAACTCCACCTCTGCCAGAGTGAGTTCCGAAATCCTCTCGCCTTCGAGAGGGATATCAGAGATGATGCATCCTATTGATGCCAGCTTGTCGATGTAACTGTAGGCCTGTTTCAGGTTGGACAGCTTGATGTCATCGCGGAGGGAGTCCCACCCTTCGTATTCCGGAGTCTCCCCGGGATGCTCCGCCCTGCGTCTGCGGTTGTAGTCATCGTGGATAGCCTGGGCGATCTCCAGTATCCTGTCCGCATAGAAACGGGGGATTGAACCTGATGTGGCGAGCATGTCCTCTACGAAATGCTCCGATGATCTGTCACAGGTGCAGAACACATTGAACCCGTTGGGGAACAACCCGTCCAAATCAAGCAGACGATGCAATAGAGCAATCTTCTGCTCAGGGAAATCGGAAGCCATGCGGCAGGACAAGGTGCGATAAACGATAGTAAGCGACCCTTCACCCACGGACAGGCGGCACTGCGAGGGATACACGTACCTGTTCTCCGCACCATACACGGTACGGTTCCACTCCTGCAGCTCGTCACAGAGAATGAGCAGATACGATATCGGATCCCTATCACGCTCCATCGGCCCCAGCGAGAAGGGCGGTCTGGTGAAGGTGTGATTGTAGAAGTTGTGCAGGAGGATCGATGTAGCGCTCTCGACCACGCGGGCCTTGATCTTCTCCGACACATCCGCATCAGACATCTCGGATGCCATACCCATCCACTTGAGGAGCATAGCTGCGCTGAAGAAGCCGTGATCCACTCTGCAGGACTCGTACATCGAGCCCTCGTACCCGTGAAGTACATCCGAAACGGCAGAGGCCTCTAAAGACAGCACCCGAGATAGGCGCTCTGACATCATATCCAGGGCATCATTCGACGAGTCGCCGACCCTGAACAGCTCCTCCAGATTCCTTACCAGAGGAACGGGGCCGATATCCTGACTGCCGCCGCATGAGATCCTGAGGAACCTACGGATCTGATTGTATGCTATCTCGATTGGATAGCCCATATCGTGAAACATGGATGCGAGACCCCAGACATATAGGAACTCCTCCCTCTCGTTAGGGAACATACCGTCGGGACGGGAGTTACGAAACGCCTCTTGAAGCCTGTCCGAATTCTGATAGATGCATATGCCCATTGCAAAGACGTTGATGGAATGGATGTAGTGATCCCGTTGACTGTCGACGATGTTCATCGATCTGAGCTCGTAGGTGCGCATCAACCCCATCAATCCGAGGATGTCC
The DNA here is from genome assembly GCA_012522645.1 of Thermoplasmatales archaeon. Classification (GTDB taxonomy): domain Archaea; phylum Thermoplasmatota; class Thermoplasmata; order Methanomassiliicoccales; family Methanomethylophilaceae; genus RumEn-M2. Next base: position 12,593 of record JAAYKC010000155.1, read on the forward strand.
ATGCCGCCGCTCGGACCGGACATGCCTCTGAACGTCATGTAGACCATGGATGCGTTCTCATCCGTCTCCGCTTCAGTGAAGCTCACAAGGGCCTCCTTTAGCATGGATAGGGATTCGCAATTACCGGATACTGGATGCTCCGACATGGATGAGAAAAATGATTCGATATAGCTCCTGGTTACGAGTCCTGGGGTTCCCGCTGGCATGCGCATCAGTCCTTGACTGTCGTATGCCCCGTCGAAGGATATATATGCCGTTCTCTGACGACGAAACAATTCGGGCACTGTGTTCTTCGATGCCGTTGGAAGATCACGCGGTGGAGCATCGAAGGAAAGGGGCCTCGAATGAGAATGATGATGCACCCTGCCGGAGCAGGGTGCGTTTTGGTTCTCAGATGCTGAGAACGGATCCGAGGACGACGTGGGGTCTGTCCTCGTCATCCTCGATCTTGCATTCGACCTCGTAGACGCGGGCCACCAGGTCCTCTGTGATGATGTCTTTCGATGTTCCGACATCCACTACGGTCCCGTGCTCCATCACGATGATCTTGTGGGCGTACTTCGCCGCGATGTTCAGATCGTGGCTGATCATCAGCACGATCATGTTCTCCTCGATGGCCATGGCTCTCAGGAGCTCGGATACGTACACCTGGTGCTTCACATCGAGATTCGCCGTGGGCTCATCCAGGATGAGCATCTCAGGCTGCTGAACGAGTCCTCTTGCGATGGCCACCTTCTGATGCTGTCCGGCGGAGAGGTGGTTGAATCCTCTCATGGCGAGATCCTGGATGCCCATCATCTTCATGACACGGGCTGCGATCTCCAGGTCCTCGTCGGTGGTCTTCCACTTGTTGGCCTTCTGCCTTCCAAGGAGGATCGCATCGATGACCGGCATCGAGAACACGTCCTGCGTCTGAACAGGGACGTATCCTATATGCTCGGCGATCTCCTTCAGCTTCATGTCCTGGATGTCCACGTCGTTGAGCAGGACCTGCCCGGAGGTGGGCTTCAGGATCCTGTTCATGCACTTGACCATCGTGGACTTCCCAACCCCGTTGGGACCGACGATGCAATACAATCCCGGCTCCTCCAGAACCAGATTGATGTCGTGGAGGACAGGGGTCTGAGACGACTTGTAGGCGAACGAGACGTTCTTCAATTCCATCCTCATCGATTCACCCCCAGATCGTGCTGTTCTTCCTCAGGATCAGCCACAGGAACAGCGGACCTCCCAGGAACGCTGTGATCACACCGACCTGCAGAACCGCGGGCGCGATGACGACCCTGCCGATGAGATCCGCGGCCACCAGGAGCAGGGCTCCGAAGGCGGCGGATGCCGGCAGGAGGAACCTGTTGTCCGGACCGATGACCGTACGCACGATGTGCGGAGCGACCAATCCGACGAATCC
>JAAYKC010000107.1 GCA_012522645.1 Thermoplasmatales archaeon
CAGGACCTCTACTGAGAACGGGGGTATCTCAACGTCGGATATGACTATGTTCATGTTCGCTGATACCTTCAGGCTGATCAGCCTATCAAGATAGGATCCGCTCACCTCAATGGTCAGAGGCAGGTACAGACCATCATCCTCCGAGCCGAAATTGGCCGCTAAGGCTGCGATCAGCACAGAGGGGATGAATACCTCCGAATGAACGTCCAGTACGTATTCACCGTTGCCTGTTACGGTCAGCGGCCCCTTCTTGAATATCTCGAGTCCCCCTCCGTTGCCGTCATCAATGCTCACGCCGGCGTTTATGTCCGTTATGTCAAAAGGCAGGCCGGACGTGATCTTGTAGCTGCCTGTGATGATGGCCATCCCCGAATCCTCATCTATGTTCATGTCAAAAGGCGTAACCTCTTCAAGGCCCATGTCGCCCTTGACCAAGGGTAAGACGGATAAGACCACTAATACGATCAAAGACAACGATATCAGCGTCACCGCAATGGAGGCCGATTTATGGAGGAGTTTCGTCATCGGATGTACATCTCATTGATTAGAATATAAATCATACTGATAATGAGCATCGCCAATATTGAATATCCGTACAGCATCACTCGGGATGATGGCCGATATCAGGATCAGGAAGAGGAAGAGGATGAGAGAGAAGGACGCCAGGTCCCTGAAGGAGGCCCTGGAGTCTGTATTGGGGACGGAAGTGTTCTCCGTGGACGATGCGGTTGATCTCGCAGAGAGCACGGATTTCGATGTGATCTTCGCCAAAGGGGAGATAGTGGGCCTCATCTACGGGGATAAGCCGTTCCTCACCATACGCGGGCTCCTCGAGTACAAGCCCCCCAAGAGATTCGTGACAGTCGATATGGGCGCAGTGCAGTACGTGACGAACGGGGCCGACGTCATGGGCCCGGGCATAGTCGAAGCGGACCCGGAGATCTCGGAAGGGGACATGGTATGGGTCAGGGATATCAGGAACAAGGCCCCGTTGGCAGTCGGTGTGGCCCTGAGGGACGCCGGGGGGCTGTCCTCCAAAGAGAAGGGCAAAGCGGTCAGGACGATCCATAGCGTAGGCGACAGGCTGTGGAAGACCGGTGAATGATGAGGAAAGGCACCATGAAGAAGAATGCCGCCGGAAAGGATGACAGGTCCCATGTGTTCGTGGACCTCAATGATATAGACGCGGCACCGGAGGCCCCGTCCGTCATGGTCAGGGTGGCAGAGGTTCGTTCGAAGGACGATATCCTCAGGATGAAGGAGAGCGTCGCGAAAGGATACATGATAATATTCGACACGTCCGGTTTCTCCCGCAGAGCCGGAGGTCCGGAGGGAGCGCGGGAGATGATCAGGGATCTGGCGTCCGAGACGAATACGTCACATCATGACATAAACGAGGGCGTTTCCGTCCTGGTGCAGTCGGGGACGAGGATGGAGAAGGTCAGGGTCGTAAGGAAGGACGGCAATGACAGGTAAGGACAGGGTCATACACGATCCCCTTCACGGGGGCATACGGACGGACGGGGTCTTCATGGAACTCCTCGACAGGCCGGAGATGCAGAGGCTGCGCTCCGTAAGGCAGCTGGGCCTGGGCAACCTCGTCTTCCCGGGGGCGAACCATACAAGATTCGAGCACAGCCTGGGCGTCTATCATCTGGCAGGCAGGATGGCCTCATCCCTGCAGATGAACGCGGATGAGACGAGAACGGTGCGTGCGGCGGCCCTCCTCCACGACATATGCCATCCCCCCTTCTCTCATACCCTGGAGGAGATACTCGGGAACGTGACGGGCCTGGACCACATGGACCTTGCCAGGAAGCTCATCCACGGGGAGATCCCGTACATGCCGGAGTCCGACAGGGACCTGTTCGGGGGGATGGAGCCCCTTTCCAAGCTCCTTGAGGATGCGGGAATAGACCCCGGTGCGGTATGCGATCTGATAGAGTACCCCCGGTCCAGGAGCGGGGGGTTGGACCTGTTCATGTCGGACGGTTCCCCTCAGTCATTCTTCGAGAACAAGGATTACATTCATCAGATAATACACGGTCCCGTTGATGCGGATCAGATGGACTATCTGCTCAGGGACGCCCACTACACAGGGGTGGTCCTGGGGACCATAGACATAGACAGGCTGCTCAGCCAGATAAGGATAGACAACGGCCGGATGGTCGTGGGGAAGGGGGGCATAGCGGCCGCCGAGGGCCTGATGGTGTCCCGGGCCCTGATGTACTCCTCCGTGTACTATCACAAGACGGTCAGGATAGCCGAGATGATGCTCACCAAGGCAGCGGAGATATCCGGCGCAGACCTGTCGGAGCTGTACCTCATGAGCGACTGCACGTTCATCAACCACATCGTCGGGACCGGAGGCAGGGCCTCCGAACTGGCCAGGAAGGTCATGAGCCGCAGGCTGTACAAGAATGCGTACGTCCTGCAGAATGCCAGCATGTCAGATGATGCCAAGGCCGACCTGTCCAGGTATGCGGGATATGCGGACAGGAAGTCTCTTGAGGCGGAGATCGCTCTCGAGGCGGGACTGGAGGACCACGAGGTCGTGATAGACATACCGTCCAAATCGATCCTGCTGTCCAAGGTGAAGATAGGCAAGACCGACGTCTACATATCGGATGATGAGGGCCGTATGAAGCCGATCTTCAGGATATCGCCTCTGGCGAAGGCTCTGCAGAGCCGTGAGATATTCGACTGGGCGATAACGGTATCCTCTCCCCAGGAGCACACGGGGAAGGTGGCGGCGGCGTGCAGGAGGGTACTATCCTTTGATGACGCCGAGGGGCCTTAGCCTGGCCACCCTGCCCGCCAACCCCGAACCGGACACGACGGAGACGACCTCTTCAACATCCTTGTACGTCTCGGGAGCCTCCTCCACCAATCCGCCGTCGGAACCGCTTCTGAGCATTATACCGTCCTTCTTGAGATCGGCCTTCACCTCTGACGCCCTGATCGACCTCAGCGCCGCTTTGCGGGACATCCTCCTGCCGGCGCCGTGGCAGCTGGAACCGAAGCTGAGGTCCATGGACCCCTGCAGGCCTACGAGCACATAGGTGCCCACGGACATATCCCCGGGGACGATGACCGGCTGACCCACGGCCCTGTATCTCTCCGGCACGTCCGGGTGCCCGGCAGGGAATGCCCTCGTGGCCCCCTTCCTGTGGACCAGGACGTCCATCTCCCTGCCGTCCACATTGTGGCGCTCCTTCTTCGCGATATTGTGGGCCACATCGTAGACCATGCTCATGCCCAGGTCCCCGGCGGAGGATCTGAAGACCTTCTCGAAGGACTCCCTGATCCAATGGGTTATCATCTGCCGGTTGGCCCAGGCATAGTTGGCACCGCATGACATGGCCGCGAAGTAGTCCGCCCCCTCCTCGGAATCAAGGGGGGCGCACGCCAATTGGGGATCGGGCAGGGATATGTCATGCTTCTTGATGTACCGTTCCATTTCGCGTATGTAATCAGTGGCTATCTGGTGGCCGCATCCTCTGGAACCGCAGTGGACCGTCACGGTGACCGTCCCCTTCTCCAGTCCGAATGCCTCGGCCGCCTCTTCGCCGAACACCTCATCCACCACATCCACTTCCAGGAAGTGATTCCCTGAGCCCAGGGACCCCAGCTGCGGTATCCCTCTCTCCTTGGCCTTATCGCTGACCTTGGACGGATCGGCGCTCTCCATGCGGCCGCCGTTCTCCGTGACATCAAGATCGTCATCCCAGCCGAATCCGTTCTCCACTGCCCAGCGGGACCCGTTCTCGAGCACATCATCGATCTGGTCCCGGGAGAGCCTCTTCAATCCCTTGGACCCCAATCCGGAGGGGATGTTGGCGTAGAGGGCGTCCATGAGAGGATCCAGTCTGCCTTTGAGGTCCTCTTCCCGCAGGTCCGTTCTTATGAGTCTCACACCGCAGTTTATGTCGAACCCTATCCCGCCCGGGGAGATATGCCCGGTCACGGCATCCACTGCGGCCACGCCGCCTATCGGGAAACCGTACCCCCAGTGAACATCAGGCATTGCGACGGAGCTCCCGACGATGCCCGGCAGGCATGCGACATTGGCCGCCTGGAGCAGGGAATTGTCCTCGGAGATGGAAGGGAGCATGCTCTCGGAAGCGAATATGACGGCATCGGTCCTCATGCAGGGGACGGCCCCCCTGGGCACGCGCCATCTGTAATCATCCACTCTCTCAAGATCCCCCTTCCACGACATAGATGACAATCTCCGTTCTGATTGATAAATAGGGGCCGGGACCGAGATTTGAACCCGAGTCAGGGGATCCACAGTCCCCTAGGATAACCAAGCTACCCTATCCCGGCCATTAAGTACGCTGTGATTATATCTTCATAATTAAAGGTTGTTCAAGAGGCCGCGGCCTTTCAAGCCTTTCAAGCCGTCCGCATGCATACGGAATGTCTGAGAAAGGCTGCCGTTCCCGGATTCTTTTTCAAAGGGGCGCCCGCTCTGTCTGATTCAGGACACAAGGATTAATTACGCAGCACAAATTTCAAGATGGCATGAAGAGGAACATCATATCAGTTCTGGACATGAAGGACGATATGCCTGAGATAGTGGATCTGGCAATAAAGCTGAAGAAGGAGCGCGGGCATCACGGTGATCCTCTGAAGGGCAAATCCCTGGCAATGATCTTCGAGAAGCCCAGCACCCGTACGAGGATATCCTTCGACGTGGCCATGAGCGAGCTGGGAGGCCACCCGCTCTACATAGAGATGTCCTCCACCCACATGGGAGGTCACAACGAGACCGTGGAGGATACCGCCCATGTGCTCAGCAGGCTCGTCCACGGCGTGATGTACCGTGCTTACGATTACAAGGTGATGGACCGCATAGGCGATACGGCGACGATACCCGTGATAAGCGGCCTGGACAACCTGGAGCACCCGTGCCAGGCCCTGGCGGACATGATGACCATAAAGGAGAAGAAGGGCGGGTTCCAGGGCAAGAAGCTGGTCTATCTGGGTGACGGGAACAATGTCTGCAACTCCCTGCTCTATGCATCCGCCATAATGGGGATAGACATGGTCGCCTGCTGTCCGGCCGTCAGGATGCCCAATGCGGAGATCATGCTCGGCGCCGCAAGGCTGGCCGAGAAGAACGGATGCCACATATCCGCATCCCATCAGCCGAAGGAGGCCTGCAGGGACGCCGACGTCCTGTACACTGATACATGGGTCTCCTTGGGCGACGATACGCCCGTCGAGACGGCCGTGCGCATATTCAAGGACTATCAGATAAACAGCGAGCTCCTGTCCATAGCGAAACCGGACTGCATCGTCCTGCACTGTCTGCCCGCCCACAGGGGGTATGAGATAACCGATGAGGTGATGGACGGGCCTCAGAGCGCCGTGTTCGATCAGGCGGAGAACCGCCTCCACGCCCAGAAGGCAGTGCTGTACACACTGCTCAAATGACCTGGGCGGACACGAGGTCCTCGACGATATCCAGGAATTTCTCCTTCTTGTCCTCAGGTATGGTGGCACCGGCCGCTACGTTGTGGCCGCCGCCGAATCCTCCGACCAGTGAGGCCGCCGTCTTCATGACCTCCGACAGGTCCAGGCCTCTCCCGGCCATGTCCCGCTCCGCCCTGGCGGAGACCTTCACGCCGTCCTCCGAATCGGCGAAGGCGATTATGGGCAGGCCGCGGTAGGCCCCGTCGCCGTTGAGCAGCATGCCTGCGACTATGCCGAGGACAGTGTCCTTTATGTCGCCGCCCGCATCGAAATACTGTATGTACCTGCGCACCTTCAGCAGGTCGTTCTTCCTGATATGGTCGATGGCACCGGAGATGTTGCGCTTGTGCATGCTCCTGTTCTCCTTCGATGCCTTCACAGCATCCTCGTCCCCCATGCATATGCGCATCCCGGTGGGCGCATCATCATATCTTCCGCAGGAGTTCAGGAGTGTTGCGAACTCCTTCGCATCATGTCTGTCCGTCCCTCTCGGGAAATCGGTGAGGACGTACGTCTCGCCCACCAGCCTCTCCCGGTCCTTCTCCCTGACGAATGACAGGAGGGCATCGGTCGCCGCCGCCCTCTCCTCTTCGCTGAGATCCGTCCAGCATCTGTTCCTCCTGCCCTCCTTCAGAGGGATCCCCAGTCTGGCATAGAAGGCCGCGCAGGCCTCCTGCTCGTTGGACAGGCCCGGAATCTCCGGGTCCGACCCGTACTGCAGGAAGCCCGTCAGGGGCCTCGTCTCCCTGCCGTACAGCCTGACATCTTCCTTTATCTCAAGGTTCCCCTCGGATACGGCGTCCCCTAGGATCGCCCTGTTGATCCCGGAGAGCCCGCTGCCGGAGTCCTGCATATCCCCGCATGCTCCGACTATCGCAAGATATGCAAGGTCCGTGTTCGCTGGATCGATGCTCTTGGCCACCAGATACGTCACCCCGGCCCCGCTGAGGTCGGAGGATCCGTCATATCCGTGGTCATGAGGATTCACATGCACTATCCGATTGAAATCCCCCAGTGAGGTCTGGCCCTTCCTCCAGGATGAATCGGGGACGTGATGGTCCGTGATCACTATGCCGTCCTTCCTGAGCCGGGACAGGTATCCGCTGCCCAGGTCCGAAATCCAGACCAGGGATCTGGAGCTGTTATTGACGGCATCTATCGCATCCTCTCCCATCTTGCTGAAGAAGAGGACGTCATAATCCTTGTTGAGCCTCTCGCAGACGATCGCGGATATGGCCGCCGCCGATATGCCGTCGGCATCTATGTGTGAGACGATCAGGATATCGTCGGCCCCGGACACCGCCTCCGCGGCAGCCTTCACGGCCTTCTCCAAGCCCCCGAGATCCATTTGCCGCATTCTGTCACCGGGGGTGTTATAGTCCGCATATTGAAAAACAGTTGCTATGCGCAGGTTCTAAATCCGCGACGGACGATGAAGGGCCATGGATTCTGCCGAGATATTGCCGGGGGTGCGCGTCTTCTCGGACAGATGCCTAATGCTGGAGGAGGGGCGCGTGATGGTGATAGGCGATCTCCATCTCGGATACGAGAGGGCCCTTGAGGAAGAGGGATTCTATCTGCCGCGCATAAACACGGAGACGATAAGGGAAGCTCTCAACAGGGCGATATGCCGGCACGAGCCTTCCGCTGTCATCCTGTTAGGCGATATAAAACATGATTTCAGAAGGACGAGATATGAGGCGAGGGAGGAGATCCTGTCCCTGATCCGTATGCTCAAAGCCGCTGCGGAGGTGGTGGTGGTCAAGGGCAACCATGACAATTTCATACAGAACGTGCTCTCAGAGGAGGGCATCCTGGCCGTGGATCACGTGGACGCAGGAGGTTTCAGACTGGAGCACGGCCACACAGATTCGGGCCGGAGACCGGTCATAATAGGGCATGAGCATCCGTCCGTCAGGATAAGGGACCCCCTCAGCGGAGGGATCAAGATGGCATGCTTCCTGCATCTGGAGGAAGAGGGGATAATCGTGCTCCCTCCGTTCAGCCTGCTGTCGTCCGGAACGGATCTGGTATCCTCGGACCCGGAAAGCTTCATGTCCCCCGCATGCAGGAATGCGGATACGGATTCCGCCGAGGTCTACGGCGTATCCGAGATAGGGGTGATCCCGTTGGGGAAGCTCGGGGAGATATCGGACCTGGAATTATGAGAAATGGGATTGTTAAGGATAGCTTTAAATACCACACTAATAGGCGCACGAGTGTATGGTACGTGGACATATAATCCATCCATCAAAGCCTTTAAGTCGAAAGAAAGAGAATGTAGCAACAACATCTTAGAAGGCCATCGGCCTCAGAGGATGGAGGTAGATTAAATGAGCGCAGAGATTGACGCACTGATAGATATTGTCATAACCGGCAAGATAAAAGAAGCAAAGGGAGCGACCCAGAAATGCCTGGACGCTGGAATAAGCGCGAAAGACATCGTCTTCGATGCACTTTCCAAGGCGATGGAAGTCGTCGGTGAGAAGTACGCAGCGAAAGAGTACTTCCTGCCCCAGGTTCTGCTGTCCGCCAACACCCTTTACCAGGGTCTCAACCTCGTTCTCCCCCTGCTCGCAGGAGAGGGCGCAGAGAGCAAGGGAACCGTGGTCATCGGAGTCGTCGAGGGTGACGTTCACGACATCGGCAAGAACATCGTGAAGGCCATGCTCACCGGTCTCGGACTCACCATGCACGACATGGGCAAGGACGTCCCCATAAAGGACATGCTCCAGAAGGCAAAGGATGAGAAGGCCAACATCATAGCGGAATCCACTCTGATGACCCCTACCCTGGCGGGTATGAAGGACATGGAGAACTTCCTGAAAGAGGAAGGCCTGAAGGGCAAGATCTTCACCATGGTCGGTGGCGGCGCAACCTCCAAAGAGTTCGCTGACCAGATCGGTGCAGACGGATGGACCTACGACGCTGTAGAGGCATCCCACTTCGCCGCTAAGCTCCTGGGCATCTGAGCCGGATCATACGATCCAACAGGAAAAAAAAACCCTTTCCTTTCCCATTTTTATTTCCATCCGGGCATATGTTCGGGGAGAACTTACCGTATAACTCTGTAATGTCTGTTATACGGTACGAATAAATACAGTCAAATCTCTCAGCTTTCTCTATGGTCAGAAGATCTGAATTCGAAGAGTGGGTCCAGGAATGGATAGACTCCGAGAAGAAGGCGGGACGGAAGTGCTTCGACGTCAAGAAAACGGGCAATTCTTATTATGTTTACTATCAGACGACCAGATACAATGCTGAGACCAAGAAGAGGGAGAAGGTCTCAGGATATCTGGGAAAGCTTGTAGAAGGTATCGGGCTCGTCGAGCCGGAGACCGCTACCGATGAGAAGGAGACCGTGACCGTCGCCAGATACGGACTGGGAGTGGACACGGGCGGGACGTACACGGATGCGGTGATCCTGGATCTTGATGATCTGAGCGTGATAGCCAAGAGGAAGTCCCCCACCACCCACGAGGATCTCTCCATCGGGCTCTTCAAGTCCGTGGATGCCGTGTTCAAAGCCACGGACATAAAACCCGAGGATATCTCCACGGTGGGCATATCCACGACTCTGGCCACCAACTCCGTCCTCGAAGGCAGGGGCGGGGAGGTCGGTCTCATCCTGATAGGGTGGAATCCCATGGACGACATCAGCTTCGGCGAGAAGAAGCACGTCGTGGTGAGCGGAGGGTACGATCAGAAGGGGACTCCTCTGGCTCCGTTATCGAAAGCCGAGATAGAGAAGGCCATAAAGGAGGTCTCCGAAGGAGTGGACTCCCTGGCGATATCAGGTCTGTTCGCCAACCTCAATCCGACGCAGGAGAAGAAGGTGAAGGCCCTGGCAGAGGAGATGACCGGGCTGCCCACTGTCGCAGGTCATGAGCTGTCCGCAGTCCTGGGCATCGATCTCAGGGCGGAGACCGCCGTGCTGAACGGCAGGCTCATACCCGCGGTCAGCAAATTCTTCGATGATGTTGAGAGAACCTTCCGGGAAAAGGGCATAACAGCGCCCATAATGGCCTACAAGGGCGACGGATCCGTCATGTCCCTTGAGGACGCCAGGTTCTACCCTGTGGAGACGATCCTCTCGGGCCCGGCCGCAAGCTCGATGGGGGGGAAGGTCCTCTCAGGCCTGGAGGACTGCATAGTCGTCGACATAGGCGGAACTTCCACCGATATAGCGGTGATGAGCGAAGGATTCCCGCAGGTCCAGCAGGAAGGCGCCAAGATAGGCGGGTGGAGGACCCGCGTCAAGGCCGTGGACATGTACACCGTGGCCCTGGGCGGGGATTCCAAGATAACCACCAAAGGGGGCAGGTTCATCATAGGCCCGGAAAGGGTGATGCCCTTATCCACGTTGGCAGAGAAGTACCCCGATATCGTGTCCAGGATAAAGCACACGACGATCTATGATTATTACGTGGCCGAGAGCGGATACGATCCGAAGCTCCTCGGGGGCAAGGAGGCCAGGATCTATGAGGTGCTCGCAGGCAACGGTCCCATGAACAAGATGGAGATAATGAACGCATCGAACGGCCTCTGGGTGATAGACGATGAGCTGGAATCCCTGACGGAGAGAGGGGCGCTGACACACTCATGCCTGACCCCCACGGATGTGATGGTGTTCCTGGGATTCTTCGAGAGCGGCAACATCGAAGGTGCCGTCGCGGGGATCGGCGCCGTCAGCGAGAGGTACGGCACGACCATGATGCAGGCGGCCAAGATAATCTTCGAGGAGATAAGGAACGAGGTGGCCGAGTTCATAGTGACGAAGGTCTTCGATGATGAGCTCATGGGCTGGAAGGACGAAGGGTCCAATATCCTGCTGAGGAGGATGACGACGCTCAGTGAGGGCGAGATCATGACTCTGAGGCCCAAGTTCAGGATACCCATCGTGGGGATAGGGGCGCCTGCAAGGTTCATGATGTCCGATCTCGGGGAGAGGATAGGAGCGGAAGTCGTGTTCCCCGAAGAGTTCGATGTGGGGAATGCCGTCGGCGTCGTCACCAGCAAGGTATCCGATTCCATGTCCGCAACGATCACGCCCACACAGGACTACAGGTTCATGGCCACGATACCGTATGTCGGCACGACATACCATTCCCATCTGGGGAATGCCGTATCCTCGGCCTGCCGCAGCATGGAGTCATTCCTGGAATCCAAGGTCAAGAGCATGGGAGGGACCAACGTGAAGACATCGTCCAAGATCAAGACCCACACGGCCGTGGAAGGCGGGGTGGGGGATTGGATGGAGGAGAGCTTCGGGAAGTCCGTGAACTTTGTGGAAGTCATATCCAGAGCAGTGGGGGATCCCATTGAGAAATGAGCGGTTCCCCGCTATTCAGGTATGTTGACGATACGATTTAGTTAACTTTAATATAACTTGAGGATGTTCAGAATTACAAGGAGATTTATTATATGTCAATGACTCCAAGAGAAAGAGTACTCGCAGCCATGAGAATGGAGAAACTGGACAGGCCCCCGGTGGCAGTGTTCACCCAGAGTGCGACGATCGGACAGATGGACGCCCTGGGTGTTTCCTGGCCTGACGCACACTCTGACGCCAAGCTGATGGCGAAACTGGGCGCCGGTCAGGCAACTGTATTGGGTTTTGAGGCCGTAAGGTCCGCATTCTGCCTCACGGCTGAGGCGGAGAGACTGGGATGCAAAGTGGATCCCGGTAAGAAGAACAGCACCCCCATGCTTAAGGAGCACCCGTTCAAATTCGACCCGATGGAGAGCGTGTACGACGAGCCCAACATAATGGACCCCGAAGAGTTCATAAAAGGCGGAAGGCCCGCAGTCGTCATCGAGGCCACGAGGCTCATGGCGGAGCAGTACGGAAAGGAATATGCGGTCATAGCCGGGAACACCGGACCCTTCACCCTTGCCGGTCACATGGTGTCCACCGAGAACCTTGTTTTCGGCATCATAATGGAGCCTGACGAGGTCGTCAAATGGGTCGACGCGGTCACCCCTGTGCTCAAGACCTACAGCCAGGCGCTCGCTGACGCGGGAGCAGACATCATCCAGATGTCCGAGCCTTCCTCATCCACGGACCTTCTGTCCCCTGACATGTTCGGGGATTACTCCGGAAGGTTCGTTAAGGAATGCCTTGCCGGCACGAAGGGCGCATACTCCATCCTGCACATATGCGGAGACACATCTGCCATCCTCGACGGCATGATAGACACCAGCGTAACAGGTCTCTCCATAGAGGAGAAGGTCGACTCCGCAGAAGCGGTGAAGCACGTCAACGGCCGTGTCCCCCTCGTAGGGAACATCGGTGTTGTCAAGCCTCTTCTCCAGGGAACCCCGGAGGAGTGCGCCGCGGATGCGAAGAGGGTCGCAGCTGCCGGATTCAACGTAGTTGCGCCCGGCTGCGGTCTGTCCGCCATGATCCCCAACGAGAACCTGATGGCCGTTGTCAAGGCCGTCAAAGGCTGAAAACATCAAAGGCCGTGACAGCTGTGCTGTCACGGCCCATAATATTTTTCTGTTCCTCCACCATACGATTTTAACTCTTGAGACCTTTAACGGCGCATAGAGGAAAGACCATGCCTTACGGAATAGCACTAGACCTCGGAACAAGCGGTTTCAGATCCCACCTTGTGGATCTGGACCGGGAAGCTAAGATCCTCAGCACCGCGATCACAGTCAGGCACCCGCTCCCGGGGGCCAACATCATGGACCACATGCATTTCTGGATGACATCCGGGAGGGAGATAACCCACAGGATAGTCGTCGAGACGATAGGGGATCTGATATCCCTCTACGGCAAGGACAATCTGAAGGAGGTGGAGAAGGTCTCCGTCTGCGGGAACCCTATCCAGCTCTCTCTTTTCGAGGATATAGAGGTCAGGGACCTGGCATTCGCAGGGAAGAGGAAGCTGAAGAACCTGGGGGTCGTCAGTCCCGACAGGAAGGGCGGCATAAAGACAGTCGGCGATATAGGTATACCGGGGCTGAACACCGAAGCGGAAGTGATCATACCTCCCGCCATAAGGCATGAGATCGGCGCAGACGCACTGGCGATGATAATCAAATCCGGGCTTCTGGACAAGAATGAGACATGCATGGTCACGGATTACGGCACCAATGCCGAGATGGGGCTGTTCTACGAAGGCGAACTGTACTCGGGTTCCGCTGCGGCGGGACCGGCCATGGAAGGGCAGTCCGTGGAATGCGGGATGCTGGCATCGCCCCGTGCCATATCCGATGTCAATGATGCGGGCGACGGGACATGGGACAACATCGTCCTCAGTGACACCCTGTTGCCCATTGTGACAGCCAGAACGAATCCCGTGACCGGTGAGACCGTCAGGATCCTTGATTACAAAGCGAAGGGCATAACCGGCACAGGGGTCGTATCCTCCATGGCACTGGGGCTGAGGTCCGGGCTCATCGGGAGGCCGTCGATAAACACCCCGGACCACCGCATAAAGCTGGCCGACGGGATCTATTTCACAGAGACCGATGTCAGGGAATCGGGCAAGGCAATGGGAGCCATAAGGGCGGGCCACCGCACTCTGATGCACCATGTGGGCCTGGATGACGGGGACGTCAAGACGATGTACATGGCAGGGGCATCCGGAACGTACGTGGACCCGCTGAAGGCCCAGGAGTGCGGCATGGTCCCCCGCGTCCTTGATGCGATATACCAGCTGGGGAACACGTCA
>JAAYKC010000108.1 GCA_012522645.1 Thermoplasmatales archaeon
GCTCTGAGTCAATGCATTGAGTCGCATTGGTCATTGAATTCCACAAAGAAGAGCAGAGAATACAGTCTGGCTGGACTGAAGGCGATTACGTCTAATTATAAATCATATTTAATGAATGATTTGGAGGCAAGTAGAGCTGTAATGCGCGGGGCAAATTTTAGTGGAAAGGCAATAAATATTACCAGAACGACAGCTCCGCATGCATTAAGCTATAAGATCACGAAAGAGTACGGAATACCACACGGATGTGCTGTTGCGGTGACCCTTATGCAATTTTGGAATCATCTTCTGTTGAATCTTGATGAAACAACGCATCCTGATGGCAAGGGGTTCATGGAAGAACGTCTCAAAGAACTGAGCTGTGCCTTTGGAGGGGAGAATTTGTTGGATGGACGAAAGATCGCTGATAAGATGATCATAGACATTCTTCCGAAGAAGGACATACAGATAGATGATGTTCAAAAGATCATTTCAGAGGTCAATGCAGACCGTTTGAGAAACTACCCTTTAAGCTTGAATATGCAGGATTTAGAAAGCATTCTGAGTCAAACCATCAAACAATTATGATATTAGCTCAGTTCTTATGCAATTTATTCTTTTGATTCGAGTCTGACACTAACAGAATCGGATCTTATCCATTTTTATGGCAACATGTATTTTTGTAAACATGCATTATTTTGAATCTACGGGTGCTGAATTTGGACCTTGTGAAAATCATCCGTGAATTAATGTGAGATTTAAATGAAGTATGAGGTGCAGGACGAGTCATCCTATCTCATCATCCAAACTCTCTTTGAGTTTCTTAGGATTCAGAGCGGTTGTTATTAAGGCCACATCCTCTTTCTTAATTTCGCCCAAAAGGAGTGCTGTTGCAATGTATGATAATAGGCACACCGCTCCTGCCAGTAAAAGCATGAGTATGCCGCTAGCATTGAAGTAATGAGTGAAGGTCAACAGGCACACCAGAGAAATTGCAGCAGATACCAGGTGCTTCCAGAATTTGTTATAGAACTTTATGTCCAATTTATGGCGGACGAGGTATGCAAGGAGAATAGCCAGGAATGTATATCCGACGCTTAGGGATATGGCGGCCCCCACGCCGCCTAGGTTACCCAGCTGGATTCCCAGCAGATTGTCCGGAATAAGGAGAGCATAGCTTAAGATGACCACTGCGGCGTATGCAATAACGGCCTTACCGTAAACAGCCACTCTGCCAGAAGCATATAGGACCTGGGTCAGCATACCTGCGAATATAACCGCGGCAATCATGATTGAATGATATGAGAGGATGACCCCCGCCTGATAGTACCCGGTTCCGAAAAGTAGTGTGCTTACCTCAGGGCCAAGGACCATCAGGAACACGACCGGCGGGAATATGAGCATGGCCATATACCGTTCCGCGACCCACATGACTTTCTCTCCTTCCTTGGGATTTTTTTTAACATCCATTTTGGAGAGGTGAGGCAGCATTATCTTGTTGAGAGAGGCACCGAAGGACGTGAATGCCCAGACCACTCCCATGGATGCCGCATAGAATCCGACTTCCAAACTTCCGCCGTACACTCCTACAAGGACTTTATCCAGATAATCTACGGAGGAGATCAGAAGAATGGAGAAGGACAGCGGCGCTGCGAATCTTGCGTATTCTCTTATGTAGGTGGGGCGAACTAATCTTATCTTGGGCTTTCTGAACAGATAGATAGATAAAAAGAGGGATATCAGTGTCCCGAAAAGATACGCCAGAGAAAGTATGGCGCGAGATACCATCATAAAAGCTAGCGCCATTAACAACAAGCTTCTGAAAATGTACTCCACCATGAACACTGACGAGGATTTCCCGCTCTCAAGCCTGCCGTCGTACATGCCGGTTATTGTCGCCTGAATATCCTGCACTACGAAGTAGACAATGAAGACCAATACTACAAGGAATGTGTCTTGATCAATGCTGCCACTTTGCAGGTTGGCATATGTGAATGCAGATGATAAAACGACCATTAATGTGATTAGGCCGAGCTTCACGGTCAAATATGAGGAGAAGCAGGTGTTCTGATCCCTTCCTTCAGCGATGAATTTCATATTGGCTGTGTGGAAACCGAGATCAGTAACGGCGTTGAATAAGGCGACGAAGGCCATACCCCACATCATCACGCCATATTGGACGCCCACGTAGCGGGTCATGACCATCAGCGCTACGAAAGACATCAGAGATGCTACGACTTTCGAAACGACATTCATGACATATTTGTGGACCAGCATTCAATCTTTCCCGTCTGCCTTATGATGCCACCTGATTGCGTCCGCTGCGGTATAAATGTTGGTTCAATTCCGAAATGAGGTGTTGGGACACAGTATATCCGAAAGATAATTTCTGACTACGGGAGAGGCAGACTCCTCTCGCCAACTCTTATATACTCCCCCCATATTACAAACGCCTGCTTGTAGGAGGACTGATAATCCGCATGCACTACAAGGAGGAATTGTATTGGCAGAGAAGTCAACCGTAATAGCTGTGCAGAAGGCGCTTGACGGCGCCAAGAAGCGCAAATTTACTGAGACGGTTGAGTTGGCCATCAATCTCAAGGATGTTGACCTGTCCGCACCCAAGAACCGTATCCAGGAGGATATCATCCTCCCGAACGGCCGCGGGAAGGCAATCAAGATCTGCGTGATTGGTGGTGGCGAACTTGCTTTGAAAGCCAAAGACGTGGCCGACCTCGTGATCTCCCCTGAAGAACTTCAGACGATCGCGGACAACAAGAAACAGGCCAAGAAGATCGCGAACAGCATCGATTACTTCATCGCCGAGGCACCGCTCATGGCGGTCGTCGGTAAGAGACTCGGTGTGGTTCTCGGTCCCAGGGGCAAGATGCCTAAACCCATCCCGCCCGGAGCGGACCCGAGCAACATGATCGACGCGCTCCGCAGGACTGTTTCTGTCAGGACCAGAGATAAGATGACCTTCCACGCCCCCGTGGGAACGACGGAGATGCCCGCCGAGCAATTGGCTGAGAACATCGAGACGCTCATGAAGCGCATCGAGACCAAGCTCGAGAAGGGCAGCATGAACATAGCTTCATCTTACGTCAAGACAACGATGGGGCCGTCTGAGAGGTTGCTCTGAGGAGGTTCTAAGAATGGCACACGTCGCATCTTGGAAGAAGGACCTGGTGAAACAGCTGGTCGAAGGTATCGTGGAGTACCCCGTGGTCGCCGTTGTAGATATGCACGGCATCCCCGGGCCTCAGATCCAGTCCATGAGGGCCGGTCTGAGAGATCACGCCGACCTCAGGATGACCAAGAACAACCTGATTCTCCTGGCTCTGGACGAGGCGTCCAAGCAGAAGCCCGGCATCGAGGCGCTGAAGGAGCATGTGCACGGACAGTGCGCACTGATCTCCACCGATCTGAATCCCTTCAAGCTGTTCAGGCAGCTCGAGGCGACGAAGACGGCAGCGCCCGCGAAGCCAGGCCAGCACGCGCCTTACGACATCGTGGTCCCGAAAGGGCCCACGCCGTTCGGACCCGGCCCGATCATCGGGGAACTTCAAAAGATTGGCCTTCCCGCCGCCATAGACGGCGGGAAGATAGTGATTAAGAAGGAAACGACACTGGTGAAGGAAGGCATCGCCATCCCCGCCGACGTCGCTGGGATGCTGCCCAAGCTGAACATCCTGCCCATGATCGTGGGTATGGACCTCAGGGCCGCATTCGAGGAAGACACGCTCTACGGAAAGGACGTGTTGGACATCCCGGAGAATTACTATTCTGATATGTTCGCTACGGCCGCATTCAACGCCCGCGCCCTGAGCATGGCGATCGCATTCCCCACGAAGGAAACGATCTCTGCACTCATCGCTAAGGCGTACAGGGAGGCACTGGGCCTCTCCGTATCGGCCGCGATACCAACCAGAGAGAATATCGACATTCTTCTCGCTAAGGCTGACGCCCAAATGCTGGCGTTGGCTGCTGCAACCGGATACGCCAACGAAGGCATAACGGCCAGGCTAAGTGCCTGCGCCGCAGCGGCCCCGGCCGCAGCCTCTGAGGCTCCCGCAGCGGAAGAGAAGAAGGAAGAGGAAGAACAAGAAGAGGTCAGCGAAGAAGAAGCAGCAGCTGGCCTCAGTGCATTATTCGGCTAAAAAGGAGGTTGAATAGAATGGAGTATATCTACAGCGCAATGGTGCTCTACTCTGCAGGCAAAGAGATAACGGACGACGCGATCGCCGCTATACTCGGTGCAGCAGGAGTCGAGGCTGACGCAGCCAAGATCAAAGCTCTGACCGCTTCCCTCGAGGGAGTCGACATAAAGGAGGCCATTGCAAGCGCCTCCGTTATGGCCGCTCCCGCAGCCGGAGCAGCGCCCGCAGCCGCGGCCGCCGCTCCCGCAGAGGAGAAGAAGGAAGAGCCTGAGGAAGAGGCAGTCAGCGAGGAAGAGGCCGCTGCCGGTCTTTCCGCACTCTTCGGATGATAC
>JAAYKC010000109.1 GCA_012522645.1 Thermoplasmatales archaeon
AACGCGTGACCAAGAAAGCGGCATCCCGCATAGCGGAAGAGCGCATGTCCGCTCTTGCTGACATGTCAGGGGACGCCGTACGCAACGGGATGGACGACCGGGCCGCAAGGTACGTGCTCCTGGCCAGGAAGATAAGCCAGAAGACCCGGACTCCCATGCCCGAGGGTTTCCGTTTCTGCAAGAAATGCAACATGCCCATGCTCCCGGGGAAGAACTGCAGAGTGAGGCTCACCAGCGGAAGAGTGGTGACCACTTGCGAAAGATGTAATTCTGTGAAGCGTATGCCGTACTCAGTGGAGCGGAGAACATGACCGAGAAGGAAGCCAAGAAAGAGCTGATGCGAAGGAGCAAGGACCTGGATCCGACGATCCACGTCGGGAAGGACGGCCTCAAGGAATCCGTGTTCCAAGAGGTGACGAATCAGCTGAAAAAGAACAGGCTGATCAAGATAAGGCTCCTGCCTGCGGCGGATATGACCACTGCCGACATGGCTTCCGCGATCGCCGAAGCCACCGGCTCAGCGGTCGTCGACGTACGCGGCAACATAGCGATCATGACGGATGCCAGGACCTGGCGTTCACTCTGCGAGAAGAAGGTCTGAGCAATGCTTGACGTCAACATTATCAGAAAGGAACCTGAGAAGATCAGGGAGATGCTTATAAACAGGAATCTGAGCGATGAAGTGCTCAACAGGTTCCTTGAGACAGACGGGGAATGGAAGAGCCTGATGGACCGGGGGAACCGCCTGAGGCAGGAGAGGAATGCTGTCTCCGCAGAGATCCCGAAACTCAGCGGCGAAGAGAAGAAGGAACGCATAGACGCCATGAAGGTCGTCTCGGATGAGATCAAGAGAATAGAGTCAGAGACGATAAGACTGGCTCTCATAAGGGATGATTGCGTTCTCAACATACCGAACATACCTCATCCCTCCGTACCGGTGGGCAAGGACGCATCCGACAATGTTGTGGTCTGCGAATGGGGGAACAAAAGGGAATTCGATTTCAAGCCTAAAGAGCATTTCGAAATAGGCGAGGATCTCGACATAATAGATTTCGAGAGGGGCGTGAAGATCGCCGGAAGCGGATTCTACGTCCTGAAGGGAGACGGGGCCAGACTGGAGCGGGCCCTGATCAGCTATTTCCTGGATGAGAACAGGAAACGGGGATACAGAGAGGTGTTCCCTCCCGCGGTCGTTAACACCGACTCAGTCACAGGCACGGGTCAGTACCCCAACCTCAAAGAGGACATGTACCACATCGAGAAGGATGACCTGTGGCTCAATCCCACGGCAGAGGTCCCGATCACCAACATGCATTATGATGAGATTCTGGAGAAGAGCCAGCTCCCCATACGGTACACAGCTTACCTGCCTTCCTTCAGAAGAGAGGCGGGAAGGCACTCCGACACCCGGGGCATAATCCGGGTGCATCAGTTCAACAAAGTGGAGATGGTCCGCTTCGTGGAGCCCGAGGGATCCTTCGAGGTTCTGGAGGAGCTCAGAGGCGATGCGGAATCCCTTGTGAGGGGCCTGAAACTGCCTTACAGAGTATTGCTGCTCTGCACGGGGGACATGAGCTTCTCCTGCGCCAAATGCTATGACCTGGAACTGTATGCTCCCGGAAAGGACGCATGGCTGGAGGCATCCTCCTGCTCATGCTTCACGGATTTCCAGGCCCGCAGGACCAAGATAAAGTACCGTCCCGAGCCCCATCTTAAGAGCGAGTTCATCCACACCCTGAACGGGTCGGGACTGGCTCTGCCCAGGACCATGGTGGCCGTCCTCGAGAACTATCAGAATGAGGACGGGACCGTTACCATACCGGATGTCCTGAGACCCTATATGGGCGGACAGGAGATCATCGGCAATTAGATGTCCATCTCCTCCAGGCGGCCTATGAGCTCGGCCGCCCCTATGGGCTCCCCTTCTCTCAGAAGCCTCTCCCTCAGACCGTCCTCTCCCCTCCTGAGGGACGATGAGGATACTCCGTACTGACGTGAGACGTACGCTTCCATGTATGCTCCCATCACGTCGAAGAGCTTTATCACCGGTCCGTCGGTCACACCGTGCACCGGATCGTTCTTGTATTGGAACGGTTCGAATATCATGAATTCGAACTCACTCCTCCACCCTTCCGGCAGAAGGGGCATTATCTCGGACTGCACCGAATCCCGCTCATACTCATCAAGGAGCTCGGCAAGGCCGCTGACATTCGTCTTCACAGGAGATATGACGTCCTTGGTCAGCACCTCGGGCAGATCATGGAAGAGAGCCGTGAAGAAATCGTTGTACTTCTGCTTGGGGCCCGCCCCCTTGTCCAGGTCATGAAGATATGTCATGTTCGACACCATCAGGGAATGTCCCAGCACCGTTGTCTGCGGGATCCTTGGTGTTCTGGTCCATCTCTGCTGGAACCGGAGCTGGCCTATCATATTCGCAAAATCCTTGGCAGGTCCGCCTATCAGTATGTCGCTGACCCCGGCAAGATTCTTATGCATCTCCACTTCGGACCTTATCGCCTCCCGGGTCTTTTCAATCCCTACGAAGGCTTTGTTCATTTCAGATATCAGGTCGAACTCCCATTTGGTGGCCAGATAATGTGCCCCCCGAATGATGCTCTCCTCCAGTCCCCTGCGGTCGGATCGGATGTACTTCTCGAATCTGTTCCTGAATCCTTCCTCCATGTCCGGAATGATCTCATCGAATTCGGAGAGGACGTAATCTATGATCTCCTCCGATTTCTCCTTCTTGATTTTATGGAAGACCTGGGGCTTCAGATCCGTGAGCGCGGTCCTCTGCATGAATGAGAACATGCAATACTCTATGATCTTCGTCCAGTCCACATCGGCGCCGGAGTCCTCCTCCCTCTTGCCGATATACCATGCTATGGCCACCTTGTGCGCCTGCTTGTCCAGTTCCGTCAGGTCCATGGGGCGGAGATGGTCATTCCATCTGTGCATGTTAACCGCATCAAAGAACCTGAAGATCAGGCTCATGTTCAGAGCCTTGCTCGAATGGGACATGCCCAGTACAGTGGTCAGGATAAGGTTAAATGTTTTTGGTAAAGGGTTTAAGCGGCCCCGTTAAGGGACCTCAGATGCTGAGCAGGATACCGCCGATGATCTGGCTTATGTTGACCAGTTTATCTTCCTCAGAGGAGGAGGAGGCTTCCACGCCCTTCAGCTGCTCAAGGAGCGCGTTGCCCCTTGCATCGTTGTATTTCCCGGCTGCGACCTGCGCATCGATCTTTGCGGCTGCAACCCTGAGTGCATCCGGAACTTTGCCTTCTCCTTTGAAGTTAGAGGCCCTGCTTACAGGCTCTGCAGCCTCCGCCTTGCCGTCATCCTTCTCCTTCTTCTTGAACGCATTTTTGATTTTATCAACGATCCCCATTTTTATCCCTCTTGAGTATCCTGTATCCCTTATGAAATACACCAGAACGATAGATGCCCATATCGCAACCGTGCCGATCCCCATCAGGATCAGGTAGTCGGTTTCGTTCGGAACGTACGCTCCGATGTATCCCGCAGCTCCCAAAAGAAGGACAGCGAACCCTGCTACGGCAAGTGCCAATCCTTTCTTTTGATTCCCGGACATTCACTGATTAACACAATTGCCATCGTTTATATTTGTTACTATATAGCCACACGCAATAACGGATGTATATCCTGACCTCTGAATAAGAGTGCTATCCTTAATATTTCGAACACGTTGCAGGTCGCATGGAAATATCCCGAAGGCTTAATTCGATTCCCATGTCAGGAATAAGGAAGATGTTCGATCTGGCCGGACCTGACAGCATCAACCTGGGTCTCGGCGAACCGGACCTGAATCCTCCGAATACGGCAATAGAGGCCATGGCAGAGGCTTCCAGAGCGGGATTCAACAAATACGGTCCTACGGCAGGCATAATGCCCTTACGGCAGGCTGTGGCAGAACGGTACCGGCTCCACGGGATAAGCGGGGGGAATGTCATGATAACACCCAGCGGCTCAACGGCTCTGCTGGAGGTTACCCAGGCCCTGATCGATCCGGGAGATGAGGCGCTCGTCCCCAGCCCCGGCTTCGTGATATACAGTCCGCATACGGTTCTGGCCGGAGGGAAGCCCGTGGAATACCGCTTCACCGGAGAGGATTTTCAACCCGACATAGATGATATCCTGTCCAAGATAAACGATAACACCAAGGCGATATTCGTGAACAACCCGTCCAATCCGACGGGAGCTGTTCTCACCGAAGATTCATTCAACGCGCTCTGCGATGTGGCCGATGATCACGGCATAACCGTTGTGGCGGATGAGGTCTACGATTGCTTCGTTTACGAGGGGATCCACAGATCCTTCCTGTCAAGGTTGGACACCTCTGTCGTCATAGGCGGATTCTCGAAGATGATGGCGGTCACAGGATGGAGAATGGGTTTCCTTGTGGCGGACGAGAGCATAATGGATGCCATGATCAAGATGCAGTATCATGTATGTGCCAGCCCTAACATGCCGGCCATGTACGGCATTCTGGCGGCCCTGCCCGGCATAGACGGGTACCTTGAGAATGCCAGATCCGTATTCAGGAAGCGCAGGGACCTCATAGTGAGGAGGATCAACGAGATAGACGGCATGAGCATTGACCCGCCGAAGGGTGCGTTCTACGCCTTCCCGTCCTATGATCTCGATATTAAATCCGCGGACCTGAGCATGCGCCTGGCGAAGGACGGGCTCATATGCTCGCCCGGTTCCGCTTTCGGAACGTACGGGGAGGGGCACTTGAGATTCTCCTATGCGGCAGACGAGAGCAAGATTGAGAAAGGGATGGACATATTAGCAGATACAATGAGCAAACTGAGAGGGACATCATTATGACCGACAAGATGAAGAGAACGAACCAGAATAGAAACCAGGAGACCAGAGCGGAGATCGACCCGGATACCGGGGAGATAAACACCGTATTCAATGATGACGTCATGGTAGCTGAGAAGCAGCTGTGGGAGAAGAACCCCAAGAGAACCATGGTCATGAGGGACCTTTGGTATAACGACCTGATCCGGAGCATAGAAGAGGATGACGGCATAACCCCGGAGGGAAGGAAGGAAATGGCTTTCATGATGGCCACCAACAGTGTGCTGGATATGATCATGGAATCAGTCCCTGAGGATCTCGCCATGGAGCTGAGCTTCTGCCTGGACAGCACATTGGGGTTGGCGGTGGTCAACAAGAACAACAATGTCGACCTCATGGAAGAGTACTACAAGGCCACAGGCTTGTTGAAAAGAGAGGATTACAACTCGGATGATGAGTTCGACAGAGCATTGGAAGCTTTGGAAGAGCATTGGTGGTCCATAGGGCAGCCGGCCCTGAATATGAGAAGTGCCAATGACTCCATCATCGAGGCGCTGGCAAAATACGGGCTGAACGAATGAAGGGAAAATGCGTACGGGCCTCTGCGCCCGGCAAGCTCATCGTGCTCGGTGAACATTCGGTGGTGTTCGGAAAGCCTGCTCTGGCTCTTGCCATAGATCGCAGATTCCGTTGCGAGATATCTCCGGGGTCCGGAATATTACTTAACGGAACCGGCCTTTCCCCCAGACTGCATCCCCATATAGACACGATACTCAGGAAGAGAGAGGTCTCGGATCTGAATATAATCACTGACAGCAACATCCCGTCCGGTTCAGGATTGGGGTCCTCCGCTGCACTTTCCGCAGCGCTGATAAGCGCTGTCAGACTGATGAGGGGAGAGGATTGCGGAGAGGAGGCTGTCGCCAGAGAAGCGTTCGAGACCGAATACGAAGTCCAGGGCAGAGCCAGCCCGATAGATACATCCACCAGCGCCCACGGGGGCGGTGTCGCTGTGAACTGCCCGGAGGGCATGGGGAAGCCCATCTGGAACATTTCTAAGGGTGAGAACTCCTGGACCGTCTCGGACATACCGGTCCCGGAGATGACGTTCGTCGTCGGTTACACAGGAATAAAAGCTGCCACAGGCCCTCTGGTCGAAAAGGTCAGGAAGTACAAGGAGAGCAACCGTTTCGCATCTGATATCATAGATGAGATAGGGGATCTCACCTTGGAGGGAATGGCGGCAGTCTCAAGAGATGACAAAGAGCATCTGGGGGGCCTGATGACCCGGGACCATAAGCTCCTGTCCATACTGGGGGTCTCCTGCAGAGAGCTGAACAGACTCGTTGACGCATCCCTGGAATATTCTTACGGTGCGAAGCTCACCGGCTCCGGCGGCGGAGGGAGCATGATAGCTCTGACGGATGAGCCGGAGAAGGTCTGCAAGGCCATATCCCTCAGGGGCGGTGAGCCCTTCATAGTCAGAACCGGGGTGCCCGGCTCGGCTGCCGGATTCACGAATTCGTAATAAAGTAAAGGTGGCGGGCACGGGGCCCGCCGTTTGTTGCTCAGATCAGGTCCTCGAATCCTTCGACGACCTGAGGGAACTTCTCCTTGATCACTTTCAGGAGATTGTACACATTGACTTCTCCTATATCGGAGTCCTGGATCAGCAGTACGAGCTCGTCGATCGTCTTGTCATCGAGCTGTGCCAGCCTCTCCTTCGCCATGAAGTTCCTGTAGAGCTTGTCCTCCATCCTGTCGCGCCACATCTTCTCGTAGGGCTTGAGGGCCTTTTTGGAGAAGTCGTTCTTCTTCGCGCATTCGGTCAGGACCTTCCCTGCATACATGCCTGTCCTGCATGCGTGGCAGATACCGCCGCCGGTGATGGGATCTATGATCCTCGCGGCATCCCCCACCAGAACAAGATTGTCCGCAGTGGCGTCGTCCATTCCGGGGCATGTGGAGACCATGCCTCCCACTATCTCGAGGACCTGCCCCTTGTTCAGGCGCGGATCCTCCGCTATGAATTTGTCCAGATAATATTTCGGATCGGCGCCGAGCTTGCACTTGGTGCCCTGTACCCCCAGACCCACATTGGCTATGTTATCCCCCTTGGGGAATATCCATACGTAGCCTCCGGGCGCCGGGGACCCTACGACGAACTCACAGTACTCCGCATCGATGTCGATACCGGTCATCCTGTACTGCAGGCATGTCACAATGTCCGAGAGCTTGATGCCTGTGTCCATGCCGGCCCATCTGGCGACCTGGCTCTCGAAGCCGTCCGCGGCCACCACGCACTTCGCGTAGATCTCGATCGGCTCACCCATGCTCTTGGCCCTGACGCCTATGAGCTTGTTGTTCCCGTCCTTTATGACTCCGGTGCATCCGGTGCGCAGCATTATGTCCGCGCCTGCCTCGGCGGCCATGGCCGCAAGATGCTTGTCGAAGAGATGCCTCTCCAGGACATATCCGACCTCCGCACCTGCCTGGCTCTCATCCAGCTGGAATTTATGCCCGCTGGGGGATTTGATTATCGCTCCCACCATATCAGCGCATATCCATGCAGGATCCGGTTCTATGCCCACCTCTGTGAGCCATTTCTTGGAGACTCCTTCGGCGCACCTCAGAGGTGCCCCTATCTCAGCGTCCTTCTCTATCATTATGGTCTTGAGACCGCCTTCCGCACAATATTTAGCGGCCATGCTGCCTCCCGGGCCCCCGCCGACGACCACGATGTCGCAGTCATATCTCTTAGCAGCCATTCAGGATACCTCCTTGGACAGGGCCCCCACCGGGCAGATCTTTATGCATCTGCCGCAAAGGTTGCATCTCTCATTGAATTCCAGGATGTAATCGTTGAGATATATCGCATTCTGGGGGCATGAACCGGCACACCCTCCGCAATGCAGGCATTTGTCGTAGTTCACTTTCATTCTCATCCCTCATACGTCAGGCTTCTGGTCGTCGGGCACTATCATCGCCTCTTCCAGGGCCTTGGCCTCAGCTTTGTTCTTCTCCTTCCATTCGGCCAGAGGCACGGAGAACTTGGCCTCCACCTCCTTGCGGTACTCCGGACCGGAGTTGAAAGCACAGAACGGTATCACGCGCAGGTCGGGCGTCACATAATGAATGGCGCAGCGCTCCACTCTCTCGATGTCATAGTTGTAGGAATCCTGGAAGTGCATCCCTCCGATGAACATCATCTTCCATGAGAAGACCGCAAGGGTCTTCTTGGATTTCTTGCTCATTATGTTCCCCATGACCTTGAGGAAGGTCTTCTTGGAGAGCCCTTCCGGCACCTTATCATCGTAGATGCATTTGTTCATGAGCCTGTAGGCCTTGAAGATATAGTACTTCTTGAAACGGGACTTGTCCGCCTTGTTCGCCAGCTTATCGAGTCCCAGCACGAACTTCTCCACATCTATGAACCTCGGAAGAGGTATGACATTGTCATTCTCATCCTTGAAGAGATATGTTGCCAGTCCGCAGTGGGGGTGGGTGGTGAAGGTGATCTTGCGGTCCCCCATCAGGATGGATGCGAACTTGGAGATGGGCGCCACCACGGGAACCGGGTACCAGTCGTCCTTTGTGGTGTATCCTGTCTGTTCATTGACCGAATTCACCAGGTCCGGGAGGGTGAATCTTCCTTTCTCCAGCTCCTCCTTGGTTATCCTTCCTGTGAACGCCACGGGCTGGAAGTTGACACCGCGAACAATGTCGGCATTATCGAAGGCGAACTTCACTATGTCGCCGATCTGATGGTCATTGACCCCTTTCACGATCGTGGGCACGAGCACCACCGAAGGTTTGTGCTCCAGCTGCCTGATGTTTTCCAGGACCTTCAGTTTCACATTGAACATCTTCCGGTCCCTTGCCTGTACGTAGACGTCGTCGCTGACGCCGTCGAAGGAGAGGTACACCGTGTTGAGCCCTGCCTCCACTGCCGCCTTGAGCACCTCGGGGTTCTTGGCGAACACAAGGCCGTTCGTTGCCACCTGGATCTGGGCGAATCTCAATTCCTTGGCTTTCGCGATCACCCTCACGAAGTCCGGATGGATCGTCGGCTCTCCTCCCGAGAACTGGACTGCCGTGCATTTGATGGGCTCCTCGTTTCTCAGCACCTGCATCATGGCCACGATCTCATCGTACGAGGGCTCGTAGACATAGCCTGCCTGATTCGCATTGGCGAAGCATATGGGGCAGTTCATATTGCATCTGTTCGTAAGGTCGATGTTGGCGAGAGAGGTGGAAGAGTGCATATCCACCCTGCGGCCGTCTATCTTTATGTGGACATTGTCCTCACCGTCCCTCTTGGGATTTATCAGACCTATCCCGTCCGTAGCGAATTTCTCGCTCCGGAGATATATCTCCGTATCGGACCATATCAGGCTGTCGAATTCTCCGTGTTCCGGGCAGGTCTTCTTTGCGTAGACCTTCCCCTCCTTATCGTAGTACTCCGCGACCAGAATCTTCCCGCATTCGGGGCATATGGATTCTGTCTTTTTGGGCAACCCCTTCTGGGGGGTATATTCTTTCGTTGTAGAAGATGACATGGATACCCTTCCTTTCTTACACAAATGCCGTTCCTTTTATAATGATTTACCCGTGCGGACAGGGACCCACAGCGTACATAAGCGGCAGGTTTCGCATAAGTTAGTGTAATCGTAGGTTCCACCTTATATCCCGCCGCTCCGCCAAGACCTCCTCATGAACAGGATTTCGCCCGTACGCAGGAACAGGGGCGGCAACATGCCCTTTGCCCTGATCGCCGTGACCCTCCTTCTGCTCGGGTCCGTCTACGGTGTGGTCTACGCCTCCATCGAGAACGCCGAGAACGAGACCGAGAACATAAAGCGGGAGATCATCGCCCTGGACGATGCCGTCATCGCCACCGAGCTGGATCTCAGGGCGCGGTTGGGCAGTATATTGGGTGAGATAAGCCGCGGCGGGGGCACTCTCATTGACAGGTGCGCCGCATTCGATTCCATGACCGCGGACCTGATGAGCTCCTATCCCAGGAGAGACCGGGGCGTGTCCGTGACGATTTTGGACAGCAGCATAGGCCTGAGCGTTGAGAGGCTCAGAGTCTCATATGAACCGGGTGCCGGATCGGCACCGTCCTTCCTGCGGGCCACGGGATATGTGGATGCGAGATTCGATTCTGGCAGCGGCACAACGGAAAGAAGGCTTGAGATCAGCGCAGACGGCACGTCCGGGCTCCCCCTCCTCATCGGGAGCAGCTCCTTATTCCAGCTGTCCCTGGAAGGAGATGAGTCCGCGCTGACGCAGATGATGTCGTATCAGCTGACCTCACTGGCTCAGAGCAGGATTCTCTCGGGCTACGGCTCGATGAACGCATTCGGCAGAACAGGGACATCGTCCATAATCACAGAGGATGACGTCGCCAGGGCGTACAGGATATCGGTCTCCCTGATCGAGGCTATGTGCTTCAGGGACACCGGCGACGGGAACAGTCTTATCGAGGGCTCCCAACGGTTCGATGCGGCTGATTACATAAGCGGCGGTTACGTTGACATCGACCTGTGCCAGATATTCGCCCAAACGCTGATATCCATGCTGGATGCGCTGTTGCTGCAGTGGATGCAGTACTTCATGCTCAATGAGGTGTCGGATATCATAGATGCGGTGAACGATGCCGTCAGGAAGGGGTGGAATGCCATCGTCTCATTCTTCACGGGAACGACGGAATCGGACACCGTGAGGGATTACCTCAGGGACATTATGAAGAGCCAGGGTATCCCGGAAAAGGATTACAGGTGGCTGATGAAAGGGGAGCGTTATACGGTGACGGTTCCGGAGGGGGACTTCATCGTCGCAGCAGGCAGCATCACAGAAACGGTTCACATACCCAGGATGCAGGTCTCTGTGCCCTATCCGGAATCGGATGCGGTATCCTGGTCCGGATGGGATTCATTCATGGATGAATACCGCGGCGACAGGAATGAGATCAGGGAGACACTGAAGGGCTTCGTGAAATCAATAGCCGCGGACCTGGCCGGCATGACCGGGCTCAACGTTGTCAGGGTCCCCTGCGATCCCACGGACGATACGGCATTCGTGCAGACTTTGGGGGATGCCGTGACCGCAGCCATGGACGGGAGCACTGATCTGCTGATCAGGACGATGGAGAACACCGTGAGATCGGGAGAGGTGATCGACCCGCTCTATTCAGCCATGTATGAGAAGATGAGGTCACAGGCCGGGTCTTTGTTCAGAAGAGGGGACATAAGCGGGAACATACAATCCGCTCTCGGAACCGCCATAGGATCCTATATCACAGCCAACTACGGCGAATCCCTGGATCCCGGGCTCGTAGACCGGGTGATAAGGACCTGCGACACGGCAGGAGCGGAGAGAGCCATGAATGCAGTGATGTCCGCAAAAGAGAGCTCTCGCCTTGCCCTTTTCGAAGAGACCCTGGGAAACATAACCAGGGATTCAGGTTCGGTCATGAGGACCGTCATATCCGCCGTGATGGAGAAGAGCATCTCGATCATCGATATCATGCCCTCTGTGAAGAAGAGGATGCTCGACGTCTACAACCAGTCGATGGAGAATATCAACATGAGCCCGGGGGCGGGGATCACCGATCTGTCGGGGCAAGGGGCATTCCTTCTCCGCGATGAGGGGAACAGTACATTCTCAGAGAAGGTGTCAGTGGAGGATTGGGGGCATATCGACATCAGGATTCGGCAGCCCAAGGACAACCCCGACGGATGCATCCACTACGTGGGATTCGGCAACCACCGGGCCGCTTCTTACTCCGCATCATTCGTGGTCTCACTGACCGGGGTGCTTAGCTACAGAGCATCCTCCTTCTCGGACCTGTCCTCGGCCCTGGGAGTCTCCGACGGGGAATTCTCCGGTTCCGCGGATCTGAATGCGAGTGTCGAGATCGTATGCGTGAGCGGATGGCCCCTTGCAGGAGTGGATTACAAAGCAAGCAATACGTTCATATCCGATGCATGGGCAGCGATCCTGGAACTCACAGAGCCTTTGATGGGCCCTTTGAGGCAGTTCTACTCGGCCATAAAGGAGGTCGCATCGGCCTGCGGCAGGGCCATTCTTGAGATCTCGCAGATGATGGCTGAGTTCGTACAGAAGCTGTACGATGCGCTCATGCCCGTCGTGGACGCCTTCAATGAACTGGCCTCGATGTGCTCGGACCTCCTGGCGGATGTGTGCATCTCTGCGATCGACATCGGGGCAGCCAGTCAGACCGTGAAGATAGACCTGTTCGGCCTCACCCTCACTCTGAAGACCCAGGTGGCGACTCTCGTGAAGAACACGAAGAACATCATCTCCATAACGCTCTCGAAGGAGAACGGGGAGACGGGATTCTCCGCGACCATGAGCCTTAAGAAGACCGGTGAGAAATACAGCTTCGTCTGCAGCGGGTCCGCACACGGGAAGGACTGGCGGGTCGATGCATCTGCGGACCCATTCATGAAGAGCAGCCAGCTCCTCGGCATAAGCGGGCACGTCAGGGGCGTGGAGTTCAGCGCCTCGGTGCCGGAGCTCGTGCAGTACCGTCAGATAGAGGCGAGGCTGTCTGACATGCCCGGCATCGGGACCGTTATGTCCAACATACCGGTGCCCGTGCCCGGATACAAGGGCAGTTTCGATCTGGGTCTGTGCCTGAAATACGATCTTCCCCTGAAAACGGGGCTCGTCATAAACGAGTTCGAATCGAATCCCCCCGGAGATGATGCGGGCAACGAATGGGTCGAGCTTTACAACGCCTCCGGGAAAACAGTCAACCTGGAGGGGTACTCTCTGTATCCCGGGAGCGGGGAGATGAAGGGGAAGGTCCTTAGCGGCATCATCCTGCCTCCCGGCGGCAGAACGGTCATAACGTTCGACAAACAGGCGCTGAACAACTCCAAGAGCGCGCATTCGAACGGCGACTGCGTCATACTCGCAGACCCGGACGGCAACATCATCGATAAGACGCCTTACAAGACGGATACGGATAACAGCGACTTCACATGGCAGAGGAGCGCGGATGCGGCGACCGTCTGGAGCTACATGAAGGGGACCCCGGGGGAGAGGAACGGGGGATCCGTGCCCGGCGGCATACTGATGAAGGTCTTCATCCTAGAGTGCATAAAGAATGCGGCTGAGAAGGCATTCCTGGAGATGGGGAACAGGATAAAATCAGTGGATGATGTGGCAAAATATCTCGAGAGGGTCATGGAGCTGGTCATAAACGATATGATATCCTCCATAGCCGGGATAATCGTGGATGCGTACTTCTTCATCGAACTGGAGCTCACCGACCTGGCCGAGACCCAGCATTACGGTTTGGAAGTGGCGATCGGCACAGGTCCTGAGATGATGGAGGCGGCCATGAGGTGGCTGATCGGGCAGATAGGCGTCATGACCAAATACGTGGGCAACCCGGCGGGGATCAGCCCTGCGGACATAGTAACTGACGGGATCTACATCAGGACGATCATCTACGCAGGGGTGTCGGCCCCCAAGTTCCTGGGTGCCGATGCCGGTGTGCAGGTGGATGCGGGGATCTCGGTCAGCGTGAACCTGTCCGCCGTCTGCACTGTGTTCGGAATGGAGAGAGGCAGGTGGAAAGCGGAGATAGGAGTGGTCATAAGGGATCTCCCCTCCGGGCTGGTACCGCCCTTCCTCAAAGCGGACACAGATAAGAAGTCGGACCTCTGGCTATTCAAAGCTGAGTTCAGCAGGTATGACCCGTGAACAGACCGTCATCCGCAGACCGGGGGCGGCCGGGGATTGACGGCCGCCCTCGAAAACCTTTATAGGAAGCACATTATAGCCTCGTTCATATGGCATCCGAGACCGCCAAGATACCCACTGTCCTGAGCGCGGACGAACTGTTGGACAAAGCATTCGGCAGGGCATCCAAGGTCTCCATAGGCGGTTCGGACGCATTGGACAGGCTGAAGAAGACCTCTCTCGGAAAGGTCACCGCCATAGGCGATATAATCAAGGACACGCTGGACAAGTACGTTGATACGTTCCCCCGCATCGAGAAGGAGGAGGACTTCTTCCCTGAGCTTGTGAACCTTGTGGTAGGGCTCGACCAATACAAGAAATCCCTCGGCGCCGTCAAATGGGCCTCCAACAGGACGGAGATCCTCAGGAAGGAGGCCCTCCGGAAGATAAGGAGATCCAAGGACCCCCGGTTCATCGATATGGCCCGCAACGAATTCTACGGCAGGATATCATCTGTGCTGAGACAGATCTCAAAGGATCTGCTTTTCCTGCAGAGCGCCAGAGACAAGATCAGAAAGCTCCCGTACGTCAGCGCGAAGGTGCCGACCCTTGTGGTGGCAGGGTTCCCCAACGTCGGGAAGAGCCGCATAGTCACAGAGCTCAGCACGGCCGAGCCCGAGATAGCCCCGTATCCGTTCACCACCAAGGGGATCGTGATCGGGCACATGGACGACGGCTGGAGAAGATTCCAGGTCATAGATACGCCCGGTCTCCTGGACAGGGAGTTGGAGGAGAGGAACGCCATCGAGAGGCAGGCCATACTGGCATTGAAATACCTTACTCATGTGATCCTCTTCGTCATAGATCCCACGGAGACATGCGGATACACTCTGGAGAAGCAGACGGCTCTCCTGGAATCCGTGCAGAGGGGCTTCGGAGGCGTTGAGATCATAATCGCAGAGAGCAAGAGCGATATGCTTCACACAGACAGCGGAAGGCTCTCCTTCTCCTCCGAAACGGGCGAGAACGTTGATACTCTGCGCAAGACCGTGGTGGATGCTCTGAGAAGGATCGACCTCGGGGAGGAGGAGGATGTCTAGGATCGCCCTCAGTGACGGTATGAGGGCATATTTCGAGGGACTCGATCGCAAGAACAATGAGTGTTATGAGCTGGCCGAGAGAGCCAGAAAGACAGGTAAGGACCCGGAGACCTTCGTTGAGGTCCCCCGGGCAGAGGACCTCGCATCAAGAGTGGAGGAGCTTCTGAGAGACTATGATGTGAAGGGCATAGCAGAGGATATAAGGGAGCTCACCGACAAATACGGGAACAGGGAGGTCGTCTCCCTGATGGTGGCGGGAAGGGTCGCCAAGAGGCCCGCAGAGACCAGAGAGAAGGCTATCGACAGAGCCATAAGGGCAGGTCTGGCCGTTCTGACGGAAGGGATCCTCGTCGCACCTCTGGAGGGGCTCGCTGATACCAAGGTCAAGAGCAACCCTGACGGCAGCGAGTACATCGATCTGATGTTCGCAGGGCCCATCAGAGCGGCCGGGGGCACTGCGCAGGCCATGAGCGTCCTCATAGCGGACGTTGTGAGGCAGGAGATCGGCATAGGAGAATACCAGCCCACAAGACAGGAAGTGGACAGATTCATAGAGGAGATCCCGCTCTATAAACAGTGCCAGCACATTCAATATTCACCTTCTGCGGAAGAGATAAGGCTCATCGTCGGGAACTGCCCGATATGCATTGACGGAGAAGGCACCGAGAGGGTGGAGATCTCCGGTTTCAGGGATCTTCCCAGGATAGAGACGAACAGGGTCCGCGGAGGAGCCTGCCTTGTGGTCGCAGAGGGAATGTGCCAGAAGGCTTCCAAACTGCAAAAGCATGTGAAGAATCTCAATATCAAGGGGTGGGGGTTCATGGATGAGTATCTGAACCTGAGGAACCCGGGCAACTCCGAGGACAGCGCATCGGCGAGAGTCCTGAGGCCCTCAGAGAAATACCTCGCGGACATCGTTGCGGGAAGGCCCATATTCGGCCATCCGTCAAGACCGGGGGGATTCAGGCTCAGGTACG
This sequence comes from Thermoplasmatales archaeon, assembly GCA_012522645.1. Lineage (GTDB taxonomy): Archaea > Thermoplasmatota > Thermoplasmata > Methanomassiliicoccales > Methanomethylophilaceae > RumEn-M2. The sequence goes on from JAAYKC010000109.1 coordinate 15,629, forward strand.
GAAGGGGGAGGACGTGCGGACTGGCCGCTCTGGCATTCAACCCCGCCTCCATGTACGCCATGGACGAGTTCCCCGCACTGGGGACCCAGGTCAAGACCGAACGTCCGGGCAAAGCGTGCGTGGTGACCCCCTGTGATGCCCTGGATGGGCCCATACTGCTGCTGAAGGACGGCAGCCTCATCTATTGCGACACTAAGGAAGAGGTCATCGGGATCCACTCAGAGATATCCGAGATCATAGACAACGGGGAGATCCTTGTGCCGTTCGGAGAGTTCTGTGAGAACAACCACTTCCTGGTACCCTGCGGATACAACATGGACTGGCACAAACAGGAGCTTGCTGCGAAAGGGGACCTCCCCGAGGATTGGGAGAGCCCTTCGTGGGAGAGGGCGAAGGAGATGTCCAAGACATCGGGCGTACCGCTGCACCCCGGATTCAATCTGTTCTGGTCCGATATCACGATAGAGGACCTTGAGGGCCTCCGCTCATTCATATTGATGAACGGCACGTTCTCAGAAGGGCATCTCTCGCTGCCCAGGGAGAAGAGATTCAAAAAGATCCTGGAGAACCTGGGCGCTCTGCACGGGATCAGGGACGGCAGGATCATGATAGGTCATTACGCCCTCCCCCTGCTTGAGGGGCTGGGACTCGCTCCGGGAGAGAGCATCACAGAAGCCGCTGCATTCAGCGGAGAATCCCCCCTGGAGGCCGTGAGCCGCACCATGGGGCTGGAGGTCAGATCAAGAGGCGGGACCCGAATCGGAACGAGAATGGCCAGGCCTGAGAAGTCGAAGGACCGGCGCAGCGCCCCTATGGTGCACGGGCTCTTCCCCGTAGGGGATGTGCCGGCCTACCGCAAGGAACTGAACACGGCCATCCAGAACATCGGGAGGGCCGGCAGCAGCAGGAAGACCATATCCATTCCGACAGGCAAGAGGAAATGCCCATCCTGCGGTACTGGCACATTCCGCACATGGTGCAGGGACTGCGATAAGCATACCGACCTCATACCGATGAAGAAGAAATTCGGGGAGTTCAACAAGGAGAGCATCGGACTCTCGGAGGAGGTGGATGCTGCACTGTCAACGCTTAAGGTGACCATGCCCAAGGAGGTGAAGGTCCTTGATTCCCTGATCAGCAGGGATGAGGTGCCGGAGAGCATCGAGAAGGGGATCCTGCGAGCCATATATGATTTGGGCGTGAACAAGGACGGAACGCTGCGGTATGATATGACCGACCTGCCTCTTACACATTTCAAGCCCTCTGAGATCGGACTGCCGGTGGAAAAGGCTGTGGAACTGGGTTACACACATGATATGAACGGGGCCCCTCTGACGGACGGGGATCAGATGTGCGAGCTGAAGGTACAGGATGTGATCCCTAACGTAGGGTGCGGCGACTACATGGTCCGCGTATCCCAATTCACGGACGATCTGCTCGAGAATTTCTACGGCCAAGAGAGGTACTATAACGTCAAGAGCAGGGATGAACTGCTGGGTCATTTGATCATAGGATTGGCCCCCCATACATCCGGCGGCATACTGTGCCGTATAATCGGTTACACTGATGCGAACGGAGCTTATGCCCATCCTTTCTTCCATGCGTCCAAGAGAAGGAACTGCGACGGGGATGAGGACAGCCTGATCCTGCTTCTGGACGGTCTGCTCAACTTCTCCAGATCATACCTGCCCAACAGGCGCGGCGGGCTCATGGATGCCCCTCTGGTCCTCACCACAAGATTGGATCCGAATGAGATAGATAAGGAGGCTCACAACATCGACTGCCTCAGGGAGTATCCTCTGGAGCTGTACCGTGCCGCGGAGGCCATGGAGGATACGAAAGGAGTGGAGAAGATCATGGATCTCGTCGCCGGCAGGATCGGCACCGAGAGGCAATATGAGGGCTTCGGATTCACCCATGATACACGGGACATATCCGAAGGGCCGAAGAAATCGGCCTACACGACACTTGTCACGATGGAGGACAAGATGAATGCGCAGCTCCACCTGGGGAAGAAGATCAGAGCGGTGGATGAATGCGATGTCGCCACCCGGGTCATAAACAAGCACTTCCTCCCGGACATGGCTGGGAACCTCAGGAGCTTCTCCGCCCAGACTGTCAGATGTGCCAAATGCGGTGAGAAGTACAGAAGGGTCCCGTTGAACGGAAGATGCATCTGCGGCAATAACCTGATACTGACGGTGCATGAGGCCAGCGTCAAGAAGTATCTGGAGGTGTCCAAGGACATCGGCAGGACCTACGGTCTCAGCAACTACACATTGGAGCGCATAGAGATCCTGGAGATGAGCATGGCGTCGCTTTTCGATAACGATAAAGTGCGCAAATGCAAGCTCACGGATTTCATGTGAGAAAAAAGAAGGGGGTTTGACCCCCCGGTGTTTTCAGGCGGTTATATCGCTGATGCTCTCGGCGAAGGCCTTGGTCTTCTCAGAGAGCAGGTCGGCCGCCTTCATGAGGGCCTTCTCTGCCGTAAGGGATCCGTCAGTCTCGAAAGAGAAGACGAAATTCTTATCGTCTCCCTGCACAGAAACGGATTTCCCTCCGTCCACCTCGACGCAGGAGTTGCAGAGTATGCAGTCCAGGGGTCTGGCGGCGATGAGATCCTTCCCGTCGATGTCGAAGACCTTCCTGGGACAGGATGCCGCGACCTCCTTGGCATTGGCCGAGGACTTCACGGTTACGGCGGGCATGTACTTGTACCCGACACCGTTGGCGACCTGCCATTTCACATGCTCCTTCGCCGTTCCCATGACCGCGTGGGCGTATATGAGGACGGACTGCCCGTCAGACAGCTCGACTATGGGTATATGCTCATCCTTGACCCTGAAGTCGGGACTGCCGAGCGGCTCCAGATCCCCGGAGTACACAGTGCAGGGGCCGTTCTTGTTCAGACTGTACATTATCGTGCAGTTGGGACAGCCCTCGCCTCCGCAGACGCAGTCCTTCTGGAAGTTGAACAGATCCAGATCCGTGGGCACCGGGACCATGCCGAGCCTGTGGGCGATTATCTCGTCGAAAAGAGGCGTGACAGATTCGAAATCCTTACCGTCGACATCTATGGACCCCAGATGGAATTCCACTTTATCTATGGCCATCTTGGGGATGTCAGACAGCAGAGCCCTCCTGAGGGCGTTCGCCTTCGCAGGCGTGGTGTCCCTCAGGATGAACTTGGCCTTTGTCTCCTCCATCTCCAATATTTCTATTAGCATGGGATTCTCCTCAGACCCTGCGTCCTCTGCGTCCGCCCTTCTTCTTGGTGCCGTCGTGGGGCACCGGGGTCACATCCTCGATGCGCCCGATCTTCATGCCGGCCCTGGCCAGAGCACGTATCGCTGCCTGGGCTCCCGGACCGGGGGAAGCGGATTTGTTGCCGCCGGGCGCGCGCACTTTGACGTGTATGCCGACGAAATCCCTCTCTTTGGCGACGTCAGCGACCCTCTCAGCGACCCTCTGGGCCGCATAAGGGGATGCCTGGTCCTTCGCCTGCTTCACGACCATGCCGCCGGTCGCCCTGGTTATTGTCTCGGCACCGGTTATGTCCGTGAGCGTTATCATGATGTTGTTGTAGCTGGCATATATGTTAGCTACTCCCCATTTGGCTGCCATGTTTATTCATCCTCCGCGGTTATGCCTGCCTCTTGAGCGTCAGCCTTCGCCTTCGCAGCACGGGCGGTCTCCATCTTCAATCTGGCTTCCTCTTTCTCAGCCATGCGGTTCGCCGACTCCTGAGCGGATGCCCTCATAGGGTGGAGCTCATCCGAGAACGGAGAAGCGGAATCGTATTCGATGGACGCTTCCTCTCCCCTCTGCACTATGTATCCGGGAACCGTGACCCTGTGCCCGTTCATGAGCACGTGGCCGTGGACGATCATCTGCCTCGCCTGCTTCAGGGAAGTGGCGAGACCTTTCTTGTAGACGAGGGTCTGAAGCCTGCGCTCCAGGATGTCCCCCTCTGAGAGAACGAGGATGTCGTTGAGGGTTGCGCCCTCCAGAGGCAGCAGGCCCATGCGGCCGCATTTGGCCAGGAGCCCGTCGGCTTCCTTCTGTGCCTGTTCCTCCTCTCCCCTGAGGCGTGCCTGAAGATCTCTGGACTGTCCCCTTATCTTCCTTATCTGGGTCTGAGCCTTCCAGACCTCGGTCTTGTTCTTCAGACCGTACTGGTTGACCAGAACGACCTCTGCCTTTATCCTCTCACCCTGCCAGGGATGAGAAGGGGTGTCGTAGGCCTTACGTGCGAATTTAGGATCTCCCATTCAAATCACCTCAGTTCCTCTTCTTGGATACACCAAGGGTCAGTCCGCGGCGGCCGTTGGACCTGGTCCTCTGACCTCTGACTTTCTTATGGGTCTCATGCCTTATCCCGCGGTAGCTGCGGATCATCTTCATCCTGTTGATATCGTCATTCTGGGTAAGCGTCAGGTCCTGGCTGATGAGGTGCATGTCAGCGCCCGTCTCGTAATCCATCTGCCTGTTGATGGCCCAGTTGGGGGCGTACTCCACGTATGAGAGAACACTCTCCTCCAATGCCTTGACCTGATCCTCCTGCAGAGAACCGATCTTGGCTGACGGGTCCACATTGGCTTTCCTCACAACGACCTGTGCGACTCTGCTCCCCACGCCCTTGATGCTCTGGAGGCCGATGACTGTTCTCTTCTGACCGTCTATGTCGCTGTTCGCGATGCGCACTATGAAGTTGAAGTTCTCATCCTCTGCTGCGGCATCCTTCTTCTTGGCGGGCTTCTTGCCTTCCGGCTCGCCCTCTGATTTCACTTTTGCCATTTCGTATTCCTCCGTAAATGTTCCCCAGGGGGATGCGCTCAAGCGCCTGTCCCCGGTCCTGAACGGTTCCCGGAGGGCGCTCTCGATATTCGTCTTCAAGACGGGTCTCGAGTTTACGTAGAACCTCGGATGAACTCATTATTTATAAAGCATTGCGTACGCAGAACATGGTACGCACGGGATACCCAGACGTGCATCTCCCGGGCTTCTTCCCGGGATGGTGTGAGATGAGTGCCGGAAGCCGGATTCGAACCGGCGAACCCCTGCGGGAAGAGATCTTGAGTCTCTCGCCTTTGACCAGGCTTGGCAATTCCGGCCTGAAGCCCATTAAGCCGCAACACGATATTAAAACTATTGCGGCTCAGGGGAGGGTCATGACCTCTCCTCTGGGCCCGCCTATGTACACCGTATGCTCCGATTGCGTGACGCATCCGCCTCTGACTTCCTTCAGTACTGCGTAGCTGGTGATTATACCGTGGCGCAGCAGCTTCTTGGTGAGAAGCTCCGCTTTGGGATAATCACAGGATCTGGCACAGAACGGGAACGTGGAGAATTCTTCCTTTACGTACTCGAAGAAGTCCCTTGCATCCTGATCGAGTATCGGCCGCTCACGGGCTATCCTGCATATGTTCCCCGGCCTGCCCGCCTTTATCATCCCTTCTCCGTTGGTGGCGAACGGCTCACAGGCTATTATCATCCCTGCAGCGAGAGGGGTCTTATTGCCGTCATCGTAATTCGGAACGGCCAGCCCCGAATGGAGGTTGTATCTTGTTATCTCGTGGCCTGTGAGGTTCCTCACAGGAACGAACCCGTCGGAGACTATGCTGGAGTTCACGGCCGATCCGATATCGGACATCGTCGTGCCCTCTCCGATGAATTCCATGACCATGTCCCTGGCTCTGCGGGACGATTCTATCAGGTCCCGATACCGGTTAGTGCCTACTTCGACAGTGCCTGCCGTATCACCGACGAAACCGTCCACATGAGCTCCGCAGTCTATCTTCACAACATCGCCGATCTCGAACACCGTTTTATCGTTGGATGACGGGGTGTAGTGTGCCGCTATCTCATTCAGGCTTATGTTGCACGGGAATGCCAGACCGCACCCCTTGGATCTTATGTAAGATTCCACCTCTTCGGCGACATCGAGCAGCTTCACTCCCTCGGCGACCATGTCCATGCCGAGATCCCTGGCGGCGGCAGAAACACTGCCGGCTTTCCTGAGCTTCGTCAGGTCATCAGAGCTCAACATCTAACGCCTCTCTGATCTGGTTCCGGGTTATGGCGCCCTGTCTTACTATCTCTATCTCATCACCATTGATCCATACGATAGTGGACGGTTTGCCGAGACTGCACGGTCCGCTGTCCAGACAGGTCTTCGTGTACTCCGACAGATCCCGGGCCGCCTCCTGGGCCGTTACCGCATCAGGTTTGGAATGCTTGTTCGCGGATGTTGTTATTATGGGACCGAAGCGTCTCGCTATCTCCCTTGCCACCGGATGATCCGGTATCCTTACCCCCACTTTGTCCGACATGGAGGTCACGATGTCCGGCACATCGGATTTCTTCTTGATTATTATGGTCAGCGGCCCGGGGAGGAATGCCTTTGCGAGCTTCTCTGCCACAGGCGTTACCTCAGCTATGGTCCTCATCATCTCCAGATCGCTCACGGCGACGGAGAGCGGCATGTCGAAGGGTCTGTTCTTCGCTATGAAGACCTTCTTCGCAGCCGCCTCGTTGAACACATCAGCGCCTATCCCGTAAACGGTCTCCGTGGGGTATATGATCAGCTTCCCCTCCTTCAGATCCCCGACCGCCTTCTCCACGGCCTCCATTGTGGCCTCGCCCATATCCTCATTGCATTGGTATACCTTCAAATTCAAGCCCCCATCATCCGCATCGCCCCGCGCAGCTGCTCATAGCCGCCTTTGGCCAGATACGGCCCGTGTCCCGGATACAATCCGATTATATCATATCCTGAAAGCTTCCTGAGGGATGCTTTGAGCTCTCCCGCATCCCCGGTGGGATCCGTGGTGTTGCCCACTCCGTTCATGAATAACAGATCCCCTGTGAACAGTGCTTTCCTCTCTGCGTCGTACAGGCATATGCTGCCTGCGGTGTGCCCCGGCGTCTCTATCACGGTGAGGGTCCAGTCGCCGAGGTCCAGGACATCTCCTTCTTTCAGCCCCTCCACATCCGTCCTCTCTATCCTGCCGCCGAAGGCAGTCCCCATCGTGGCCTCTGAATCGCCTTCTCTGATCGGTTCAGCGTCACCTTCTCCCATGAGGATCCTCCCGGGGGAGAACTCCTTTATTATCCGGGCCATACCGCCAACGTGATCGAAATGGCGGTGGGTCAGAACAAGATAGTCCAATCTCCTGTTGTTCAGGAGCTTCCTTATGGAATTTAAGCTGGGCTCCGGATTGAAGCCCGTCCCCGTATCCACAAGCAATGTTTTCCTGCCTCCGTCTATGAAATAGATGTTCGAATCATAGAGCGATGACAGATCCACTTGCGTAACGGTCATGGGAAATGCGACAGTATCGGCATATTTAACCTATTCTAGAGGGAGTGAGAAATAGTTAAAGGGGGAGACTTCTGAGAGTCCCGATCCCGTTCAGTTTTTTGCCTGGCGGTTCGCTTCGCGCTCGGCTTTCGCCTCTGCGATGATCCTTTCCTTCTCAGCCTTCAGACCGTCGATGTCATCATATTTGGATTTGATTATTTTGCAGTCCGCAGCAGGGTCATAGGCTTTGCCTTCGGAGTACGATTCGTATACGTCCTCGCCGAGGATCCTCTTCAATTCGACGATGTCCTTCTCGATCTTCCGGATCTCGGATTCGATCTTCTCCTCATCGTACTTCTGCCCTATCTTACTGTCCACATTCTTGGCGCCGGCTTTGATGTCGTCCCAAAGTCCCATTTTTTTCACCTTACGGAATAAGAACTCAGAGGGAGTTATTACATTTAACGGAGAGAGCATATGCTCTGATACGATAAAAAATAAAAAATCAGGATGGAGGATGAGATTTTTTCATACGAAACCTGTTTAACTGCTAGACCACACCCCAGCGACGTCAAAAGAACTTTGGTTAGTGCGGGCTGAATACCTCGGAAAACCTCGGTACTTACACCCCACTTCCATCAAACTCATCATTTATGAGCGTTCTATGGGTGCCTCTTTTTCAAGATGACTTCGAGCTTAGATGCTTTCAGCTCTTATCCACTACCGCGTGGCTGCTCAGCAATGCCCTGCCGGACAACTGATAAACTAGAGGCGGCGAACCCCTGTTCCTCTCGTACTAAAGGGTCCTTCTCGTCAGGCACCAACACCTCCATCAAAAAGCAACAAAACTGTCTCACGACGTTTTAAACCCAGCTCACGATCCCTTTTAATGGGCGAACAACCCCACCCTTGGCAGCTGCTGCACCACCAGGATAGGGAGAGCCGACAGCGAAGTAGCAAGCCAGCAGGTCGATATGAACTCTTGCTGCTGACAACTCAATTATCCCCAGGGTAATTTTTCTGACATCAATCACCCCCACTCGGGAGGTTGATTGGTTCGTTAGGCCTTAGTTTCCTATCTCCGAACCCTATTATCTGGTTCCGAGTCAAGCTAGCTTATACCCTTACATTCTTCGGTAGATTTCTGACCTACCTGAGCTAACCTTTGGGCGCCCTTGTTATCTTTTTGAGGGCGTGGCGCCCCACCCGAACTGCCTACCTATAGATGTTCCTCCGGAGAGGTTAGTAGTAAAAACCGGCAAGGGCGGTGTTTCATCGTAGTCTCGGAGAGAAGCTGGCGCTCCTTCCTGGGTAATGACTCCCGCCTACCCTACACATGCCAATTCTTACCGCAACAACAGGTTGCAGTGAAACTCCATGGGGTCTTCGCTTTCAGATGGAGGGGTCTGGATTGTGCACCAGACAGATTGATTTCACTAGCGTCTAGGCGGGGACAGTAGAACTCTCGTTGGGCCTTCATGCAAGTCGCCAATTAAGCGACAAGGTATTACGCTACCTTAAGAGGGTCATAGTTACCCCCGCCGTTTATCGGTCCTTCGTCCCGTTGAAACAGGATTTAAGATACCGACACTGGGCAGACTTCAACCGCTATACACATCCTTTCGAACTAGCAGCGATCTATGTTTTGATTAAACAGTCGGAGTTCTCTTGTCACTGCGACCAGTTACTCACGCAACTGGCACCCCTTCTCCCGAAGTTACAGGGCTAATTTGCCGAGTTCCCTCGCCTAGATTATGCTAACACGCCTTAGGCTTCTCACCTAGGGACACCTGTGTCGGTTCTTGGTACGATTATAGAAGCTGACTCCGTATCCTTTTTCACGGAAACGGGGACTTATCGGAAGCGAGCCTACGCTCGCCTGATCACACATTCATCTCTTTCTCACCATGACGGTTCTCCGGAGACTTCGGTGCTTCAATACAATGGCTATTGTACTCCAACTATCCCTATCTGTCGGGATACGGACAAAGGAATCTATAGTACTGGAATATTAACCAGTTTCCCTTTCGACAGCGTCAATTAAGAACTGCCTTAGGATCGACTAACCCTTGGCTGACGAACATTGCCAAGGAACCCTTGCCCCTGCGGCGGTACGGATTCTCACCGTACTTTGCTGCTACTCTCACCAGGATCCTCATTGGTACACGGTCCACAGGACCTCACGGCCCCACTTCTGCCCATGCACCACGCCCCCTTACGAAATTACATTGCTGTATTCTAGAGTATCGGTAACCGGTTTTAGCCCCGTCCATTTTTTGGGCCCACAATCTCGACCGGTGAGCTGTTACGCTATCTTTAAAGGATGGCTGCTTCTAAGCCCACCTCCCGGTTGTTTTGGACTGCCGACGCCATTTTAATTACACTTAACCGATATTTAGGGACCTTAACTCTAGTCTGGGTTGTTTCCCTCACGGCCATCGAGCTTACCCCGGATGGCCTCACTCCCGACGTCTACGGTGATCGCATATTCGGAGTTTGACAGAATACCGAGGAATTTCTTCCCCTAAGTACCCAATCAGTGGCTCTACCTCACGATCTGCCTCAGTCGAGGTCTATCTGCGAATAGTTTCAGGGGGAACCAGCTATTTCCGGCCTAGATTGGCCTTTCACCCCTACACCCAAGTCATCCAAACGATTTGCACATCAGTACTGGTTCGATCCTCCACCTCCCTTTCAGGAGGCTTCAATCTGCTCAGGCGTAGATCGACCGGCTTCGGGTATCCGCGCCATTGACTCCAGGCGAGCACACCTTGTCCCTCGTTAAAAAACTGCGGACAATTGGTTTCCCTGTGGCTTCCCACTTCAAGTGGTTAACCTCGCCAATGACCAGAACTCCCTGGCCCGTTTTTCTAAACGGACAATATAACACTGGTCCACCATATTATGGCTTCTTCCCTTTGATGCTATATAAATCTTTGACCGCATGGTTTCAGGTCTTTTAACCTCCCGTTAAGGGTACTTTTCAGTCTTCGCTCACGCTACTACTGCACTATCGGACTAGAGACGTATTTAGGGTTGGAAGCGAATGCCTCCCGGATTCACGCGCGATATCCAACGCACGCTACTCTGGATCCTCTAAAATCTCCATGCAATCCTTCTTCTAAGGGGCTATCACCCTCTATGGCAGTGCTTTCCAGCACATTTCGAATATTATTGCGCCAGGAGTAAAAGAGTCCACAACACCACACCTCCCCAGGCTTTCACCAAGGGATTCGGTTTGCCCTGTACCGTTTTCGATCGCCTTTACTAGCGGTATCTCTGTTGATTTCTTTTCCTGCGGGTACTAAGATGCTTCAATCCCCCGCGTTCCCTGTCATTACTGACCATTCCGAAGAATAGGAAGTCCCATTAGGTCATCGTCGGATCATAGGCTTCATGCACCTACCCGACGCATATCGCTGCTTGACACGACCTTCTTCAGCGCTCTAGCCGAACCATCCCCCATGCGGCGTAGCATCGCCGCTGGCGTATGATCTAGCACACGTCCAGGTTTCGTATGATCGGCAATCATGGGGCTTTACCCGATCTCATCCTCCATGTCGGAGCCCTATGCCTCTTCCCCGGTCGAGGACCTCTCGCCGGGTGCATTTTCATCCTTATCCAACCAAAACCGTTGAACGGCCCTGGCGGAATTCCCGATTATCGAAGAGGTATATAATACCTCGTCAATCTTCATTTCCGTTCGATACCAGACCGAACAGATACACGATGGTTCACATCGCGCATCCCCCTCTAATCCCCCCTTCTATTTATAGGTTTAGGACTGAGC
>JAAYKC010000110.1 GCA_012522645.1 Thermoplasmatales archaeon
GTCCACATCCCTCAATGGCGCAGACCCTCCGTTCACTATGTAGCATCCTGCGGCGGACACGGTCATGTTGGCGGATACGTCGAGGTTCACGCCCCATATGGCATAGAAAGTCGTGATACCTGAGGGCACCGGATCGCCGATGTTATAGATCTGGGAATACGAGGTCGGAGAGGCGCTCCATACGACGAACTCATCCTTCCCTGCAGGCATGACAGTATCGCTGATGTCGGGAAGGCCCGTCACAAGACTGCTCTCAGTCCTGAAGAAGGTCCCCTGACCGTTCAGCGTTCCGCCGTTGAGGTCGAATTCGATCTCTGCTTCGGGTCCTTCCGCGACACTCATGAGCGCAAACGATGATGCGATCAGCACCAGCGCTGTGACGGTTGCGAATGCCGCGAAACGTCCGACGGGGATTTTCTTCATCTGTGTGTATCCTCAGCCCTTATCAGCCTTTCTTCTTGACAATATCAATATCACAAGCAGGGCGGCGACCAGTGAGGCCCCGCCTATCAATATGTACACGGCTGCATTATCCAGCCCCCGTCCATCTTCATCGGGATCTTCTCCCGCTGCACTGTCTGATCCCCATTTGGCATACAGATCGATGTGCTCTCCGACGGTATCATCCGGGTCCCAACATATAGTGCAGTCCTCGTCATAGTACCATCCTTCGAAGTTGAATCCCGTTCTCTCGGGTATGCCGACGTCCGGGAGCACCTGCGCATCCTTACCGATCAGCGGGACCTCGATGCTGCTAATGAAATCGTCGGTTCCGGAATGGAACGTGACCGTGGGGTGCCCCATGATCCTGACAGTTATCGTGTCCGTGTCATGACCGATATTGTTCCACACGGTTTGAGTTATGACATAATCGCCCTTTTCCTGGTATGTATGCACCACATTCCATGTATTTTCAGGCTCACTGCCGTCACCGAAGTCCCATTCTATGGTCCAAGACGCATCTCCGTCGAAACCAAGATACAACGTATATGCATAGAACACCCGGACATCTTCCGAGTCGGCTTCTGTATTTTCTGATGAGAACAGAGCGCCTGCTGTGAGCATGGTCACCAGGGCCAGGACCGCCGTCAGCTTGTACTTCACATTCTTCACCTCATGGGAAAGGAGGGAAATGGTTTGATATGGTCTGCCTCAAGTTGTCTTTGTGACAGGAGTGAGCCCTACCACTATTGACGCCACCGGTGCCGTGTCGAATCCGAGCCCCGCCTGGAAGTGTATCGTCACGTATTCGTACATGGATACACCATTGACGTCGTGGGTAACTCCGACTATATAGTCTCCGCTCAGACGGAATGTAACATCCGTTTGAGTAAACGTCACGATTCCGTCACTGTCTATAGAGTAGGTGAACTTACCTGATGTGCCTGAGAAGTCCTCGGATGCTGCAACAGTCCAGTTCCCATCTGCCACATATCCATCGATCTTGAATTTGAAACCGGTCTTATCGTTGGATATGTAATATTTACCGGCGTTTTCGGAAAGCCCTCCGTCCACCACAGTTCCGATGGTGAAGCCGGTTACCTCCTTTACCTGGATCGACGCCGTAAGATCCTTTGACACACCTGTTGTCAGGCTCGTGACTGTGATCGTAACGGAGTATGTATCTGCGGCCGCTGTGACCTTGCCGTATATCTTACCGTTCTCCTCTATATGGAGTCCCGCCGGCAGCGTTGTCGTGCTGGCGGAGTAGATAACATTGGCCTGGTTAGATGTGAGGGTACCCTCAGATCCTGCGACGTTCTTGTAGAAAGTCAGGGTGCCGTTCTTTAACGCAAGAGCGGGCAGCACGGTCACTTTGATGTATTGCGCACTGGCGTTACCGCTTATCTGAGCAGATGCGCCGTGGATGATCACAAGCTCCGGCGTGTTTGCGACAGTCTCAACGGTTGCCTCGAAGGATACGACGTTGCTGCTGTACTTTGCTGTGAGATGAGATCCCACTATAGGCGTGTCAGTCGCAGTCCCGCTTGTGGAGCCCACTTCCACTTTGTTTATTTTAGCTGAGCTCACGTTGAAGACCACGGAGTAATCCATTGTCTGACCTACTTCGAGCGTGATCTCATATGCATCGTCTGCTGAAGTTCCGTCCTTCGTCGCTTCGGACGTATTCGAATGTCCCGTTGCAACGAATCCGGCCATAACAATCGTCAGCATCATGGCCGCTGCGAATATCGCTTTAGTTTTCTTTTCCATTATCACGCCTCCTGTGAGTCGTTGATGAACCAGGTTCACATTTGTTATTTAAAGGTTTTAGGCTAACTTGGAAAATTCCTAAAATATTGTTAACGATTGTACAAGATGTAAGTCCCGTTAAATACCATTTGTAAACGTAACAGTACTTCACATAACACGGCCGTAACCCGGCCGGACGTCTGCGCAGGGTCTGCACAATCTTTTTTCACATGTTCAAGTATATATTATGAACTGTTGTCTCGGATGTTGTCGCACAAAGGGATCCGACATTTTTCCTTCCAAGGTGCGATACCCGGGCAGGCGGGTACGGACGTCATTCTTGACCTGCAGAGGCTGCACATTTGCATTCGAGTATGCCGACAGCCCCCTTCATCTCCGTTCGCAGATCACACGGAGCCGCACAGAGGGCCTGCGGGACCGATATCCGGAAAACAGATCAAGTGAGGGGAAAATTTATCAAGTTCACAGAGGACAGAAGAAAGGAGAAGCGGGCACCCCCCGCCCCATACAGATACAGCATCTGACGGTGCCGCAGGGCAAAGGGTGCGCGGATCGATTCAGCCCTTGATCTTCTGACTCCTCCCGAACAGCACCACAAGGAATATCACGAATGCTCCTGCGGCAAGCGCAGCATATCCGAAGGTATTGTTGGATTCCGGAAGCGTTTCATATTCTGCCGTACAAGTCATATATTCTATGTTCATCTGTCTGGAAGCAACATACAAAGCATATTTTCTGCTGATATAGTGGATTTCTCCACATCATCACAGCTCCTTCTTGACAAATTTCGTCAATCCTATGGCCAGGAATACTAGGCCCCATATTAGCGCCACGATGAAGAACATATCGATGGCAACGATATCGCTTCCGGCAAACAACAGAAAAATGCATATGTTCGCTTCGCTGGGACAGTGGTCCAACAGATATAATATA
>JAAYKC010000154.1 GCA_012522645.1 Thermoplasmatales archaeon
AAAATATTGACAGGAGCATGGATGGAGATTTACTATAAGACGAAGCAGATGCAGAAACTGTGCTGTGATGAAGCGATGATGCGAAGGCGGCTTGGAGCGGTGATGGCAAGGAAACTCAAACAACGGCTTATGGAGTTGTCTGCCGTTGCCTCGCTCTCAGATATTTCATACCTTCCGCCAGCACGCTGTCATCTGCTCAAAGGTTCCGGTATGATTTTTTCTGTTGATCTTGAGCATCCGTATCGGTTGCTCTTCACCCCCCAAGGCCCGATATTCAAGACGGAGAATGGTGAGATCGATAGAACAAGGATCAAAGGGATCATCATTACCGCCATTGCTGATACCCACCAATAGGCACAGAGAGGTCACTATGAACACCAACGAAGAGAAAGAGATGTTGTATGCCCATGATCCCAACTACGCGGTCGCACCGGGAGAGACCTTGCAAGAGGTGTTGGAAAGCCTCGGCATGTCAAAGAAAGAGTTGGCCCTTCGCTGTTCCTTGACCGAGCAGACCATCAACCGAATCTGTAGAGGAGAACAGCCGATAACCTACGAGAGTGCAGAGCGTCTTGAGATGGCAACTGGAGTTCCGGCGCGCATGTGGAACAGTCTTGAGATGCAGTACCGTGAACAGTTGGCCAAGATCAGGCGCTTGGAGACGCAACAGGCACAGCGGGCGTGGATTGCACAGATCCCCATCGATGATTTATTGGCCCACCGAGAGGTGCAGGGCACCGGTGATGAGGCAGAGATCGTTGGAGAGGCGCTCCGGTTCTATGGGGTACATGACGTGGGAGCGTGGCGACGGCTTTGGCAGGAGAGCCCCATCGGGTCCTTCAAAGAGCTGGGAACGGCCTCTGCGTGGGTGCGGATGGGGCAAAGGGCAGCCCATGCGCTGCGGTGTGGTCCGTTTGAAGGGCCGAGGCTTAGAACAGCCATCCAGGAGCTCTCCATGCTCCAAGGCAACGATCATGTGAGTGCTGTCGCCGACCTACAACAACGGTTGGCCGATATCGGGGTTGCCCTTGTCCTGCTCCCACCGGTGAAGGGGTTGTCGTGGGAAGCTTTAGTCTTGTGGGCCTCAGTGGATAAGGCGACGATCATGCTGGACAGGGAAGTTGATGAGGGACGGTTTCAGTCATTGCTCATTGAGGCGCTCAGCCACGTTCTTCGGATGAAGAAGAAGCAATGGATCATCCTCGATAGAGACTCCGGTAAGTCTAGCGGAGCACCAGCATACGGGCGAAGCTGATGAATCGCCCATCATCTTCGCTGTAGCAACGCTTCTCTCCCTTTGTGGATGGTCAGTAGGCATCGATGAAGTGGATGGTTCCACAGAGGGTTCATCATTGAGTGGAGCACGATTGCCCCAAGAGTGCAGGCAGCTGAAGCAAACCGTCATCACTTCCCTCTTATATTGTGAGAGGGGGGAAGCTGTACGTACGCTCGCTCCTAATGATGGGCATATTTGATTCCGAAGTCGCCGTACTCGTGATACGCCTACCTGTGTTGTGCGTTAGGCCAAAGATCGACTCAATGGGATTACAGTGGGGGAGTGGGATGGTTGGGTTGATGAACTATATTTATGACGCTTACTATAACAATAAAATGAGCAACCATCATAGACAGTTGCTCATGATACTCTTTTGATCAAATTCTCCTGACAGCCTAGAAGAATGTGCAAGTATTGGCACAACTGATGAGTGTGACAATAATTGCATTGATGATTCCAGGCAGATAGGGATTTCCTGTCTTCTTATATAGCTTTCTAGCTACAATGACAGAGATAGGCAGGATAGCAACCAATGGGAAAAGCCATACTATAATCAGGTGTGTCTGGTTTGCTGAATAGACCAGCAATCCTGTGCGATAGAAATGTATATATTGAATTAAGGTGACGATTAATGCGGGCAGCCCTGTCGCTACAGCCAAGATCAGGGTATTCAACCATTCTTTTCCGGCTATCTTGCGGTAATTGAAACAGTTCACAGAGATGGAACTTGCAATATAGAAGACGCTGCTGATAAGAATGAATGGGATAGCAATTCGGATGTACACAGGGTTGAATCTGCTGATGGCCAGTACCCATACGCGGAAATCCACTTGGAAGAAGTAATCAGCCATGAACACCCACAGATAGGAACTGATAACCACTGTTATGGCCAGCAGTATAGTCTTAAGGAGATTCACTAAGGAAATCTTGATCCCTGTTGCAGCCAGATCAATCTGCTCTTCCTTATTGATGAACTTGGTTACAAACATCAATAGGAGGGTGAACAGACCACAGCATGCCGCCCAGACTGAGATGCCACGCACTGCGCCCTGATCAAGGAATGTTGGTGCGAATGTTGCGGCCTTGGTTGCCTGCATTATTGGCAGGTAGAATATAGCGCCAAATGCCGCAGCCAGTGCGAGACTGACCCAGAACCACCATTGCTTGCCTCTTGCAGGAGCCGGGCCAGAGATTTCTGTCCTTTTCACTGATTTGAAGAAAGGCAATCTCAGAAGCACCGCCGTGAAAGTGATCACGAACATCACGAAACCGATTATTCCAAGAATGTTGAAGACAACTTTCCATTGCCAGACTTGATTGCTGCTGTCAATTGGATTCGGTGCCTTCAGAGATGCATCAAAGAACTCAATCGTTGCTTTTGTGGATCTAGCGCTGAAGTGAGCCCATGGATGAATGATGCTAGGGGTATAGATTACGCGGATTGCATCTCTTCCATCTATGTTTTTCGTGTAGACAGTGTCAGCTTTCAATTCAGTAGTGCCGGTTGGGGCGTTTCCAAAATTCAGGAAGGTCTGGGCTGACTTGCTGTTGATGTATTCCGGCTTGGGCTGTGCCACACCATTTTCGTCAGTGATGTTGAATGCAAACTCATCGTATTGGCCTGCAACCACTCCAACATCCCTGTTTCCATATGATGTATCATAACTGGGATCCATGCTGTTCACTAGGACTGCTGCCACATACCTGCTGCCATTCGCCTCATCGCTGAGTACTGAGAAGTTGCAGCTGAAGCCTCCGAACGAGTGTCCAGTCACACCGATTCTTGTGTTATCAACATAGTTTATGTCAGCTAGGAAATTTACGCCTTCCCATACGCTGTTCATCATACCAGACATACCTGGTGTAATCTCGGAGTCTCCATGACTGGTCATATCTATTGCCAGCACCACAAAGCCTCTGCGGGAAAGCTCAACGAAATTCAAATCCTGCATTCCCCTGTTGTTAAGAAATCCATGGCTTGTCACCACTGCAGGTGCGGTATTCTCTGCCGTAGCTGTCTTTGGCTTCAGTAGCCATCCACTACGCTGGTACCCATCAGAACCAACCCATGAGACTTCAGTAACCTTTACTGAACTACCTCCAGTTTGGACTAGCGATGCACCAATCATGCTGACAAGCATCAGTGCGATGGCAACGACAAGGAACAAATTGTTCTTGCACTTAGTCATTTTTGACCCCCTTCATATATCACACAGAATATAAATATATTCTGTGTGATACATATGCTACTGCAGTAAACCCAGAAAAGCAATCTTTTTTTCCAAGTGGACATTCGATGTTTATGTGTGGTACTTTACTAATCAAGGAGAGCGCTCGTGATTGTTTGGATGGGGCGGTATCGCCAACTAGTTGAGGCCCTTGTGCGCCATGTTAATCAGGTCAATCGGGCTGGAAGCATAAAATTCAACATTTGTGACGATTTATGGGTGAATAGTTTCGAATGGCAGGTTCTGGAATACCTGTACGAACATGAAAGCAACGATGATCCAATGCTGAGGGTCTCTGAAACCTTAGGCATTGCCCAAAGCACTTATTCCAAGATAATCAACCATCTTCATAAAGGTAAATTGATAGAGAAATTCCATACTCCTGACAATAAAAAGAATGTAATCATCCGCATTAGTGAGAAAGGGAAGAAAGCTTATGAATGCGCTTCAGTACAAGTCTCACAAAGTTCATGGCATTTGTTTTTTGAGCGTCTGAATGAACTTTCTGATGAAAGCCTATCCGCTTTCACTGAAGCCCTTGATCTATTGACAAGCGGCTTACCGTCTAAGCAGGAAGACATGAAGGCTGATGGAAAAAAACTGATACCTATAGATTGAGTCCCTTAAGGGAATAGATAGACCTCACTGCCTTACCCATCGCGGCTCCTTTGCCATTAGTGCGGTGTTCTCAAGACTGACACGAAAGTTCTCCCGTCAGGAAGGCTGGTTGAGGGATGAATCCCCCGACTAGGCCCGCCGGGGTCGGTCGGACACGGATTTGATACGGAGATCGATGTCGAAATGACGGATTCGATTAAAAGAAGAGCAAGGGGCTACAAAACATGAACAACTTCATGGCCATGATCTACCTCGTATGTGGGGAACTCGAACTGCCAAAGGCTACCATCATGTAGGGCTTACCCACACAAAACAGCGAAAAGCCACATTTTTTCCAACTTTGCATAAAAGAGGCCAAGTTGAAAAACCTGGCCGGATCCTTTGTGATATGGAGTTACGTCAACTTTGGCTTCCGTTCATGCGAAGCTACTGTTGCGATCTTCTTACCCCTTAAGGAGGAGAGGTAGTGACTTTGCTTCAATTTCTCGGATGGGTGGTGATCGCTGCCAGGTGATGTCCCGTGAGAGCCCCCTCTCATGTAGCACCCATGTAGTACCTCCAATCCCCATTGTCCAGGGGCAGTACGGGGTTGGTCACAGACCCGAGGTCGTCGCGCACGTACCAGTAGACATATGCCTGCGTCTCCTGCCACGCTCCATCACAGAGGACGTGGACGGTGGCGAGGCGACGCTCGTACTCGTTGTCGCTCCCCCCTTCGCGGTACCCTTCCAGCTCATCGATGCGTTCGATGATCGAGGCGAGCACATCGATCTCGAGCAGCTCACCGTACACCCACTGTTCCCCCTCCACCAAGGCGGGGTACCCCTTCTGCACTTGGTGAAAGAGCCTGCCTTTGACCTTGGCGCTCCTGGCGTGGAGCACCCGGCCCTGCAGCACCTTCTGATGATTGAAGAAGCCGCAGAGCAGGCTGCCGTATACCCAAATTCTATTGCACTCGGTCAAAATTCCTTGCCCCCCGAGCGCATGATGTCCGTTTCATTGGCGAGGATCGCGGCGATGGCCGCCTCGATGGCCCGAGTGATGTCTCCAAGCGACATGCTCGGCACAAACGGCTTTCCGACGGCTTGAGCGGGGACGAAGGGGACGTGGATGAACCCTCCCCTCACCGGTCTCTCCAAGGCAGCGATCGTGTGCAGGATTCCGTACATGAGATGGTTGCAGACGAAGGTCCCCGCCGTGTTCGAGACACTGGCCGGGATGCCGGCTTGTCGGATCGCCTCCACCATCGCCTTGATGGGGAGGGTGGAGAAGTACGCAGGCGGTCCGCCCTCGACGATCGGCAGGTCGATCGGCTGGTTGCCCTCGTTGTCCGGGATGCGGGCATCATCGGTGTTGATGGCCACCCGCTCGACGGTGATGTCGAACCTCCCGCCCGCCTGTCCGATAGCGAGCACCACATCGGGATTGATCTCCCTGAT
>JAAYKC010000111.1 GCA_012522645.1 Thermoplasmatales archaeon
ACGTCGTATCCTTCGCGGATCAGCCTCTCTTCGAGGAACCGGCAAAGAGTCGTCTTGCCGGTGCCGTCTATGCCTTCTATGACAATGAACAACCGCTCACCTCACCTGTCTATAACCTGCTCCGTAATCTTTTTTGCGGAGGGCGTCCGCACATGGATTCCAATCTCCTGTGGAGACCGGGCAGTCCCTGGACGTCCTTCACGTCCCTCATGCACAGGGCCCTCAGCTTATCCCGTATGTCCGTATCGTAACGGACGCCCAGGGAGCGCAGATTCTCCTCCAGGCTCCTGGCGATCTCGTCGCCCTTGCTGTCCCAGTCCGTCATGATGACTGCCTCCTTTCCTGATTCGTAGACCCTCTCGGCGGCCGTACGGGGGCCGTCCCTCTGGACCTCGATGGTCTCCCTGGGTATCCTGAAGAAGTCGAGCGCCTTCCGGTCCTTCCTCCCCTCTATCAGGATGACGCTGTTCTCCGAGATGTCGACCAGGTCCTCCAGCAGCCACGTCAGTGCGTCCAGGCGGTCGCAGTCATTCATACCGCCTCACCTATGGACCCGATTATGCTGTCAGCATCGCCGTAAACGGCAACGGTCTTCTGCCTGCTGGTGTGGCCCCTGATCACCTCGGACCTGCATCCGGTTATCCCGGATATCAGCTCCTCCACCTCCTTATTGGCCTTCCCTTCCGTGGGCTTCGCTCTCACCCTCACGATTATCCGCTTCCTCCACGGATCGACACCTTCCAGTGCGGATCTGTCAGAGCCCGGTGAGACGAGCAGCTCCGCTTCCGCCCCGTAGGGCATCCGGCGGACCGCTTCCGAGAAGTCCATGCCCGTCTTATGGGCGGGCATTCATAATATGGTTTCGAGCTTCGCAAATCCCCATGGACAAACATCAAATAGAGACGATTTATTGTTTACAGCGTGGCCGGGATTAACAGCGGGATGACCTTCGAGGAGCTTACCTCGATATACAGCGTGGAGCTCAGGTCCAATGCGCTCTCTGAGGTGCGCAGGGACCTGTATCCCGCGATGACTACGCTCTACCGGGAGCAGATATCCAGGTGCGACGTCCTGGCCGGGAAGGATCCCGATTCCATAATGTTCGACGGGGCCGTCTCCAGGAAGAAGAACATCCAGAAGTACATGAAGATGGTCGCCGAGCTCCGCATGAAGAAGATAGCGGACATGGCCGTGAGAGGGGCCATGGGGGCCGTCAACAATCCCGTTCAGCTGCTGACGCCGGAGGAGAGGACGTTCTACGACGGCACCATGAGAGCCGCTGCAGCGCAGTGGTCCATCGTGGACGGGAAGAAGAGCGCGGTGGTCCCTGACATAGTCAGGGTAACGGCCGCGGCGGAGGCTCCTCCCGTCGATATCCCGGAGGATGAGCCCTTTGATGAGCCTGTGTCCGAAGCGGTGCCCGAAGAGCCGCAGGAGGCCCTTCCGGACGCAACAGCGGGAGATGCTCAGGACGAGACACAGGATGATACCGCTGAGGAGATCGTCGTCATACGTGTGCTGGAGGACCTTCCGAGATTCTCAGGTCCCAGCAGGGATTATGATCTCAGGAAGGAGGATGTGGTGAGGATGCCTGCTGTGATGGCCCGGGCCCTCGTCAACAGGGATAAGGCGGAGATAATCCAGGTCACGCTCTGATCACGCGCGTATCCCCGGGGAATTCCAGGCAGTCAAGTTCCACCCTTCTGGTCCCGGTGAGGTTGGAGACCGTTTCTCTTGCGGTATCGGGTGTGTTGTTCTTCCGGCTCAGGTGCGCCAGGAATACCTTGCGTTTCATGCCGTTCGTCGTCCTCTTAAGGGCTTCGGCGCACGCCACGTTCGAAAGGTGGCCTATGTCGCTCGCTATGAGCCTGCGCAGGAAAAGAGGGTACGGGCCGTTATCCAACATCTGTTTATCGTAATTAGATTCCAGCACCGCCACGTCAGATGTCCTCAGCGCATCCTCCACGGGCGGCGTCAGCATCCCCGTGTCGGTGGCCACAAGCACCTTCTTACCGCCTGCTTCGGCCACATAGGCGTTGGGCTCCGCGGCGTTGTGGGATGTGGGCAGCGGGGTGAAACGGATACCTGCGGCCGTGAACGGCACCATGGTCTGCGTCTCGGAATAGATGACCCTGCCCATGTTCGAAGAGCAGAACGTGGCCTGGTTGCACATAACCGGCACGTTGAGGGCTCTTGCGACGGGACCGGCCCCTTTCACGTGGTCGGTGTGCTCATGGGTTATAAGCACGGCCTCGACGGACGAGCAATCTATGCCGTTCATGTCCAT